>NZ_CP046902.1:0-45000 GCF_009789555.1 Stutzerimonas stutzeri
GGCCTGCTGCACCGCGCTGCGATACTCGTTGAGCATCTGCCGGGTCGCGTCATCGAGCTGTTCGATGCGTGCCTGCGAGGCCTTGGCTTCGGCGGCCAGACGCTGACTCTCCTCCAGCGCTGCGTCCAACGGAGCTGCATGGAGCTGCACGCAGCATGGCAACACGGCGACCGCCAGGAGGCGGGGGATAAGGGCTTGCATTGATGGATCCTTGCAGACGAAGGTCAAACTCGAAAGAGAAACATTATCATCTACATCCGCAAAGGAAGGCAACCCAGGGGCAGAACGTCGCAGCCCAGGCAAAGCAGCCGTTTCGTTGAGCTGTGTCAAAAAACACAGGGGATCGCGCCCTACCATTGGCCTCAGCTGCAACACACACGTCTCGATGGAGTTCCACTATGCGCAAGACCCTATTTACCGCTTCCGCACTGGCCTTGGCGCTGGCTGCACCTTTCGCCCAGGCTTTCGAGGCTGGGGATATCATCGTCCGCGCGGGTGCGGTTACCGTCGATGCGCGTGAGGACAGCGGCAACCTCAAGTTTGATGGCGTCCAGGGCGCAGGCACTGGCGCCACTCTGGATAGCGACACCCAGCTGGGCCTGAACTTTGCCTATATGGTTACCGACAAGGTTGGTATCGAATTGCTGGCCGCTACCCCATTCAGCCACGAGGTTGGCGTGAAAGGCGTGAGCAACGCTGTAGGCGTTGCGGGACTCGACGGCAAGCTGGGTGATATCAAGCATCTGCCCCCGACCCTTAGCGTCGTTTACTACCCTCTGGACAATAAAGCCGCTTTCCAACCCTACGTCGGTGTCGGTATCAACTACACCACTTTTTTCCAAGAAGATCTGAGCAGCGAGCGCAAAGCGCAGGGCTTCAGCAGCTTTGAGGTTGACGACTCCTGGGGGCTGGCCTTCCAAGTTGGCGCAGACTACATGCTGACTGAAAACCTGATGATCAACGCTCAGGTTCGCTACATCGACATCGACACCGAGGCTACCGTTGAAGGCCCGACTGCACTTAACGTTACCAAAACCAAAGTCGACGTAGACGTCGATCCGATGGTTTACATGGTCGGTCTCGGCTACAAGTTCTGATAGCTGACACGCCAGACAGCAGAAAAGAAAAAGGCGCCTTCGGGCGCCTTTTTCATTGTTCGAGTTTCGTTATTTATCCAACAGTTGTGCCAGTCCAGTACGCATATCAGTCGTCGGTTGTGGCAACCGATAACGTTGCAGCAACCGCGAGTTGTTGGCCCTGGAATGACGAATGTCTCCTCCGCGCGCGGCCTGATAGCTCACGGGGGGCAACTGCCCCAGCACATCCCGAATCGCCGCGAGCAACTGATTCAGACTCGTAGCACGATTCAGCCCGACATTCACCGCTCCGGGCTCGACGACGCCTTGCTCCAGCGCCTGTAACAGCACCGCAACCAAGTCCCCCACGTAAAGAAAATCACGGGTCTGCTCGCCGTCGCCAAACACGGTGATAGGCAGCCCTTGCTGCGCGCGCTCAGTGAAAATACTGATTACGCCCGAGTACGGCGATGACGGATCCTGGCGCGGCCCGTAAATATTGAAAAAGCGGAACACCACAGGCTCCAGCCCATGCTGACGCCGATAGAAGTCCAGGTAGTGCTCGCTGGCCAACTTATCGGCGGCGTAGGGTGTCATCGGCGCTTTCGGCGTATCTTCGTCAATGGACTGTCCTTCCCCATTGTTGCCGTAAACCGCCGCGCTCGATGCGAACACGACCCGACGAACCCCCGCCTCCCGCATCGCCTCGCACAGGTTCAATGTACCCACCAGATTGCTCTGGTGCGTGCCGACAGGGTCGTCGACCGAGGCCTGCACCGATGCGACCGCCGCCAAATGAACCACGGCTCGACATCCCTGCAGCGCGCGACGCACGACCTGCGCATCGGCCACATCGCCGACGATCAACTCGACACGCGGGTCCTGCGACAGGTTCTCGCGCTTGCCCGTCGAGAGATTGTCCAGCACCCGAACGGCATATCCTTGCGCAACGAGCGCATCGACCAGATTCGAGCCGATGAAGCCCGCCCCCCCGGTAACGAGAATCGGTGACTCAGCCATGACGGTAATAACGCTCCAGCAGGCTCGGCAACCCGGCGCGCCAGGCGCGCGGCTTGATGCCGAAAGTATTGAAAATTTTCTTACAGGCGAGCACTCCGTGCTGTGGCTCGTCCGTCGCATCCAGGCAGGCGGCGTGAGCGATCGGGGCCAAGCTGCCGACCTTCAATTGCCGATGATGGGCGGCTTCGGCAAGCAGCGCCTGACCAACCACCAACGGCGTCGAGGCCTCGTGCCCACCGTAATGGTAGGTTCCCCATAGCGGCGCCTGGCAATCAAGCTGTTTGAGCACCGCCAGGATCACCCGCGCCGCATCTTCGACGGGCGTGGGATTGCCACGCCGATCATCGGCGAGGTAGAGCTCGTCACTCTGCTCGAGCCGACGAAGAAACCGTCCCAGCAGACCGTCGGAACTGTCGTCGAGCAGCCAGCCAAACCGAAGCAGGACATGCCGAGGACAGAGCGAACGAACGCTTTGCTCGATCCGCCAGAGGGCGCGGCTACGCGCATCAAGCGGCGCGACCTCGTCTTTCTCGCTATAAGCCGTGGTTCTCGCGCCGTCAAATACGCGGTAGCTGGACGGCTGCATCAGCACGAACTGATGGTGCTGGCCCAACTCGGCCAACCGCTCCACCGCGCGTTCCTGATTCGCCAGTACTAAGTCGTCGACCTGACCGCTCTGAAACCAGTCGAAATAGTAGGCGAGGTTGATCACCACATCCGGACGATTGTCGTCCAGCAGATCGGTCAGGCTGGGCGCATCCCACCCATGAATGGGCGGACGGGGCGCGAGGAAGCCAATGTCTTCCTCGGCTCCCAGGCGGATCAGCGCCTGACCCAGGGCATTACCGCCGCCCAACAGCATCAGGCGCATTCGCATGGACTGGACTCTAGAACGGGATATCGTCGTCGAAGCTGTCGTAGTCCGGCGCTGGCTGCTGGGCAGGCTGCGGCTGAGACTGTGGACGGGACTGCTGCTGCGGCTGCGAGTCGCGCTGAGGGCGCGGCTGGGACTGACGCGGAGCATCGTCGGAACTGCCCCCACGGCCGCCGAGCAACTGCATGGTGCCTCCCATGTCCACCACCACCTCGGTGGTGTAGCGTTTGACGCCATCCTTTTCCCATTCGCGAGTTTGCAGGCGGCCTTCGATGTAGCACTGCGAGCCCTTGCGCAGGTACTCACCGGCAATCTCGGCAACCTTGCCGAACAGCACGACCCGGTGCCACTCGGTGCGCTCTTGCTGCTGGCCGGTCTGCTTGTCCTTCCAGCTGTCGGTGGTGGCCAGCGTGATGTTGGTCACCGCATTGCCATTGGGCATGTAGCGGGTTTCCGGGTCGCCGCCGACATTGCCGATCAAGATGACTTTATTCACCCCTCTGGCCATGGGTAACTCCTTCGCTTGAACGTGAATTGGGTTGGCTCACTGGAGAAAATCCCCCGATCGGGGAAAAGCCAATGACCGTGAATCTTACCTTACCGCCACAAGCCGGCCAACCGGCGCGACCTAGGACGATGGGTCAGTAGGCATTTCCGGACCACCTTCATGGCCGGATGATTGGTCACGCCACCAGGCGATCAAGCGCAGCCCGATCCAGCAGCTTCATGTCGACCTTGACGTAGGCGGCAGGCTCCTCGGTGATTACTACGGCATCCGAGACACCAGGAACCGCCAGCATCTGCTCGGCGAGAGCAGGGTTGAGCGCAGCCCCGGCCGAGAGTGGCAGACGCAACCCGGTCACATAAGGCGGCTCACGCATGCTCCAGGTCACCCCTAGCCACAACAAGCAAAGCGCGGCGCAACCGGCGAACACCAACGCCAAACCACCGACTTGATAAAACCATCCGCCCAGGACCCCGCCCAACCCGGCACCGAGGAACTGGCTTGTGGAATAGATGCCCATTGCTGTGCCCTTGCCCCCGGCCGGCGCGACCTTGCTGATCAGTGAAGGCAGCGAGGCTTCCAGGAGGTTGAAGGCGATGAAGAATACGATCATGCCGCCAACCAGCGACCAGAGGCGGTCACCGAACAGCCAGAAGAACAGTTCGGCCATCATCAACACGCCCACGGCACCCAGCACGACACGTTTCATCTGGCGCTTCTTTTCACCGTAGATGATGAACGGAACCATACCGAAGAAGCCGACGACCAGTGCCGTGAGATAGACCCACCAGTGCTCGTCGCGCGGCAGCGCCGCTTCATTCACCAGCGCCAACGGTAACGCGACAAAACTCGCCATGAGGATGGCGTGCAGGACAAAAATGCTGAAATCCAATCGCAGCAGATCGGGATGGCGTACGGTAACGCCCAGCGCCTGCCTGGCCACACCCGATTCGCGGTGACGCAAATGCCGGTGGGCGCGCGGCAGCGTCGCGACGATCAGCGCGCCCAGCAATGCCATCCCGGCTGTCGCCCAGAACAAGCCGGACAAACCGTACGCGCGCGTCAGCAGCGGGCCGACCACCATCGCAACGGCAAACGAGACCCCGATGCTCATTCCGATCATCGCCATCGCCTTGGTGCGATGCTGCTCGCGCGTGAGATCGGAGAGCAAGGCCATCACGGCCGCCGAAATGGCTCCCGCCCCCTGAAGGATGCGCCCGGCGATAACGCCCCAGATGGAATCGGCGGAAGCCGCCAGCACGGCGCCCGCCGCAAAAATCAACAGACCGAAATAGATCACCGGCAGCCGCCCGATTCGATCAGACAGCATGCCGAATGGAATTTGTAGCACCGCCTGGGTCAAACCATAGGCACCGATAGCGAGACCGATCAGCGCCGGCGTCGCCCCCTGCAGCTCCATGCCATAGGTCGCCAGGACTGGCAGCACCATGAACATACCGAGCATGCGAAACGCGAAAACCAAGGCCAGCCCGGAGGCGGCGCGGGTTTCGCTGGCGCTCATGCGCTCGCTGTAGGGATCCTGCATGGGGGGTCTCGCTTGAATGAACCGGCGGCGATTCTAGCAGCCATCCCCTGCTTGGCACAGGCGCGCGCTTTTGCCGCGACGCCGCCCCCAGCCGTATACTTCCGGGTTTTCGCCCGCCACGCGAGGCTGCTTTGGACAAGATTCTGATTCGTGGGGCTCGCACCCATAACCTGAAGAACATCGACCTTACTCTGCCGCGCGACAAGCTGATCGTGATTACCGGCCTGTCCGGCTCTGGCAAGTCCTCACTGGCCTTCGACACGCTGTATGCCGAGGGGCAGCGGCGCTACGTCGAATCGCTTTCGGCGTACGCCCGGCAGTTCCTCTCGATGATGGAAAAGCCTGACGTCGATACCATCGAAGGGCTCTCCCCCGCCATTTCGATCGAGCAGAAATCGACGTCGCACAACCCGCGATCGACCGTTGGCACCATCACCGAAATATATGACTACCTGCGCTTACTCTATGCGCGCGCCGGTACGCCGCGCTGCCCCGATCACGATGCGCCACTCGAAGCCCAGACGGTCAGCCAGATGGTCGACCAGGTGCTGGCCTTGCCAGAAGGCCGCAAACTCATGCTTCTCGCCCCCGTCATCCGCGAGCGCAAGGGCGAACACCTGGCAGTGTTCGACGAGCTACGCGCCCAGGGTTTCGTGCGCGCGCGCGTCAACGGGCGGCTCTATGAGCTCGACGAACTGCCAAAACTGGACAAGCAGAAGAAACATTCCATCGATGTCGTGGTGGATCGTTTCAAGGTACGCGCCGACTTGCAGCAGCGCCTCGCAGAGTCCTTTGAAACCGCATTGAAACTCGCCGACGGCATCGCCCTGGTCGCGTCGATGGAAGACGAAGACGACAGCGAAGAAATGATTTTCTCTGCCCGTTTCGCCTGTCCGATTTGCGGGCACTCCATCAGCGAGCTGGAGCCCAAGCTGTTTTCTTTCAACAATCCAGCCGGCGCATGCCCGACGTGTGACGGTCTGGGGGTCAAACAATTTTTCGATGCCAAACGTCTCGTCAATGGCGAGCTGACCCTGGCCGAAGGCGCGATTCGCGGCTGGGATCGACGCAACGTTTATTACTTTCAGATGCTCGGTTCGCTGGCTTCGCATTACGGGTTCAGTCTCGACGAGCCCTTCGATTCGCTCGCCGCAGAGCATCAGAAAGTGGTTCTGCGCGGCAGCGGCAAAGAGAATGTGGATTTCCGTTATCTGAACGACCGCGGGGATATCGTCAAACGCTCCCACCCCTTCGAGGGGATCGTCCCCAACCTTGAGCGTCGCTATCGCGAAACCGAATCCAACTCAGTGCGTGAAGAACTGGCCAAGTACCTCAGCACTCAGCCCTGCCCCGAATGCCGTGGGACCCGGCTGCGCCGTGAGGCGCGCCATGTATGGGTCGGCGACAAGACCCTGCCTGCGGTGACGGGCCTGCCGATTGGCGATGCCACCGAGTATTTCAGCACCCTCTCGCTGCCAGGCCGCCGCGGCGAAATCGCCGACAAAATCCTCAAGGAAATCTGCGAGCGCCTGCAGTTTCTGGTCAACGTCGGCCTCGACTACCTGACGCTGGACCGGAGCGCCGATACCCTGTCCGGCGGCGAAGCCCAGCGTATCCGCCTGGCCAGCCAGATCGGCGCGGGCCTGGTCGGGGTCATGTACATCCTCGACGAGCCCTCGATCGGTCTCCATCAACGCGACAACGAACGCCTGCTCGGCACCCTTCGCCACCTGCGCGACATCGGTAATACGGTGATCGTCGTCGAACACGACGAAGATGCCATACGCCTCGCCGACTACGTTGTCGACATCGGGCCCGGAGCCGGCGTGCATGGCGGCCAGATCGTCGCCGAAGGAACGCCGGACGAGGTGATGAACAACCCCGCCTCGCTGACCGGTGGCTATCTGTCCGGCCGGGTCAAGATCCTGTACCCAACCCAACGTACAGCGCGTGATCCCGGCAAGCTGCTCAGACTCAAGGGCGCGCGTGGCAATAACCTGCGCAATGTCGACCTGGAGATTCCGGTGGGACTGCTCACCTGCATCACCGGAGTATCCGGCTCGGGCAAGTCGACCCTGATCAACAACACGCTGTTCCCAATCACCGCCACGGCCCTAAACGGCGCAACCACGCTGGAAGTCGCCGCGCACGACTCCTTCGACGGGCTGCAACACCTGGACAAAGTGGTGGACATCGACCAGAGCCCGATTGGCCGTACACCGCGCTCGAACCCGGCGACCTATACGGGCCTGTTCACACCCATTCGCGAACTGTTCGCTGGCGTACCGGAAGCGCGGTCGCGCGGCTACGGCCCGGGGCGCTTCTCCTTCAATGTCAAGGGTGGGCGCTGCGAAGCTTGCCAGGGCGATGGCGTGATCAAGGTGGAAATGCACTTCCTGCCGGACATCTATGTGCCTTGCGACGTCTGCAAGGGCAAGCGCTACAACCGCGAAACCCTCGAGGTGAAGTACAAGGGCAAGAGCATCACCGAAGTCCTGGACATGACGATCGAGGAGGCGCGCGAGTTCTTCGACCCGGTCCCGGCCGTTGCACGCAAGTTGCAGACGCTCATGGATGTGGGTCTGTCCTATATCAAGCTCGGCCAGAGCGCGACCACTCTGTCCGGCGGCGAAGCCCAGCGGGTCAAGCTATCCCGTGAGCTATCCAAGCGCGACACCGGCAAGACGCTCTACATCCTCGATGAGCCGACCACTGGATTGCATTTCGCCGATATCCAGCAATTGCTCGACGTGCTGCACCGGCTACGTGATCACGGCAATACAGTCGTGGTGATCGAACACAACCTGGATGTCATCAAGACGGCCGATTGGCTGATCGACCTCGGCCCGGAAGGCGGATCCAAGGGCGGCCAAATCATCGCCACGGGTACACCGGAAGAAGTCGCCGCGATGCCCCAGTCACATACCGGGCACTTTCTCAAGCCACTGCTCGAGCGCGACCGCTCAACAGACTGAGAAGCCGCCCCGCGCAACGCGGGACGATCGCCAGCTTTCGCTCTGCCTACGAGGGCCATCGCGGCAGGTGGCCCTCAACAAGAAAGCCCGCAGTCTCCTGCGGGCTTTTTATCACCGCCATGCCTATTGTCAGGCCGGCACTTCCGACAATGGAATGTCCAGCGCCGCGGCAATCCCGGCACCGTAGGCCGGATCAGCCTTGAGACAGTGGCCGATGTGGCGAATCTTGATGTGGCGATCAACCCCTTGCATCGCACGAGCGGTGTTCTCGAACAGCCGTTGCTGCTCGTCGGCGGCCATCAGGCGGAACAGATTGCCTGGCTGAGTGAAATAATCCGCGTCGTCGGCCCGGTAATCATAACGATCGGCCGCACCGTCCAAGGCGAGCGGCGGCTCGCTGAAATCAGGCTGCTCACGCCATTCACCGTAGGTGTTCGGCTCGTAATGCAAGCGACCGCCCTGGTTGCCGTCCACACGCATCGCACCGTCGCGGTGATAGCTGTGTACCGGGCAACGCGGTGCGTTCACCGGGATCTGGTGATGGTTCACCCCGAGCCGGTAGCGCTGCGCATCTCCATAGGAGAACAGCCGCCCTTGCAGCATGCGATCCGGCGAAAAGCTGATTCCGGGAACCACATTGGCGGGCGTGAACGCGACCTGTTCGACGTCCTGGAAGTAATTGTCCGGATTGCGGTTGAGCTCGTAGTAACCGACCTCGATCAGCGGGTAGTCGGCATGAGGCCATACTTTGGTGAGGTCGAACGGGTGATAGGGCACCTTGGCCGCATCGGCTTCCGGCATGATCTGCACATACATCGTCCAGCGCGGAAATTCTCCCCGTTCGATCGCCTCGAACAAATCGCGCTGCGAACTTTCACGGTCATTGGCCACGATAGCCGCCGCCTCGGCATCGGTCAGGTTCTTGATGCCTTGCTGAGTGCGGAAATGGAACTTGACCCAGTAGCGCTCGTTTCGCGGACTGATGAAGCTGTAGGTGTGCGAACCAAAGCCGTGCATGTGCCGGTACGAAGCCGGAATACCGCGGTCACCCATGACATAGGTGACCTGGTGCAACGCCTCCGGCAAACCCGTCCAGAAATCCCAGTTGTTATTGGCATTGCGCATGTTGGTGCGCGGATCGCGCTTGACGGCGTGGTTGAGGTCGGGAAACTTCAGCGGGTCGCGGAAGAAGAACACCGGCGTGTTGTTACCCACCATGTCCCAGTTGCCCTCCTCCGTGTAGAACTTGAGGGCGTAACCACGGATATCGCGCTCGGCGTCCGCAGCGCCCCGCTCGCCTGCTACGGTGGAGAAACGAGCGAACATCGGCGTGCGCTTGCCGACCTCGGAGAACAGTTTCGCCTTGGTGTACCGCGTGATGTCATGCGTAATGACAAGCTCGCCAAAGGCACCCGACCCTTTCGCGTGCATCCGGCGCTCAGGAATGACTTCACGGTCGAAATGGGCCAACTTCTCCAAAAACCAAACATCCTGCAGCAACATCGGGCCGCGCCGGCCGGCAGTCATCGAGTTCTGGTTCTCGGACACCGGCGCGCCAGCGACGGTCGTGAGCTTGGGCTTGTCAGTCATAACTGCATCTCCTTGACGATCAACGAATCCAGGGGGCGTATAGGATCACCTGCTGGTTGACTGCCATCTTAGAAAGCAAGCGCAACGCGGTCTAATGATGAAGGTCAACGTTTGCGATAGCGCAAATCTTTCAGGCAAAAAAAAGCCGAGTCCCAGGACTCGGCTTCTTCGACACTGCCGAAATTACTCGGCTGCTTCCACTTCACCAGTAACCGGACGGTCAACCAGTTCGACGTAAGCCATCGGTGCGTTGTCTCCAGCGCGGAAGCCGCACTTGAGGATGCGCAGATAACCGCCCTGACGGGTGGCGTAACGCGGGCCCAGATCGTTGAACAGCTTGCCAACGATAGCTTTCGAACGAGTGCGGTCGAAAGCCAGACGACGGTTGGCGACGCTGTCTTCCTTGGCCAGAGTGATCAGCGGCTCGGCAACGCGACGCAGTTCTTTGGCCTTGGGCAGGGTTGTTTTGATCAGTTCGTGCTCGAACAACGACACCGCCATGTTCTGGAACATGGCCTTGCGGTGAGCGCTTGTGCGGCTGAGATGACGGCCACTTTTACGATGACGCATGATTGAAATTCCTTACCAAACGATCAGTTCGGTGACTAGGGGCGATCAGGCCGTAGCCTTATCGTCCTTCTTGAGACTTGCCGGCGGCCAGTTGTCGAGACGCATGCCCAGGGACAGACCACGAGAGGCCAGGACGTCTTTGATTTCGGTCAGAGACTTCTTGCCCAGGTTCGGTGTTTTCAACAGCTCTACTTCGGTGCGCTGAATCAGGTCACCGATGTAGTAGATGTTTTCTGCCTTGAGGCAGTTAGCCGAACGTACGGTCAGTTCCAGGTCGTCAACTGGACGCAACAGGATCGGATCGATCTCGTCTTCCTGCTCGACCACGACCGGCTCACTGTCACCCTTGAGGTCGACAAACGCGGCCAGCTGCTGCTGCAGGATGGTCGCGGCACGACGGATCGCCTCTTCGGGATCCAGGGTTCCGTTGGTTTCCAGGTCGATGACCAGCTTGTCCAAGTTGGTACGCTGCTCAACACGAGCGTTTTCGACAACATACGCTACGCGACGAACCGGGCTGAACGTTGCGTCGAGCTGAAGACGGCCAATACTGCGGCTCTCGTCTTCGTCGCTCTGACGCGCGTCAGCAGGCTCGTAACCACGGCCGCGAGCGACCTTGAGCTTCATGTTGATCGAGCCATTAGCCGCCAGATTGGCAATCAGGTGATCGCCATTGACGATTTCGACATCGTGATCCAGCTGGATATCGGCAGCGGTAACAGCGCCCGCGCCCTTCTTCACCAGGCTCAAGGTCACTTCATCACGGCCGTGCAGCTTGATGGCGATACCTTTGAGGTTCAGCAGGATTTCGATGACATCTTCCTGCACGCCCTCGATGGCGCTGTACTCATGGAGCACACCGTCGATCTCAGCCTCGACCACAGCGCAGCCGGGCATAGAGGACAACAGGATACGGCGCAGCGCGTTGCCCAGGGTATGGCCGAAACCACGCTCGAGAGGCTCGAGCGTGATCTTGGCACGGGTCGGACTGACCACCTGCACATCGATATGGCGGGGGGTCAGGAACTCATTTACCGAAATCTGCATGGATACACCTATTTTCTAGCCCTTACTTGGAGTAGAGCTCGACAATCAGGTTTTCGTTGATGTCGGCGGACAGATCACTGCGAGCCGGAACATTCTTGAAAACGCCAGATTTCTTGTCGGCATCTACTTCGACCCACTCAACGCGACCGCGCTGTACGCACAGTTCCAGGGCTTGGGCGATACGCAGCTGGTTACGGCACTTCTCGCGAACGGCTACCACGTCACCCGCTTTTACCTGGAAGGACGGAACGTTCACGGTCTTGCCGTTAACGCTGATGGCCTTGTGGGAAACGAGCTGACGCGACTCGGCACGCGTAGAGCCGAAGCCCATGCGGTAAACCACGTTATCCAGACGGCATTCCAGCAGCTGCAGCAGATTCTCGCCGGTAGCGCCCTTACGGCTGGCCGCTTCCTTGTAGTAACCGCTGAACTGACGCTCCAGCACGCCATAGATACGGCGGACTTTCTGCTTTTCACGCAGCTGGGTGCCGTAGTCGGACAGACGACCACGACGCTGACCATGAACACCCGGTGGGGTTTCGATGTTGCACTTCGATTCGAGCGCGCGCGCACCACTCTTCAAAAAGAGATCGGTGCCTTCACGACGAGACAGTTTGCACTTGGGACCAATATAACGAGCCATTTCTCACTGTCTCCTGATTACACGCGGCGCTTCTTCGGCGGACGGCACCCGTTGTGCGGGATCGGCGTCACGTCGGTGATGCTGGCGATTTTATAACCACAGCCGTTCAATGCACGAACAGCAGATTCACGGCCCGGACCAGGACCCTTGACGTTGACGTCGAGGTTCTTGAGGCCATATTCCAGTGCCGCCTGACCAGCGCGCTCGGCAGCCACCTGGGCAGCGAACGGGGTGCTCTTACGGGAGCCGCGGAAACCGGAACCACCGGAAGTTGCCCAGGACAACGCGTTGCCTTGGCGATCGGTGATGGTGATGATGGTGTTGTTGAAAGACGCGTGGATGTGGGCGATGCCATCAACCACCGTCTTTTTGACTTTCTTACGAGGACGAGCAGCAGGTTTTGCCATGATTAGATTCCTGTCGATGCGCTAACGCGATTACTTGCGGATCGGCTTACGCGGACCCTTACGGGTGCGAGCGTTGGTCTTGGTGCGCTGACCGCGTACCGGCAGACCACGACGATGACGCAGGCCGCGGTAGCAACCCAGGTCCATCAAGCGCTTGATCTTCATGTTGACTTCGCGACGAAGGTCACCTTCAACGATGAACTTGGCCACTTCGCCACGCAGCAGTTCGACCTGCTCGTCGGAAAGATCCTTGATTTTCGCTGCCGGATTCACGCCGGTAGCGGCACAGATAGTCTGCGCGCGAGTGCGACCAACACCATAGATGTAGGTCAGCGAGATAACAGTGTGCTTGTTATCCGGAATGTTTACGCCTGCAATACGGGCCATTCAGTGAAACTCCAATTGACAGCTACCCAACGCCCCGGAAGCCAAGAAAAGGGCGCGAGATACTAACGCTGTAATAACAAATAATCAACCCGGCAGCGCACTAGCTGCCGGGCTCGAGCCTTAACTCACAATCAGCCTTGGCGCTGCTTGTGACGCGGTTCTGCGCTGCAGATCACCCGAATGACGCCTTCGCGCCGGACGATTTTGCAGTTGCGGCACAGCTTTTTGACCGATGCACGAACTTTCATGACCAACTCCTGGAACCTTACGGGCGACTCAGCGGAGCATTCCGCTGCCATAGCCCTTCAGGTTGGCTTTTTTCATCAGGGAATCGTACTGGTGAGACATGAGGTGCGATTGAACCTGGGACATGAAGTCCATTACAACCACAACCACGATCAGCAACGACGTCCCGCCAAGGTAGAACGGCACATTTGCAGCCACCACAAGGAACTGAGGCAGCAGGCACACAGCCGTCATGTACAGGGCACCGAACATGGTCAAGCGAGTCAGTACGCCATCGATATAGCGCGCCGACTGCTCACCAGGACGAATCCCCGGGATAAACGCACCGGACTTCTTCAGATTTTCAGCGACGTCTTTCGGATTGAACATCAATGCCGTATAGAAGAAGCAGAAGAAAATGATTCCGGCGCTGAACAACAGGATATTCAACGGCTGACCAGGGGCGATCGACTGAGAAATGTCAGCCAGCCAACCCATGTTCTCGGACTGCCCGAACCACTGCCCCAGCGAAGCCGGGAACAGCAGAATGCTGCTGGCGAAAATCGCGGGAATGACACCCGCCATGTTCACTTTCAACGGAAGATGGCTCGTCTGCGCGGCAAATACCTTGCGGCCTTGCTGGCGCTTGGCGTAATGCACGGCGATCCGCCGCTGACCACGCTCGATGAACACCACGAATCCGATGATTGCAACCGCCAGCAGGCCGACAGCCAGCAACGCGATGATATTGACATCACCCTGCCGTGCAGACTCGAACGACTGACCGAGAGCACCCGGAAGACCGGCGACGATACCCGCGAAAATCAGCATCGAAATGCCGTTGCCGACACCCCGCTCGGTGATCTGCTCACCCAGCCACATCATGAACATCGCACCCGCCACGAAGGTGGTGATCGCCACGAAGTAGAAGCCGAAATCCGTGCTGAACGCGACACCCTGGCCGGCGAGGCCAACCGACATACCGATGGCCTGCACGATCGCCAGCACCAGCGTACCGTAACGCGTGTACTGGCTGATCTTGCGGCGACCGGCCTCACCTTCTTTCTTCAACTGCTCCAGTTGCGGACTGACCGCGGTCATGAGCTGCATGATGATCGATGCCGAGATATACGGCATGATCCCCAGTGCAAAAATGCTCATGCGCTCCAGTGCGCCACCGGAAAACATGTTGAACAGGCTAAGGATGGTCCCTTCGTTCTGACGGAACAGCTCGGCCAACCTGTCGGGATTGATTCCCGGCACCGGGATGTGTGCGCCAATTCGATAGACGATGATCGCCATCAGCAGAAAACGCAGACGAGCCCAGAGTTCAGAAAGCCCGCCATTACTCAGCGCGGAGAGAGCACCTTGCTTAGCCATTTATTCCTCGAACTTGCCGCCAGCTGCTTCGATAGCCGCACGCGCACCTTTGGTGGCGGCGATGCCCTTCAGAGTTACCGCACGACCAACCTCGCCCGACAGCATGACTTTCACACGCTGTACGTTCTGGTTGATGATGTCGGCATCCTTGAGGCTCTGCAGAGTCACGACGTCGCCTTGGACCTTGGCCAGCTCGGAGGTGCGAACTTCAGCACGATCCATAGCCTTCAAGGAGACGAAGCCGAACTTCGGCAGACGGCGATGCAAAGGCTGCTGGCCGCCTTCGAAACCGGGAGCGATCTTGCCGCCGGAGCGGGAAGTCTGACCCTTGTGACCACGACCACCGGTTTTACCGAGACCGCTGCCGATACCACGGCCCGGACGCAGCTTTTCGCGACGGGCGCCTGGCGCAGAACGCAGATCGTTCAGTTGCATGGCTTAGCCCTCCACACGGAGCATGTAGTAAGCCTTGTTGATCATGCCGCGATTCTCAGGAGTGTCCTGAACTTCGACGGTGTGACCAATGCGACGCAGGCCGAGGCCTTTGACGCACAGCTTGTGATTGGGGATGCGACCGCTGACGCTTTTGATCAGCGTGACCTTGACGGTGTTAGCCATGATCAGGAAATCTCCTCAACGCTCTTGCCACGCTTTGCAGCGATCGACTCAGGCGACTGCATGGCCTTCAAACCCTTGAAGGTGGCGTGAACCACGTTCACCGGGTTGGTCGAGCCGTAGCACTTGGCCAGGACGTTCTGCACACCAGCCACTTCGAGAATGGCGCGCATGGCACCACCGGCGATGACACCGGTACCTTCCGAAGCAGGCTGCATGTACACCTTGGACGCGCCATGCGCAGCCTTGGTGGCGTACTGCAGCGTGGTGCCGTTCAGATCGACCTGGATCATGTTGCGGCGAGCCGCTTCCATGGCCTTCTGAATGGCAGCAGGCACTTCGCGGGACTTGCCACGACCGAAACCTACACGACCCTTACCATCACCCACTACGGTCAACGCAGTGAACGTGAAGATACGGCCACCTTTTACTGTCTTGGCGACGCGGTTAACTTGAACCAGCTTCTCAATGTAGCCTTCGTCGCGCTTTTGCTCGTTATATGCCATAACTTAGAACTCCAGCCCGCCTTCACGAGCAGCATCAGCCAGTGCCTTGACACGACCGTGGTACTTGAAGCCAGAACGGTCGAACGCCACCTGGGTGACACCTGCGGCCTTAGCACGCTCAGCGACCAGCTGACCAACTTTCTTGGCAGCGTCGACGTTGCCAGTGGCTCCGTCGCGCAGTTCTTTGTCGAGAGTCGAGGCACTGGCCAGGACCTTGCCGCCGTCGGCCGAAAGGACCTGGGCGTAGATGTGCTGGGAAGAGCGGTACACACAAAGGCGTACGGTTTCCAGCTCGCGCATCTTCAGGCGTGCCTTGCGAGCGCGACGCAGACGAGTAACTTTCTTTACGCTCATTTGCTATGCCCTACTTCTTCTTAGCTTCTTTACGACGGACCACTTCGTCCGAGTAACGCACGCCTTTGCCCTTGTAAGGCTCTGGGCGACGGAAGTCACGGATTTCAGCAGCCACCTGACCGACCAGTTGCTTATCGACACCCTTGATCAGGATATCGGTCTGGCTGGGGGTCTCCGCGGTAACGCCTTGCGGCAGTTCATATTCCACCGGGTGCGAGAAGCCGAGAGCCAGGGACAGCACTTGACCTTTGGCTTGCGCCTTGTAACCAACACCAACCAGCTGGAGCTTACGCTCGAAGCCCTGGCTGACGCCGATCACCATGTTGTTAACCAGCGCACGGGTGGTACCGGCCATGGCACGGTTCTGCTGATCGCCGTTACGCGCAGCAAAACGGAGCTCACCGGCCTCGTGGATCACTTCCACAGACGAGTGCACGTTCAGTTCGAGAGTACCCTTGGCACCCTTCACCGAAAGCTGCTGGCCGGCCATGTTGAATTCAACACCAGCGGGCAGCTTGACGGGGTTCTTAGCAACGCGAGACATGCTTATCCCCCCTTAGAACACTGTGCAGAGCACTTCGCCGCCAACGCCAGCAGCGCGAGCAGCCCGATCAGTCATCACACCTTTGTTGGTGGACACGATCGAAACACCCAGACCGCCGCGAACCTTCGGCAACTGATCAACAGATTTGTACTGGCGAAGGCCAGGACGGCTTACGCGCTTAAGCTCTTCGATAACCGGACGGCCTTCGAAGTACTTGAGCTCGATAGACAGCTGCGGCTTGGCGTCGCTGCTGACGTTGTATCCTGCGATATAGCCTTCACCCTGAAGAACGTTGGCTACAGCCACCTTCAAAGTGGAAGACGGCATGCTTACGACGGACTTTTCGGCCATCTGGGCATTACGGATACGAGTTAGCATGTCCGCTAACGGGTCCTGCATACTCATGGGCTCTTGGCTCCTAATTCAAAAAAATAAGCCCGCTAGGGCTCGTATCGCCTGCTGAATGAGCGGACGCCTGAAGGCGTGACTCGGGCGAGCCGGACATTCTAGAGACAGTCCAGAAACGAATCAAGCCCCATGAGGGGCTTGATTCGACAACTGCGGCTCCGACATCGCTGCCGGAGCGCCTGTTACCAGCTGGCTTTCACCAGACCCGGTACATCACCACGCATCGCAGCCTGGCGCAGCATGTTCCGCGCAAGACCGAACTTGCGGTAAACACCATGCGGACGGCCGGTCAGGCGGCAACGATTACGCAGACGCGAAGCACTGGCGTCGCGCGGCTGCTTCTGCAGCGCGACCTGCGCTTCCCAACGCGCTTCCGGAGAAGACTCGGGACTCGCGATGACAGCCTTCAGCGCGGCACGCTTCTGGGCGTACTTGGCAACCGTTTGCTGACGCTTCAGCTCGCGGTTCTTCATGCTTTGCTTAGCCATTTCCTACTCCAATCAGTTACGGAACGGGAAGTTGAAGGCACGCAGCAGTGCGCGACCCTCTTCGTCCGTTCGAGCAGTAGTGGTCAGCGTAATGTCCAGACCACGCAGGGCATCGATCTTGTCGTAATCGATTTCCGGGAAAATGATCTGCTCTTTCACGCCCATGCTGTAGTTGCCGCGTCCATCGAAGGACTTGGCATTCAGGCCGCGGAAGTCGCGAACCCGAGGCAGGGAGATCGAAAGCAGACGATCCAGGAATTCATACATACGATCGCTGCGCAGGGTCACCTTGACACCGATCGGCCAACCTTCACGGACCTTGAAGCCCGCGATGGATTTACGAGCGTGAGTCACGACGACCTTCTGGCCGGTGATCTTCTCCAGGTCAGCAACTGCGTTGTCGATGATTTTCTTGTCACCGATCGCTTCGCCGATACCCATGTTCAGGGTGATCTTGGTGATGCGCGGAACTTCCATCACGTTGCCAAGCTGAAGTTCTTCCTTCAGCTTGGGAGCGATTTGCTTCCGATAAACTTCTTTTAGTCGTGCCATGGTTATCTACCTAGCAGTCTCAAGCTTCAACCGGCTTTTGGGTCGACTTGAAGACACGAATTTTCTTGCCGTCTTCTACTTTGAAACCAACACGATCAGCCTTGTTGGTTTCGCCGTTGAAAATAGCGACGTTAGAGGCGTGCAGAGGCGCCTCCTTTTCGACGATACCGCCTTGAACGCCCGACATGGGGTTAGGCTTGGTATGACGCTTCACGAGGTTGACACCACCGACAACCAGACGGTTGTCAGCGAGTACCCGGAGCACCTTACCGCGCTTGCCCTTGTCTTTGCCGGCGATGACGATGATCTCGTCGTTGCGACGAATCTTTTGCATGCGGCTTCTCCTTACAGCACTTCAGGCGCGAGCGAGACGATCTTCATGAACTTCTCGGAACGAAGCTCACGCGTCACCGGCCCGAAAATACGGGTGCCGATAGGCTCCTGCTTGTTGTTCAACAGAACAGCAGCGTTGCCATCGAAGCGGATAATGGAGCCGTCGGGACGACGAACACCGTGACGGGTGCGGACTACTACTGCAGTCATCACCTGGCCTTTCTTGACCTTGCCACGAGGAATCGCTTCCTTGACGGTAACCTTGATGATGTCGCCGATGCCGGCGTAACGGCGGTGCGAACCGCCGAGAACCTTGATACACATGACGCGACGAGCGCCACTGTTATCCGCCACATCGAGCATTGATTGAGTCTGAATCATATAATTTCTCCGACCCCTAGCCCTTAGACTTCGACGGCACGTTCGACGACATCAACCAACATCCAGCACTTGGTCTTCGCCAGAGGACGAGTCTCGCGAATCGTGACCTTGTCACCGATACGGCACTGGTTGGTTTCGTCGTGGGCGTGCAGTTTGGTCGAACGCTTCACGTATTTACCGTAGATCGGGTGCTTGACGCGACGCTCGATCAGAACGGTGATGCTTTTGTCCATCTTGTCGCTGACGACGCGGCCAGTCAGCGTACGGACAGTTTTTTCAACTTCAGCCATGATCACTTACCTGCCTGCTGGTTGAGCACAGTCTTGACACGAGCGATGTCGCGCTTGACTTGCGAGAGCAGGTGAGACTGCCCCAACTGGCCAGTTGCTTTCTGCATGCGCAGATTGAACTGGTCGCGCAGCAGCTCGAGCAGTTGCTCGTTCAGCTGCTGAGCGGATTTTTCACGAAGTTCATTCGCTTTCATCACATCACCGTCCGCTTAACAAAGGAGGTGGCGAGCGGCAGCTTTGCAGCAGCCAGGGCGAATGCCTCACGCGCCAGCTCTTCGGAAACACCCTCGATCTCGTAGAGCACCTTGCCCGGTTGAATCTGGGCTACCCAGTACTCGACGTTACCCTTACCTTTACCCATCCGGACTTCCAGAGGCTTCTTGGTGACAGGCTTGTCGGGGAATACGCGGATCCAGATCTTGCCGCCACGCTTCACGTGACGGGTCAACGCACGACGTGCGGACTCGATCTGACGCGCGGTAAGACGACCACGAGCGACAGACTTCAGAGCGAACTCGCCGAAGCTGACTTTGCTACCGCGCTGAGCCAGGCCACGGTTGTGACCGGTCATCTGCTTGCGGAATTTTGTACGCTTTGGTTGCAACATTTGGCGTACTCCTTACTTGGCAGCTTTTTTACGAGGCGCGGGCGCTTGAGGCTTGAGCTCTTCGTGGCGGCCACCGATGACCTCACCCTTGAAGATCCAGACCTTGACGCCGATCACACCGTAAGTGGTGTGCGCTTCGTAGGTGTTGTAGTCGATATCGGCACGCAGGGTGTGCAGCGGCACACGACCTTCCCGATACCATTCCGTACGGGCAATTTCAGCCCCACCCAGACGACCGCTCACCTGGATCTTGATGCCCTTGGCACCAATGCGAATCGCGTTCTGTACGGCGCGCTTCATGGCGCGACGGAACATCACACGACGCTCCAGCTGCTGAGCGACGTTCTGTGCTACCAGCATTGCATCGAGTTCCGGCTTGCGGATTTCTTCGATGTTGATGTGCACAGGCACACCCATTTGCTTGGTCAGGTCCTGACGCAGCTTCTCGACATCCTCACCCTTCTTGCCAATCACGATACCGGGACGAGCAGTGTGGATGGTGATGCGTGCTGTCTGAGCCGGACGATGGATATCGATACGGCTTACGGACGCGCTTTTTAATTTGTCTTGGAGGTACTCACGCACGTTCAGATCTGCAAGCAGATAATCGGCGTACGTACGACCGTCTGCGTACCAGACGGAGGTGTGCTCCTTGACGATTCCCAGGCGAATGCCAGTGGGATGTACTTTCTGACCCATCTGATCGACTCCGTTACTTGTCCGCAACCTTGACAGTGATATGGCAAGACCGCTTGACGATGCGATCAGCGCGGCCTTTGGCACGCGGCATGATGCGCTTAAGCGAACGCCCCTCGTTGACGAAGACGGTGGAAACCTTCAGGTCGTCCACGTCAGCGCCTTCGTTGTGCTCGGCGTTGGCTACGGCCGACTCCAGCACTTTCTTCATGATCTCGGCGGCTTTCTTACTGCTGAAAGCCAGCAGGTTGAGCGCTTCGCCCACCTTCTTCCCGCGGATCTGGTCGGCGACCAGGCGGGCTTTCTGGGCGGAGATGCGAGCGCCCGACAACTTAGCGGCTACTTCCATCTTTCCTTACCCCTTAGCGCTTGCCTTTCTTGTCCGCTACGTGCCCGCGATAAGTGCGGGTACCAGCGAACTCGCCGAGTTTGTGGCCGACCATGTCTTCGCTCACGAGAACGGGAACATGTTGACGACCGTTATGCACAGCGATGGTCAGACCGACCATTTGCGGCAGGATCATGGAACGACGCGACCAGGTTTTAACCGGCTTGCGATCGTTCTTTTCCATCGCCACTTCGACCTTCTTCAATAGGTGAAGATCGATAAAAGGACCTTTTTTCAGAGAACGCGGCACTGTCGTATCCCTCTAGTTACTTGCGACGACGGACGATCATGTTATCGGTGCGCTTGTTAGAGCGAGTCTTCGCGCCCTTGGTCGGGAAGCCCCATGGCGACACCGGATGACGACCACCGGAGGTACGACCCTCACCACCACCGTGGGGGTGATCGACCGGGTTCATTGCCACACCGCGAACGGTCGGGCGAACACCGCGCCAGCGCTTGGCACCTGCTTTACCCAGCGAACGCAGGCTGTGCTCGGAGTTCGAGACTTCGCCCAGGGTCGCACGGCACTCGGCCAGCACTTTACGCATCTCGCCGGAGCGAAGACGCAGCGTTACATAAGCACCTTCACGCGCGACCAGCTGAGCCGAAGCACCAGCGGAACGAGCGATCTGGGCACCTTTGCCCGGCTTGAGCTCGACACCGTGAACGGTGGAACCCAGCGGAATGTTGCGCAGCGGCAGGCTGTTACCAGCCTTGATCGGCGCGTTGACGCCGGACAGCAGCTGATCGCCAGCACTCACGCCCTTCGGCGCGATGATGTAACGGCGCTCACCGTCCGCGTACTTCAGCAGCGCGATGTGCGCCGTGCGGTTCGGATCGTATTCGACGCGCTCAACGACGGCTGGGATGCCATCCTTGTTACGACGAAAATCGACCAGACGGTAATGCTGCTTGTGACCACCACCGATGTGACGCGTGGTGATGCGACCGTTGTTGTTACGACCGCCAGACTTCGACTTCTTCTCGAGCAGCGGAGCATAAGGAGCGCCTTTGTGCAGCTCCTGACCGACCACTTTGACCACAAAACGGCGGCCCGCGGAAGTCGGTTTGCATTTAACGATTGCCATGATGCACCCCTTCCTTACTCAGCGTTGCCGGAGAAATCGAGATCCTGGCCCGGCTGAAGCGCGATATACGCCTTCTTCCAGTCGTTACGCTTGCCCAGACCGCGAGCAGTACGCTTGGTCTTGCCCTGAACGTTCAGGGTGCTGACCTTGGCGACTTTCACGTTGAACAGGCTTTCGACGGCCTTCTTGATTTCCAGCTTGGTTGCATCAGTAGCAACCTTGAAAACGAACTGGCTCTTGCTGTCAGCCAGCATGGTTGCCTTCTCGGAGACGTGCGGACCAAGCAGGACTTTGAATACGCGTTCCTGGTTCATCCCAGCAGCTCCTCGAATTTCTTCACAGCCGACACGGTGATCAACACCTTGTCATAGGCGATCAGGCTGACTGGATCGGAACCCTGGACGTCACGAACATCGACGTGCGGCAGGTTGCGAGCCGCCAGATACAGGTTCTGATCGACAGCATCGGAAACGATCAGTACGTCATTCAGACCCATGCCGGTCAGCTTGCTGGCAAGCAGTTTGGTCTTGGGGCTGTCGACGGCGAAATCCTCAACGACGACCAGGCGCTCGGAGCGAACCAGCTCGGAAAGAATGGAACGCAGCGCTGCGCGATACATCTTCTTGTTGAGCTTCTGCTCGTGGTTCTGCGGACGGGCAGCGAAGGTAACACCACCGCCACGCCAGATCGGACCACGCGAGGTACCCGCACGAGCACGGCCAGTACCTTTCTGACGCCAGGGACGCTTACCGCCACCCGAGACATCGGAGCGAGTCTTCTGCTGCTTGCTGCCCTGACGACCGCCAGCCATATAGGCGACGACTGCCTGGTGCACCAGCGTCTCGTTGAACTCACCACCAAAGGTTTGCTCGGAGACTTCGATGGCCTGTGCGCCATTTACATTCAATTGCATGTGAACTCCCCCTTACCCGCGAGCCTTGGCGGCCGGACGCACGACAACGTCACCACCAGTGGCGCCGGGCACTGCACCCTTGACCAGCAGCAGATTACGTTCGGCATCGACACGCACGATTTCCAGGGACTGCACGGTTACGCGCTCGGCGCCCATGTGCCCGGACATCTTCTTGCCCTTGAAAACACGACCTGGAGTCTGGCATTGGCCAATCGAGCCCGGGACGCGGTGGGATACGGAGTTACCGTGGGTATTGTCCTGACCGCGGAAATTCCAGCGCTTGATGGTACCGGCAAAGCCTTTACCCTTGGACTGACCGGTGACATCCACCATCTGTCCAGCCTGGAAGATTTCAGCGTTGATCTGGTCACCAACCTGGAACTCCTCGCCTTCGAGGCGGAATTCCCAGACGCCACGACCGGCAGCGACATTCGCCTTGGCGAAATGGCCAGCCTGAGCCTTGGTAACACGGGACGCGCGACGCTCGCCGACAGTAACCTGCACGGCGCGATAGCCATCGCTCTCTTCATTCTTGAACTGAGTGACGCGGTTCGGCTCGATCTCAATGACCGTAACCGGAACAGAGACACCATCTTCGGTGAAAACGCGGGTCATGCCGCATTTACGACCGACTACACCAATAGTCATGTTGTAACCTCTTGAGTGTACGGGGCTTTCACCCGCTATGGCCGCCCATTTCAGAGCGTTACACGACTAAAACTCGAGGTTTTAGCCGAGGCTGATCTGCACTTCCACGCCAGCCGCAAGATCAAGCTTCATAAGTGCATCGACGGTCTTGTCGGTCGGCTGAACGATGTCCAGCACACGCTTATGAGTACGGATCTCATACTGGTCGCGCGCATCCTTGTTGACATGCGGAGAAACCAGAACAGTGAACCGCTCTTTGCGGGTCGGCAGTGGAATCGGACCACGCACCTGAGCACCAGTACGTTTCGCGGTTTCCACGATTTCCTGGGTTGATTGATCGATCAGGCGATGGTCAAAAGCCTTCAACCGAATACGGATTTGTTGGTTTTGCATTTTGACCTCAGACTCCAATTAGCCATCCCTACCAAACGCAATACGCCCGGTAAAAGGAGGCGCAATTGTACGGATGCGTCCAGGGGGTGTCAATAAATGATCAACAATAGAAAAAGGGCCCCGAAGGGCCCTTTCCGACACCGAAGGTGTTATTCGATGATCTTGGCAACCACGCCGGCGCCAACGGTACGACCACCTTCGCGAATCGCGAAGCGCAGGCCGTCTTCCATGGCGATCGGAGCGATCAGGGTGACAACCATCTTGATGTTGTCGCCCGGCATGACCATCTCAACGCCTTCCGGCAGTTCGCAGTTACCGGTCACGTCAGTGGTACGGAAGTAGAACTGCGGACGGTAGCCTTTGAAGAACGGCGTGTGACGACCGCCTTCTTCCTTGCTCAGTACGTAGACTTCGCCTTCGAACTTGGTGTGCGGCTTGATGGTGCCCGGCTTGGCCAGA
This sequence comes from Stutzerimonas stutzeri, assembly GCF_009789555.1. Lineage (NCBI taxonomy): Bacteria > Pseudomonadati > Pseudomonadota > Gammaproteobacteria > Pseudomonadales > Pseudomonadaceae > Stutzerimonas > Stutzerimonas stutzeri. The sequence continues at coordinate 23,909 of NZ_CP046902.1, forward strand.
ACCTGGCCACGCTCGACGTCATCACGCTTGGTGCCGCGCAGCAGCACGCCAACGTTCTCACCAGCACGACCTTCGTCGAGCAGCTTGCGGAACATTTCAACGCCGGTGCAGGTGGTCTTGGTCGTGGCACGGATACCGACGATCTCGATTTCTTCCTGAACCTTGACGATGCCGCGCTCGACACGACCGGTCACTACGGTACCGCGGCCGGAGATCGAGAACACGTCTTCGATCGGCATCAGGAACGGCTTGTCGATGGCACGCTCGGGCTCCGGAATGTAGCTGTCCAGAGTCTCGACCAGCTTGCGCACGGCCGATACGCCCATCTCGTTGTCGTCCTGGCCGTTCAGAGCCATCAGAGCCGAACCGATGATGATCGGCGTGTCGTCACCCGGGAAGTCGTAGGTCGACAGCAGGTCACGCACTTCCATCTCGACCAGTTCCAGCAGCTCGGCGTCGTCCACCATGTCTGCCTTGTTCAGGAAGACAACGATGTAAGGAACGCCAACCTGGCGGGACAGCAGGATGTGCTCACGCGTCTGCGGCATCGGGCCGTCAGCTGCCGAGCAAACCAGGATCGCGCCGTCCATCTGCGCAGCACCGGTGATCATGTTCTTCACATAGTCAGCGTGACCTGGGCAGTCAACGTGGGCGTAGTGACGGATCGAGGAATCGTATTCAACGTGGGAGGTGTTGATGGTGATACCACGAGCCTTCTCTTCCGGCGCGTTGTCGATCTGCGAGAAATCACGCGCAGAGCCGCCCCACGTCTCAGCACAGACCTTGGTCAGCGCTGCGGTGAGCGTGGTCTTGCCATGGTCAACGTGACCAATGGTGCCGACGTTCAGGTGCGGTTTGTTACGTTCGAATTTTTCTTTAGCCACGACAGTAAACCTCTTACTTAAAGGGCTGAATCAACCTTGTTTTTTAACGATCGCTTCGACGATGTTCGCCGGAGCCTCGGAGTATTTCGAGAATTCCATGGAGTAGCTGGCGCGACCCTGAGACATGGAACGGACGTCGGTCGCATAACCGAACATCTCGCCCAGCGGCACTTCGGCACGGATAACCTTGCCGGACACCGAATCTTCCATACCCTGGATCAGACCGCGACGACGGTTCAGGTCACCCATCACGTCACCCATGTAGTCCTCTGGCGTTACAACTTCGACCTTCATGATCGGCTCAAGCACTACAGCGCCACCCTTCTGGGACAGCTGCTTGGTCGCCATGGAAGCCGCTACCTTGAACGCCATCTCGTTGGAGTCGACGTCGTGGTAAGAGCCATCGAAAACCGTGGCCTTCAGACCGATGAGCGGATAGCCGGCCACAACGCCGTTCTTCATCTGCTCTTCGATACCTTTCTGGATGGCCGGAATGTATTCCTTCGGAATCACACCACCCACAACCTCGTTAACGAACTGCAGCCCTTCCTGACCTTCGTCAGCAGGCGCGAAGCGAACCCAGCAATGACCGAACTGGCCACGACCGCCGGACTGGCGCACGAACTTGCCTTCGATTTCGCAAGACTTGGTGATCTTCTCGCGATAGGAAACCTGCGGCTTGCCGATATTGGCGTCGACGTTGAACTCACGACGCATACGGTCAACCAGGATGTCCAGGTGCAGCTCACCCATACCGGAAATGATCGTCTGGCCGGTTTCCTCGTCGGTCTTGACGCGGAACGACGGGTCTTCCTGAGCCAGTTTGCCCAGTGCGATACCCATCTTCTCCTGGTCAGCCTTGGTCTTCGGCTCGACCGCTACCGAAATAACCGGCTCCGGGAAGTCCATACGCTCAAGGATGATCGGCTTCTCGATCGAGCAAAGGGTGTCACCGGTGGTGACGTCCTTCATGCCGATCAGCGCAGCGATATCGCCTGCACGGCATTCCTTGATCTCTTCACGCTGGTTGGCGTGCATCTGCACCATCCGACCGACGCGCTCTTTCTTGCCTTTCACCGAGTTCATGACCGAGTCACCGGACGCAAGCACGCCGGAGTAGACGCGAGCGAAGGTCAAGGTACCCACGAACGGGTCGGTAGCGATCTTGAACGCCAACGCAGAGAACGGCTCGGAATCGTCAGCATGACGCTCGTCGGTCTCTTCTTCGTTATCCGGATTGACACCCTGGATAGCCGGAATCTCGGTCGGCGCAGGCAGGAAGTCGATCACGGCATCGAGAACCAGCGGGACGCCCTTGTTCTTGAAGGACGAACCACAGACAGCCGGAACGATTTCGCAAGCGATGGTACGCTGGCGCAGGCCTTCCTTGATCTCTTCGATCGTAAGCTCGCCGCCTTCCAGGTACTTGTTCATCAGCTCTTCATTGGCCTCGGCTGCCGCCTCGATCATGTTCGAGCGATACTCTTCGGCCTGAGCCAGCAGTTCGGCAGGGATCTCTTCCTCACGGTAGGAGGTACCCTTGTCTTCCTCGTTCCAGTAGATAGCCTTCATCTTGATCAGATCGATCTGACCTTCGAAGTTATCCTCGGCGCCAATCGCAAGCTGCACCGGCACCGGGGTGTGACCCAGGCGCTGCTTGATCTGCGCGACGACGCGCAGGAAGTTGGCACCGGCACGGTCCATCTTGTTGACGTACACGATACGCGGGACGCCGTACTTGTTGGCCTGACGCCAAACAGTCTCGGACTGCGGCTCAACGCCGGACGTACCACAGAACACCACGACCGCGCCGTCGAGCACGCGCAGCGAGCGCTCGACTTCAATGGTGAAGTCGACGTGGCCGGGGGTGTCGATGACGTTTACGCGATACTTGTCGAACTGGCCACGCGAACCTTGCCAGAAGGTCGTCACGGCAGCAGACGTAATGGTGATTCCGCGCTCTTGCTCCTGCACCATCCAGTCAGTGGTCGCGGCACCGTCGTGCACTTCGCCCATCTTGTGGCTGAGGCCTGTGTAGAACAGAATCCGCTCCGTGGTCGTGGTCTTGCCTGCGTCCACGTGGGCGCAGATACCAATGTTACGGTAGCGGTTAATCGGAGTATTACGAGCCATAAAGCCCTCGCGAGTTGTTGACGCTGAAAATTAGAAGCGGTAGTGCGAGAACGCCTTGTTGGCTTCAGCCATACGGTGCACATCTTCACGCTTCTTGACAGCAGCGCCTTTACCTTCGAATGCATCCACCAGCTCACCCGCCAGACGCAGGGCCATGGATTTCTCGCCACGCTTGCGCGCAGCATCTACCAACCAACGCATAGCCAAGGCGTTACGACGGGAAGGGCGAACTTCGACCGGAACCTGATAAGTCGCACCACCTACACGGCGAGACTTCACTTCGACCAGCGGAGCGATGGCGTCGAGTGCTTTTTCGAAGATTTCCAGGGGATCGCTGTTCTTGCGCTCTTTGACCTTGTCCAGAGCACCATAAACGATACGCTCGGCAACGGCTTTCTTGCCGCTCTCCATCACGTGGTTCATGAACTTGGCAAGGATCAGACTTCCGTACTTCGGATCGTCAAGGATCTCGCGCTTGGCTGCTACACGACGTCTTGGCATTGATAAGCCCTCAAACGGTCTTCAGGTTAGCTCGGGACTATAACGATGAGGTTACGCCCGACCTTACTCTTATCGACTCAAATAAATAAAAATACGATTATTTCGGACGCTTGGCGCCGTACTTGGAACGGCCCTGCTTACGATCCTTGACACCGGAGGTATCCAGCGAACCGCGAACGGTGTGATAGCGCACACCCGGAAGGTCTTTTACACGACCGCCACGGATCAGCACGACACTGTGCTCTTGCAGGTTATGACCTTCACCACCGATATAGGAGGCGACTTCAAAACCGTTGGTCAGACGAACACGGCATACTTTACGCAGTGCAGAGTTCGGTTTCTTTGGCGTGGTGGTGTACACACGGGTGCACACGCCACGGCGTTGCGGGCAGTTCTGCAGCGCAGGGACGTCGCTTTTCTCGACGACGCGCTTGCGCGGCTGGCGTACCAGCTGGTTGATCGTTGCCATCTACTAGCTCCACTGTTGTCTTTCGACACAAACGAAAAATGGCAGGGCGCAAAGCCCCGCCAAATTAGGGGTACAAGAGTCTAAAGAGCTTCTTGCACACCGTCAAGGCACGCCCCGACTTGCATCGGGGCAGCCTCCAATCAATTGCCGCTGGAATTCAGCGCCTCGGTCAGTGCCGCTTCGACCTCGTCGGCACTCACGCGGACCGGTTTCTCGGCATCGCGCTTGCGCTTGCGCTCGCTGTGATACTGCAGACCGGTACCGGCCGGAATCAGACGACCAACGACTACGTTCTCCTTCAAGCCGCGCAGGTAGTCGCGCTTGCCGGTGACCGCCGCCTCGGTAAGCACTCGCGTGGTTTCCTGGAAGGAAGCCGCCGAGATGAACGATTCGGTCGACAGCGAGGCCTTGGTGATACCCAGGAGCACACGCACGTACTTGGAGCCAAACTTGTCGTCCACGGACAGACGCTCGTTCTCCTCCAACACCTGCGTCAGCTCCATCTGGTCGCCCTTGATGAAGCTGGAATCGCCCGACTCGGCAACCTCGACCTTGCGCAACATCTGGCGCAGGATGGTCTCGATGTGCTTGTCGTTGATCTTAACGCCCTGCAGGCGGTAAACATCCTGGATCTCGTTGACGATGTACTTGGCCAGCGCACTGACGCCCAGCAGACGCAGGATGTCATGCGGGTTGCTCGGACCGTCGGAGATCACTTCGCCCTTGTTCACCTGTTCGCCTTCGAAGACGTTGAGGTGACGCCACTTCGGAATCAGCTCCTCGTAAGGATCAGTGCCATCGGTCGGCGTGATGACGAGACGACGCTTGCCCTTGGTTTCCTTGCCGAACGAAATCGTGCCGCTGATTTCCGCCAGGATCGACGGCTCCTTCGGACGACGCGCTTCGAACAGGTCGGCAACACGCGGCAGACCACCGGTGATGTCGCGGGTCTTGGACGTTTCCTGCGGGATACGCGCGATAACGTCACCGACGTTGATCTCGGCACCGTCCGCAACGCCAACCAGCGCGTTGGCCGGCAGGAAGTACTGGGCAGGCACGTCGGTACCTGGCAGCAGCAGTTCCTTGCCGTTGGCGTCTACCATCTTGATCGCAGGGCGAATGTCCTTGCCAGAAGCCGGACGATCCTTCGGATCCATGACCTCGATGTTGGTCAGGCCGGTCAGTTCGTCGGTCTGACGCTTGATGGTGATGTTCTCTTCCATGCCTGCGAAGGTCACGACACCCTTCATCTCGGTGACGATCGGGTGCGTGTGCGGATCCCACTTCGCAACGACCGTACCGGCATCGACCTTGTCGCCTTCCTTGATTGAGATCACCGCACCGTACGGCAGCTTGTAGCGCTCACGCTCGCGACCATAGTCGTCCGCGACCGCCAGCTCACCGGAGCGCGAAACCGCGACCAGCGCGCCGTCAGCACGCTCGACGTACTTGAGGTTGTGGAGGCGAATGGTGCCGCCATTCTTCACCATCACGTTGTCGACAGCCGAAGTCCGGCTGGCCGCACCACCGATGTGGAAGGTACGCATCGTCAGCTGGGTTCCCGGCTCACCGATGGACTGCGCGGCGATTACACCCACCGCCTCACCAATGTTGACCTGGTGACCGCGCGCGAGGTCGCGCCCGTAACACTTGGCGCAAATACCGTAGCGGGTTTCGCAACTGATCGGAGAGCGCACGATGACTTCGTCGATGCTGTTCAGCTCGATGAAATCGACCCATTGCTCATCGATCAGAGTGCCAGCCGGTACCAGCACGTCGTCTGTACCCGGCTTGAGTACGTCACGCGCGATGACACGGCCGAGCACACGCTCACCCAGCGGCTCGACCACGTCGCCGCCTTCGATGTGCGGCGTCATGTGCAGGCCCTGCTCGGTGCCGCAGTCGATTTCCGTCACCACCAGATCCTGCGCGACGTCGACCAGGCGACGGGTCAGGTAACCGGAGTTGGCGGTCTTCAGTGCGGTATCCGCCAGACCCTTACGAGCACCGTGGGTGGAGATGAAGTACTGGAGTACGTTCAGACCCTCACGGAAGTTCGCGGTAATCGGCGTTTCGATGATGGAGCCGTCCGGCTTGGCCATCAGGCCACGCATACCGGCCAGCTGACGAATCTGGGCAGCGGAACCCCGCGCACCGGAGTCCGCCATCATGTACATCGAGTTGAACGAATCCTGCTCGGTTTCGTTACCGTCGCGGTCGATGACCTTCTCTTTCGAGAGGTTGGCCATCATCGCCTTCGATACTTCGTCGTTGGCCTTCGACCAGAGGTCGATCACCTTGTTGTACTTCTCGCCCTGGGTAACCAGGCCGGAGGCGTACTGCGATTCGATTTCCTTCACTTCCTCGGTGGCGGCGTCGATGATGCGCGCCTTCTCATCCGGGATGACGAAGTCGTTCACGCCGATGGAAACACCGGAGATCGTCGAATAGGCGAAGCCGGTATACATCAGCTGGTCGGCAAAGATGACGGTGTCCTTCAGACCGACCGTGCGGTAGCACAGGTTGATCAGCTTGGAGATCGCCTTTTTCTTCATCGGCTGGTTGACCACGTCGAACGGCAGCCCGGCCGGGACCACCTGGAACAGCAGTGCACGACCGACGGTGGTGTCGACGATGCGGGTGTTCTTGGTGATCGAACCGTCACGGTCCTTGATGGTCTCGTTGATACGAACCTTGACGCGGGCATGCAGAGAGGCTTCGCCCGCGCGGAACACGCGATCGACTTCCTGCAGGTCGGCAAAGACCCGACCTTCACCCTTGGCGTTGATCGCTTCGCGGGTCATGTAATACAGACCCAGGACCACGTCCTGCGACGGCACGATGATCGGCTCGCCGTTCGCCGGGGACAGGATGTTGTTGGTCGACATCATCAACGCGCGCGCTTCCAACTGGGCTTCCAGTGTCAGCGGTACGTGAACGGCCATCTGGTCACCGTCGAAGTCGGCGTTGTAGGCCGCACAGACAAGCGGGTGCAGCTGGATCGCCTTGCCTTCGATGAGCACGGGCTCGAACGCCTGGATACCCAGACGGTGCAGCGTCGGCGCGCGGTTGAGCAGCACGGGATGTTCGCGAATGACCTCGGCCAGAACGTCCCAAACCTCAGGCAGCTCGCGCTCGACCATTTTCTTCGCGGCTTTGATGGTGGTCGCCATGCCACGCATTTCCAGCTTGCCGAAAATGAACGGCTTGAACAGCTCGAGCGCCATCTTCTTCGGAAGACCGCACTGGTGCAGGCGCAGGGTCGGGCCAACGGTAATAACCGAACGACCGGAGTAGTCCACGCGCTTGCCGAGCAGGTTCTGACGGAAACGGCCCTGCTTACCCTTGATCATGTCGGCCAGGGATTTCAGCGGGCGCTTGTTCGAGCCAGTGATGGCGCGACCACGGCGACCGTTGTCAAGCAGAGCGTCGACCGCTTCCTGCAGCATGCGCTTTTCGTTGCGCACGATGATGTCCGGCGCAGACAGGTCGAGCAGACGCTTCAAGCGGTTGTTACGGTTGATCACCCGGCGATACAGATCGTTGAGATCCGAGGTCGCAAAACGACCACCGTCTAGCGGCACCAACGGACGCAGGTCCGGCGGCAGGACCGGCAGAACGGTCAGCACCATCCACTCCGGCAGGTTGCCCGAGCCGTGGAACGCTTCCATCAGTTTCAGGCGCTTGGACAGCTTCTTGATCTTGGTTTCCGAGTTGGTCTGCGGAATTTCTTCACGCAGGCGACCGATCTCGTGCTCCAGGTCGATTTCGTGCAGCAGTTCGCGCACGGCCTCGGCACCCATGCGGGCATCGAAATCGTCGCCGAACTCTTCGAGCGCTTCGAAATACTGCTCGTCATTGAGCAGCTGGCCCTTCTCCAGAGTGGTCATGCCTGGATCGATCACGACGTAGCTTTCGAAGTAAAGCACGCGCTCGATGTCACGCAGGGTCATGTCCAGCAGCAGGCCGATACGGCTCGGCAGGGACTTCAGGAACCAGATGTGGGCGACTGGCGAGGCCAGTTCGATGTGTGCCATGCGCTCACGACGCACTTTGGCCAGCGCGACTTCAACGCCGCACTTTTCACAGATCACACCGCGATGCTTGAGGCGCTTGTACTTGCCGCACAGGCACTCGTAATCCTTGACCGGGCCAAAGATCTTGGCGCAGAACAGGCCGTCGCGCTCGGGCTTGAACGTACGGTAGTTGATGGTCTCTGGCTTCTTGACCTCGCCAAAGGACCAGGAACGGATCATCTCGGGCGAAGCCAATGCAATCTTGATGGCATCGAACTCTTCGATTTGACCCTGGTTTTTCAACAGATTCAGCAAGTCTTTCAAGGCCTTTCCTCCTCACGGACCTGCGGCGACCGACTGATGCCGGGCGCCGCTTAGGCGGTGCGTGGTTATTCGGTTTCCAGATCGATGTCGATACCGAGCGAGCGGATTTCTTTGATCAACACGTTGAAGGATTCCGGCATGCCGGGCTCCATGCGGTGATCGCCGTCCACGATGTTCTTGTACATCTTGGTCCGCCCGTTCACGTCGTCCGACTTGACCGTGAGCATTTCCTGCAGGGTGTAGGCGGCACCGTACGCTTCCAGCGCCCAGACCTCCATCTCCCCGAAACGCTGACCACCGAACTGCGCCTTACCACCCAGCGGCTGCTGGGTAACCAGGCTGTACGAACCAGTGGAACGCGCGTGCATCTTGTCGTCGACCAGGTGGTTGAGCTTGAGCATGTACATGTAACCGACCGTGGTCGTACGCTCGAACTTGTTCCCCGTCCGACCATCGAACAGCTGCATCTGGCCGCTCTCCGGCAGATCCGCCAGCTTCAGCATGGCTTTGATCTCGCGCTCCTTGGCACCGTCGAAAACCGGGGTCGCCATCGGTACACCGCCGCGCAGGTTCTTCGCCAGGTCCAGCACTTCCTGGTCGCTGAACTCATCCAGGTTTTCCTGGCGCCCACCGATTTCGTTGTAGATCTCGGTCAGGAACTTGCGCAACTCCGCAACCTTGCGCTGCTCGTCGAGCATACGGTTGATCTTCTCGCCCAGGCCCTTGGCCGCAAGGCCCAGGTGGGTTTCGAGGATCTGACCGACGTTCATACGCGACGGTACGCCCAGCGGGTTGAGAACGATGTCGACCGGCGTACCGTTGGCGTCGTGCGGCATGTCTTCGACCGGCATGATCACGGAGACCACACCCTTGTTACCGTGGCGTCCGGCCATCTTGTCGCCCGGCTGGATACGGCGCTTGATGGCCAGATACACCTTGACGATCTTCAACACGCCCGGCGCCAGATCGTCGCCCTGCTGAAGCTTGCGCTTCTTGTCTTCAAACTTGTCGTCGAGCAGCTGACGGCGGTCGGAGATATAGGCCTGAGCCTTTTCCAACTGCTCGTTCAGCGAGTCGTCGGCCATGCGCAGCTTGAACCACTGGCCGTGCTCGAGACCGTCAAGAATCTCGTCAGTGATGACTGTGCCCTTCTTCAGCCCTGCGCCGCCCTCGGCGGAAGCACCGACCAAAGCTGAACGCAGGCGCTCGAACGTTGCACCTTCGACAATGCGGAACTCTTCGTTGAGGTCCTTGCGGATCTCGTCGAGCTGCATCTTCTCGATCGCCAGTGCGCGAGAGTCACGCTCGACACCGTCACGAATGAAGACCTGAACGTCAATGACGGTGCCCTTGGTGCCGGTCGGCACACGCAGGGACGTGTCCTTAACGTCGGAGGCCTTCTCGCCAAAGATCGCGCGCAACAGCTTTTCTTCCGGCGTCAGCTGGGTCTCGCCCTTCGGCGTGACCTTGCCGACCAGGATGTCACCGGCGCCGACTTCCGCGCCAACGTAAACGATGCCCGCCTCGTCCAGCTTGTTCAGAGCAGCTTCACCGACGTTCGGGATATCTGCCGTGATCTCTTCCGGGCCGAGCTTGGTGTCGCGCGATACGCACGTCAGCTCCTGGATGTGGATCGTGGTGAAGCGGTCTTCCTGAACCACACGCTCCGAAAGGAGGATGGAGTCTTCGAAGTTGTAGCCGTTCCAAGGCATGAACGCGACACGCATGTTCTGACCCAGCGCCAGTTCACCCATATCGGTGGACGGGCCGTCAGCCATGATGTCGCCCCGCTGGACGATATCGCCCTTGCTCACCAGCGGACGCTGGTTGATGCAGGTGTTCTGGTTGGAACGGGTGTACTTGGTCAGGTTGTAGATATCGACGCCCGCTTCGCCAGGCTCGACTTCCGCATCATGAACACGCACCACCACGCGACTGGCGTCGACCGAGTCGATCACACCACCACGACGCGCCACCACACAGACACCGGAGTCACGGGCGACGTTGCGCTCCATCCCGGTTCCTACCAACGGCTTGTCCGAACGCAGGGTCGGCACGGCCTGACGCTGCATGTTCGAGCCCATGAGGGCGCGGTTGGCATCGTCGTGCTCGAGGAATGGGATCAGCGAAGCCGCGACGGAAACGACCTGTTTCGGCGAGACGTCCATCAGGGTTACGTCTTCAGGGGCCTTGACGGTGAACTCGTTCTGGTGCCGCACGGCAACCAGTTCGTCGACCAGCTTGCGACCGTCCAGCTTGGCACTGGCCTGGGCGATGACATGATCGGCTTCTTCGATGGCCGACAGGAATACGATCTCGTCGGTGACCTCGCCTTCCTTCACGACACGGTACGGGCTCTCCAGGAAGCCGTACTGGTTGGTCCGGGCGTAGGCGGCCAGCGAGTTGATCAAACCGATGTTCGGGCCTTCCGGCGTCTCGATCGGACATACACGACCGTAGTGGGTCGGGTGTACGTCACGCACTTCGAAGCCTGCGCGCTCACGGGTCAGACCGCCCGGGCCGAGTGCGGAGACGCGGCGCTTGTGGGTGATCTCGGAGAGCGGGTTGTTCTGGTCCATGAACTGCGAAAGCTGGCTGGAACCGAAGAACTCCTTCACCGCCGCCGCGACCGGCTTGGCGTTGATCAGGTCTTGCGGCATCAGGCCTTCGCTTTCGGCCATCGACAGGCGCTCTTTGACCGCCCGCTCGACACGGACCAGACCGACACGGAACTGGTTCTCGGCCATTTCACCGACGCAACGTACGCGGCGGTTGCCCAGGTGATCGATATCGTCGACAACGCCTTTGCCGTTACGAATATCGACCAGGGTCTTCAGCACGGCGACGATGTCTTCGCGGCTGAGCACGCCAGATCCTTCGATCTCGGTACGACCGATACGACGGTTGAACTTCATCCGGCCTACAGCGGACAGGTCGTAACGCTCTGACGCGAAGAACAGGTTGTTGAACAGCGTCTCGGCAGCATCCTTGGTTGGTGGCTCGCCAGGACGCATCATGCGGTAGATCTCGACCAGCGCTTCGAGCTGATTGGTGGTCGAATCGATCTTCAGCGTATCGGAGATGAACGGACCGCAATCGATGTCGTTGGTATACAGCGTCTCGAAACGCACGACCTGAGCCTTGACCAGCTTGGCCAGCACTTCGACGGTCAGTTCGGTATTGCACTCGGCGATGATCTCGCCGGTGGCGGGATGCACGATGGCCTTGGCCGTGGTGCGGCCCAGCACATAGTCCATCGGCATTTCGAGCGCCTTGATGCCGGACTTGTCGAGCTGATTGATATGGCGCGCTGTGATGCGACGGCCTTGCTCGACGATGACCTTGCCGCTCTCGTCCTTGATATCGAACGACGCGATTTCGCCACGCAGGCGCTGCGGCACGAGTTCGAGGCTCAGGGCCTCGCCCTTAACGTGGAACACGTTGGTGTCGTAGAACGCGTCGAGGATTTCCTCGGTGCTGTAATTCAGGGCACGCAGAAGCACCGAGGCCGGCAGCTTGCGGCGACGGTCGATACGTACGAACACAGCGTCCTTGGGATCGAACTCGAAATCGAGCCAGGAACCACGGTACGGAATGATACGAGCGGAGTACAGGAGCTTGCCCGAGCTGTGGGTCTTGCCGCGGTCATGATCGAAGAACACACCTGGCGAGCGGTGCAACTGAGACACGATAACGCGCTCGGTACCGTTGATGATGAAGGTACCGTTCTCGGTCATCAGGGGGATTTCCCCCATGTAGACTTCCTGCTCCTTGATGTCCTTGATCGCCTTGCTCGACGATTCCTTATCGAAAATGATCAGGCGGACTTTTACCCGCAGCGGGACCGCGAAGGTCACGCCACGCAGCACGCATTCCTTGACATCAAAAGCCGGGTCGCCCAGACGATAGCCGACGTACTCCAGCGCTGCATTGCCGGAATAGCTGATTATCGGAAAAACGGATTTGAAGGCTGCATGCAAGCCAATATCGCGGAACTGATCCTTGGTCGCTCCCGCCTGCAGGAATTCGCGATACGAATCCAGCTGGATGGCCAAAAGATACGGCACGTCCATCACGTGCGGTAACTTGCTAAAGTCCTTGCGGATTCGTTTTTTCTCAGTGTATGAGTAAGCCATCAGCGTTCCCCAGCTTGGTCACCTGCTTGTTTGGCCTCTCCCGACGGGAGCAGCCAGAAAATCTTGCGAATCCCATGATTCGCACCGCCCATCGGGGCGGTTTCCCGTTTCAGCCGCCCGATAAACATCAAGCAGCTATAACGGAAAAAGGCCGGTGGCAAAAGCCACCAGCCATCAGCCTTACGCGAGTCGCTTCGGCTGTAGACGCAAGGTCGTGCTTACTTGAGCTCGACTTTGGCGCCAGCCTCTTCCAGAGCCTTCTTGGCTGCTTCGGCTTCGTCCTTCGAAACGCCTTCCTTGACCACGCCCGGGGCGCCGTCAACGACTGCCTTGGCTTCTTTCAGGCCCAGGCCGGTCAGTTCGCGAACTGCCTTGATCACGTTCACTTTCTTCTCGCCAGCTTCAGCCAGAACGACGGTGAACTCGGTCTGCTCTTCGGCAGCGGCAGCAGCCGGGCCAGCAGCAGCAACAGTGGCAGCAGCGGCAGTAACGCCGAACTTCTCTTCCATTGCCTTGATCAGTTCAACAACCTGCATCACGGACATTTCGGAAACGGCGTTGATGATGTCTTCGTTGGTCAGAGCCATGACTCTAGTTCCTGTATATAGGTGACGGCCTGCGGCCATCTAAATCAAAATGAAATTCGAAAGTTGCCTTGCGCGCCTTAGGCCGCAGCGGCTTCCTTCTGGTCGCGAACGGCCGCCAGAGTACGAGCCAGCTTGCTGGTAGCGCCTTGAATCACGCTCATCAGCTGGGAAATAGCTTCGTCATAGGTCGGCAGGGTTGCCAAAGCGTCGATCTGGTTGGCTGCGATGAACTGACCCTCGAACGCAGCAGCCTTGATCTCGAACTTGTCCTGGCCCTTGGCGAACTCCTTGAAAATACGAGCAGCGGCGCCCGGATGTTCGTTGGAGAAAGCGATAAGGGTCGGGCCTTTGAACACGTCGCTGAGCACATCGTACTGAGTGCCTTCAACGGCGCGGCGCAGCAAGGTGTTACGTACGACACGTACGTAGACACCCGCTTCGCGGGCCTCTTTACGGAGTCCGGTCATGGCTCCCACGGTCACGCCACGGGCATCAGCCACGACAGCGGACAGGGCAGCTTTGGCAGCCTCGTTGACTTCAGCGACGATGGCTTTCTTGTCTTCGAGTTTGATTGCCACGGGTTTTTACTCCTGGATGTTACCGGTTCGCCCAGTCGAAACTGGACGGGTTTTGGTGTCTGATTCGGTACGAATCGGGAGCACCTCTGCGTAGGCTGGACAAAGCGAACTTCGAACGGTTTAAGGCTTGCGCCGCCTACGGTCTTGGATAGCCCCCGCCAGGCAGGGACCCCAATCTGTAGCGCCCCGCTGAGCGGAGCGCCAAATACCTTATGCCTCGAGAGAAGCCTGATCGATGATCAGCCCCGGACCCATGGTGGTGCTCAAGGTCACGCGTTTGACATAGATACCTTTGGACGTGGACGGCTTCAGACGCTTGAGGTCGGACAGCAGCGCCTCGACGTTCTGCTTCAGCTGACCAGCCTCGAAACCAACCTTACCTACGGAGGTATGGATGATGCCGTTCTTATCGGTACGGAAACGTACCTGACCGGCCTTGGCGTTCTTGACGGCGGTCGCAACGTCCGGCGTCACGGTACCAACCTTCGGGTTAGGCATCAGGCCACGCGGGCCGAGAATCTGACCCAACTGGCCGACTACACGCATCGCATCCGGAGAAGCGATGACGACGTCGTAGTTCAGGTCGCCGCCTTTCATTTCGGCAGCCAGCTCGTCCATGCCAACGCGATCAGCGCCCGCAGCCAGAGCAGCTTCAGCAGCCGGGCCCTGGGTGAACACCGCAACGCGAACGGTCTTGCCGGTACCGTTCGGCAGAACGGTAGCGCCACGCACAACCTGATCGGATTTACGCGGATCGACACCCAGGTTGATGGCGATATCGAAGGACTCGGTGAACTTTACAGCCGACAGCTGGGCCAGCAGCGTAGCGGCGTCTTCGAACGCGTACTGCTTGCCAGCTTCGATCTTCTCGGCGAAAGCCTTCTGACGCTTGGTCAACTTAGCCATTACACACCCTCCACGGTCAGGCCCATGCTGCGAGCGGAGCCGGCGATGGTACGCACGGCAGCCTCGAGATCAGCAGCGGTAAGATCAGCGTTCTTGGTCTTCGCGATCTCTTCCAGCTGCGCACGCGTCACGGTGCCGACCTTCTGGGTGTTCGGACGAGCAGAACCACTAGTGATGCCAGCCGCCTTCTTCAGCAGAACGGCAGCAGGCGTGCTCTTGGTCTCGAAGGTGAAACTGCGGTCGCTATATACGGTGATGATCACCGGCGTCGGCAGACCCGCTTCCTGACCTTGAGTACGGGCATTGAATGCCTTGCAGAATTCCATGATGTTCACACCATGCTGACCCAGTGCAGGACCAACAGGCGGCGACGGGTTGGCCTGACCGGCCTTTACCTGAAGCTTGATATAAGCTTGAATCTTCTTAGCCATAACTACTCCGTTGCGGGTGTTAGCGCCTTGCGGCTCCCCTATCTACTTGAATATCCCAGTGACGACAAAACCCCGCAGCCATCAGCTGCGGGGTGGGGGATGCTTTCTTCAGCTAGACCTTCTCGACCTGGCTGAACTCCAACTCTACCGGCGTCGAGCGACCGAAGATGAGAACAGCCACCTGAATACGGCTCTTCTCGTAATTGACCTCTTCAACCACACCGTTGAAATCCGCGAAAGGACCATCGGCGACCCGAACAACCTCACCCGGCTCGAACAAGGTCTTGGGCTTCGGCTTGTCGCTACCGTCTGCGACGCGACGCAGAATAGCCTCGGCTTCCTTGTCGGTGATTGGTGCAGGCTTATCGGCAGTACCACCAATGAAACCCATCACTCGGGGCGTATCTTTGACCAAGTGCCAGGCACCTTCGGTCATATCCATCTGGACAAGAACGTAACCCGGGAAGAATTTGCGCTCGCTTTTGCGCTTCTGCCCATTACGCATCTCGACCACTTCTTCAGTGGGAACCAGGATCTCGCCGAAATGATCTTCCATGCCGGCAAGCTTGATACGCTCGATCAGCGAGCGCATGACATGCTTCTCGTAACCCGAGTAAGCATGAACCACATACCAACGCTTAGCCACGGGACACCCTTAACCTACAACCATGGAAACCAGCCAACCGAGCAGGGAATCGAGCCCCCACAACAGCAGCGCCATAACCAGCACAACAGCCACGACTATCAAGGTGGTCTGAGTGGTTTCTTGCCGGGTCGGCCAAACGACCTTGCGAATCTCGACGCGCGCCTCTTTCAATAAAACGAAAAAGGAGCGACCTTTAGACGTCTGCAGCGCCACGAAGGCAGCGACCACAGCGAACGCGAGCATTGCGAGGACCCTATACAGAATCGGCTCTGCGGAGTAATACTGATTACCAACCACGGCCACAACTACCAAAGCAGCCACAACAAGCCACTTCACCAGATCGAAGCGCGTGTCTTTGGCTTCTGCTTTGACATTCATCTGCTAGAACCCTGTAAAAAACTGCCAATTTCGATATTGAAGTTGGCAGGCCAGGAGGGAATCGAACCCCCAACCTGCGGTTTTGGAGACCGCCGCTCTGCCAATTGAGCTACTGGCCTAACAAGAGTCAGGCCGACTATTATGCCGGCCTGAGCGGAACAGATCAATCGATTATTCGATGATCTTGGCAACCACGCCAGCGCCAACGGTACGACCACCTTCGCGAATCGCGAAGCGCAGGCCGTCTTCCATAGCGATCGGAGCGATCAGGGTGACAACCATCTTGATGTTGTCGCCCGGCATGACCATCTCGACGCCTTCCGGCAGCTCGCAGTTACCAGTCACGTCAGTCGTACGGAAGTAGAACTGCGGACGGTAGCCTTTGAAGAACGGCGTGTGACGACCGCCTTCTTCCTTGCTCAGTACGTAGACTTCGCCTTCGAACTTGGTGTGCGGCTTGATGGTGCCCGGCTTGGCCAGAACCTGGCCACGCTCGACGTCATCACGCTTGGTACCGCGCAGCAGCACGCCAACGTTCTCACCAGCACGACCTTCGTCGAGCAGCTTGCGGAACATTTCAACGCCGGTGCAGGTGGTCTTGGTCGTGGCACGGATACCGACGATCTCGATTTCTTCCTGAACCTTGACGATGCCGCGCTCGACACGACCGGTCACTACGGTACCGCGGCCGGAGATCGAGAACACGTCTTCGATCGGCATCAGGAACGGCTTGTCGATGGCACGCTCGGGCTCCGGAATGTAGCTGTCCAGAGTCTCGACCAGCTTGCGCACGGCCGATACGCCCATCTCGTTGTCGTCCTGGCCGTTCAGAGCCATCAGAGCCGAACCGATGATGATCGGCGTGTCGTCACCCGGGAAGTCGTAGGTCGACAGCAGGTCACGCACTTCCATCTCGACCAGTTCCAGCAGCTCGGCGTCGTCCACCATGTCTGCCTTGTTCAGGAAGACAACAATGTAAGGAACGCCAACCTGGCGGGACAGCAGGATGTGCTCACGCGTCTGCGGCATCGGGCCGTCAGCTGCCGAGCAAACCAGGATCGCGCCGTCCATCTGCGCAGCACCGGTGATCATGTTCTTCACATAGTCAGCGTGACCTGGGCAGTCAACGTGGGCGTAGTGACGGATCGAGGAATCGTATTCAACGTGGGAGGTGTTGATGGTGATACCACGAGCCTTCTCTTCCGGCGCGTTGTCGATCTGCGAGAAATCACGCGCAGAGCCGCCCCATGTCTCAGCACAGACCTTGGTCAGCGCTGCGGTGAGCGTGGTCTTGCCATGGTCAACGTGACCAATGGTGCCGACGTTCAGGTGCGGTTTGTTACGTTCGAATTTTTCTTTAGCCATCGAGACCGTCTCCCATCGTTGAATTGAGCTAGTCACGCCACCATTAAAACAAAGGCAGATATATACATATCTGCCTTTGAGGTTGGAGCTCATGAGCGGATTTGAACCGCTGACCTCACCCTTACCAAGGGTGTGCTCTACCAACTGAGCTACATGAGCAAATCTTGTCGCGCAAACACTCGAAACCTGGAGCGGGTAGCGGGAATCGAACCCGCATCATCAGCTTGGAAGGCTGAGGTTCTACCACTAAACTATACCCGCGTTAGCCTAGGCCTACGCTTAAATCTGGTGGAGGGGGAAGGATTCGAACCTTCGAAGTCGATGACGTCAGATTTACAGTCTGATCCCTTTGGCCGCTCGGGAACCCCTCCAGAACGAGGCGGCATTTTCATTGCCAACCTCCTGACTGTCAAGCATTTTCTCATTAAAAACCTGAGGTTAGCTTCGTTGACAGTCCCCAGTAGCAGCCCGTTTGAGGGCCAGCTGCTGAGCGGGCGCCATTCTATGTAAACTAATGCGAAGTTGCAATGCTTGAGCAGGGCATTTGTCGATGTTCAAGCGCGGGGAAATCCCGCGTGAGCTCGGCGAGCAGCGAGTCACTCAGCAGATGCTGTCCAGTCTCGGATATCCGCACCCAGTAGCGGCGATGCGTTCTCGGCAATTCACGAATCATTGCCGTGTAGTCAACACC
Organism: Stutzerimonas stutzeri; assembly: GCF_009789555.1. Classification (NCBI taxonomy): domain Bacteria; kingdom Pseudomonadati; phylum Pseudomonadota; class Gammaproteobacteria; order Pseudomonadales; family Pseudomonadaceae; genus Stutzerimonas; species Stutzerimonas stutzeri. The sequence goes on from NZ_CP046902.1 coordinate 41,954, forward strand.
TTGTAGACGACTCACAACGCTTTGCGCCGAATCCTTGCGTGAAAATATCCCGAGCGATATTCCGTTGGACAGATCGCCAACGGTGATTATGTAGCTATCGATATTGCGTGATTGCAGCTCGCGCAGCTGACGCAACGATGCCTGCCGGGACACAAGGGGAGGCAAATACACCCAGTAGTCGACACCTGCGGCTTCATCGACAGGCACAACCTTGGAATCTATATCCAGGCTGAGCAAACGCTGTTCGATAGCCAGGGCAATCGACTCTTCGTCGAACCCTCCTACTAAAAGGCAGGCGCTGTTCGAGGCCGGTGCGGATGAACTGCGAGGCGCTAGGTCGTTCGTCTCACTGAGCAGCTTGATATCAGCCTCCGAAACAGAAGTGCTCAGCTGTGCGTCGCCACTGTCGACCGTAGGAGCTCGGTTTAGGTGATACAGGTAGAACATCGAGTTCAGTATCACGAGAAGCAATAAAAGCCAGCGCATCGATACCTCTATTAAGGACAGGCTATCGCCAGGCCTCTGAAAACCAGATCCGGCACGCATCTTACCGAGCGTAGATCTGCAGCCAATGCGGCATCTCCGCCCGTAACATAGACGGTAAAGTCATCGCCCAGCACACCTTTCGCGCTAGTGATCTGACTGGAGACATAACTACGCACCATGACCAGACAACCCCGCTCGACGGCCTCGGCGGTGCTCCTGCCCGGAGATAAATCACCCAGCGCGAGCGCCGCTTCCGCAGCGTCGTACTGGATACGACGGGTATGCGTGAGCAGCTGCCCTCGCAAGAGCGCAGTGCCCGGCGCGATGTAACCGCCGAGATGCGCGCCATTAGCGGCTACCAGATCGACTGTAATAGCCGTACCGAGATCGATGACCAGGCAAGCGCCGCGGCACATGTCATGGGCTGCAAGAATAGCCAACCAGCGATCAAGCCCCAGTCGCAGGGGATCACGATAGCCGTTCACGACGCCCGCCGCGCGCTCGACCGGGGTAACTCTGCTGACGTTCACTTTCAACGACTCGGAGAGCACACCCATAATGGCTGTGGTTTCGACGTCGTTTCTAACGCTGACGAGCCGACAACGGGTGATTTCTCCGATGTTTCGATCAAGCAGATCCCGAACGATATCGATCGCCTGGGTGGCGATACCGTCTGTTATGAGAGCGCCGCTGGCAGCAGAGATTACCCGCCATTTGACGAAGCTGTTACCGCAATCAAGCTCAAGAATCATGATCGAGCCTCAAGCTTAGTTCTCCGCCACTAAAGCGCTGTTCGCCTTGACCATCAACCAGCAGCCTCAGAGCACCCTGCTCGTCTATTCCAACCATCGTCCCTTTGACCTGCCGCGTGCCCGTACTCAAGGTGCAGCGCTTGCCCTGCCAGATGTTGTTTGCCTCCCATTCGGCACGCAGCGACGAAAATCCCTCACGGGCGTGCCTACCCAGATATTGATGCAAGGATTCGCTGACAAAGACCGCCAGCTCGTTTCGATCCGCAACGGCACCCACCTCGCCTCTTACCGAGGCCCAGGGCTGACCAACATCTACCGAATCGGGGCCCATGTTCACATTGATTCCAATGCCGACGATAACGTGACACACATCGGCCGGATCCCCGGTCAGCTCCAACAGAATCCCAGCTATTTTCCTGCCGCCTGCATAGACATCGTTAGGCCATTTAAGCCCAGCCCCCCCTACCCCTGCGCGACGCAGCGCATGAAGGACGGCCAAACCTACGACAAGGCTCAAGCCGGATAGCCCCTGAGGGCCGTTCGCAACCTTAAGCGCCAAAGTGTAATAAAGGTTCTGCGCGTAGGGGCTCGCCCAGACCCTCCCCCGACGACCTCGGCCACCGGTTTGCCCCTCGGCCAAGACCACGAAAGGGGTAGCAGCGCCTGACTGCAGCAGCCTCAATGCCTCGGCATTGGTCGAGTCCAACGAGTCCCGGAAGTAAAGCTGCCAGCCGAAGCGTCGCAACGCAACAGAGCAGGCCTCCTGACTCAACAGCGAGAGCGGCTCGGCTAGACGATAGCCTTTCCCTGGTACCTTGAAGAACGCAATGCCGTACTCGGCCTCAAGTCGCTGCAAGCATTTCCATACAGCACTCCGACTTACGCCCAGAGCAGCCCCCAGCTCTTCGCCAGAATGAAAACGACCGTCACCCAGTAGCCGTAGCAAGTCACTCATAAGATCCCCTAACCAACAAGCCAGGCATCATAACGGCAGATCCAAAGCCCAGCGAGTTTTCCGTCGCGCAAAGACAAACCCCCGGACCTCTTTCGAGGACCGGGGGTTTGGGATTTAAGCTTGACGATGACCTACTCTCACATGGGGAGACCCCACACTACCATCGGCGATGCGTCGTTTCACTTCTGAGTTCGGGATGGGATCAGGTGGTTCCAACGCTCTATGGTCGTCAAGCAATTCGGTTGGGGACTCGGTGTTCAGTCGCGCCCCCTAATCAGGTATGTGATGGTGTCGCTGTTTCGGTATCGCTTGCGAGCGATGCGTCTTTTCGGTTTGTTTGTCGACTTCAACCGTCTGACACGCAAACATCAAATTGTTTGGGTGTTATATGGTCAAGCCTCACGGGCAATTAGTATGGGTTAGCTCAACGCCTCACAGCGCTTACACACCCCACCTATCAACGTCGTAGTCTTCGACGGCCCTTCAGGGAGCTCAAGGCTCCAGTGAGATCTCATCTTGAGGCAAGTTTCCCGCTTAGATGCTTTCAGCGGTTATCTCTTCCGAACATAGCTACCCGGCAATGCCACTGGCGTGACAACCGGAACACCAGAGGTTCGTCCACTCCGGTCCTCTCGTACTAGGAGCAGCCCCTCTCAAATCTCAAACGTCCACGGCAGATAGGGACCGAACTGTCTCACGACGTTCTAAACCCAGCTCGCGTACCACTTTAAATGGCGAACAGCCATACCCTTGGGACCGGCTTCAGCCCCAGGATGTGATGAGCCGACATCGAGGTGCCAAACACCGCCGTCGATATGAACTCTTGGGCGGTATCAGCCTGTTATCCCCGGAGT
>NZ_CP046903.1 GCF_009789555.1 Stutzerimonas stutzeri
CCAGGATTTACGCGCGGCGCCCCGATTTGGTCGATCTCCCTCGGCCATCCCAGCGTCACCTGCGGCCTTCTGGCACATGCCTTGCTCTCCAGATTCTCGACAGGTCATTGAGTACCGCCGTTCATGGCAAGCGCCATGAACATCCCTATTCACGCCTGCCACGGCTTATCAACGGCACCTCACGTGCCACATAACAATGCTGGTCTATTGGAGAGACATCCATGAACGCCCTCAGGCGCGCTTGGGATCACTTTGAAGAGGGCTTCATTGCCTTCCTGCTTGCTGCCATGACGCTAGTCACCTTTGTCTACGTCATCCTCAATAACCTCTACACCGCGTTTTACAGCTTGGGCGATCGCTTCGCTTCTGCTGAAGACCTGTTCTTCGCCATGGGCGACTTCACCATCGGATTGGCCCAGTCGATGACCTGGAGTACCGCCCTGACCAAAGCGCTATTTGCCTGGCTGATCTTCTTCGGCTTGGCCTATGGGGTACGCACCGCCGGCCACATTGGGGTCGACGCCCTGGTCAAACTCGCTCCGCGCCATGTCCAGCGCTATATCGGTGTCCTTGCGTGCCTGTTTTGCCTTGGCTATGCCGGGCTGCTGGCATCGGCGAGCTTCAGCTGGATATCGGCGTTGCTTAACGCCAACATCGGCGCCGAGGACCTTGGACATTTTGGTGTTAAGCAATGGCACATCGGCATGATCGTTCCGATCGGCTTTGCTTTGGTGTTCATCCGTTTCGCCGAGATCTTCGTACGCCTTCTGCGTAACGAGCAAACCGGGCTAGGCCTGGCAGATGAAGCCGCCGAAGCCGTGAAGCTGGGCGCAGAGGAGTTGAAGTAAATGACCATTCTTTTCCTCTTCGTCGCGCTCTTCGCGTTGATGTTTATCGGCGTGCCGGTTGCTATCTCATTGGGACTCGCCGGCTCGCTGACAATCCTGCTGTTCAGCCCTGACTCGGTAACCTCCCTGGCGATCAAGCTGTTCGAGACATCCGAGCACTACACCCTGCTGGCCATCCCCTTCTTCCTTCTCGCCGGCGCGTTCATGACCACTGGCGGTGTCGCACGCCGATTGATTGACTTCGCCAATGCGTGTGTCGGCCATATCCGTGGTGGTCTGGCCATCGGCGCCGTGCTGGCGTGCATGCTGTTCGCCGCGCTGTCCGGCTCGTCGCCGGCAACTGTGGCGGCGGTCGGCTCCATCGCCATCGCCGGCATGGTCCGCTCAGGTTATCCGCAAGCCTTTGGCGCAGGTATCGTCTGCAACGCCGGAACCCTGGGCATTCTCATTCCGCCCTCGGTCGTGATGGTGGTTTATGCCGCCGCGACGGAAACATCGGTCGGCAAGCTATTCATGGCAGGCGTCGTGCCCGGTGTTTTGCTTGGCGTGGTGCTGATGGCGGCGATCTACATTATTGCCGTCAAGAAAAAACTGCCGGCTCTACCGCGGGCGACGTTTCGCGAATGGCTGTCAGCCGCCCGCAAGGCCGTTTGGGGTTTGCTGCTGATGGTGGTGATTCTGGGCGGTATCTATTCGGGGATGTTTACACCCACCGAAGCAGCTGCGGTCGCCGCGATCTACTCGGCTTTTGTCGCGGTATTCGTCTATAAGGACATCACATTACGAGATTGCCCGAAGGTCGTTCTTGAGTCAGGCAAGTTGTCGATCATGCTCATGTTCATCATCGCCAACGCCATGCTGTTCGCGCACGTGCTGACCACTGAGCAGATCCCACAGCAGATTACCGCTATGGTTCTCGAGGCGGGTCTGCAGCCCTGGATGTTCCTGCTGGTGGTGAACATCGTATTGCTGGTGGCCGGCGCGTTCATGGAGCCCTCTGCGATCATTCTGATCCTGGCTCCGATTCTGTTTCCGATCGCCATGGAGCTGGGCATTGACCCGATTCATCTTGGCATCATCATGGTGGTTAACATGGAAATCGGTCTCATCACACCGCCGGTTGGCCTGAACCTTTTCGTGACCTCAGCTGTGACGGGGATGTCAGTGCCTCAGGTTGTGCGCGCGGCCATGCCGTGGCTGATGTTGCTAATCGGCTTTCTGGTGCTGATCACCTATATCCCCGCCTTGTCGCTCGCACTTCCGAACGCATTGGGCATGTAAGGCTCGCCTTAGGGAAGCCCGGCAAGGCCGGGCTTTTTTCATTCTTACTTCAACCGTAGACGGGCAAATCTCGGCCAGAAGCGGCCACTAATTTCTTGGCAATCAACAGCAGAAAAAGCATTATGGAAACAACTGCTCACGCGCAGTCCCATCTTCGGCGGCATGGATGCCTTGCTTATCTCACACAAGCATTCATTCCTGCTAGCTTTGGCGACATGCTGTGAAGCGCGGGCTTATGCCGCATTCGGCCGCCCTGGCTTATACCGCGTTCGATATAACGTCGCAGCAGAAGGGAGTGAAAGATGCATAAAACACTGATCCGCAAGAGAAAAGTCAACATTGTTAGCGAAATGTTAGGCTGCGTATTAGTCGAGCGTTCGGTCTAATCACTGTTAGTGGCTTTTCTCCAGGTCATGTCAGGGTCACGAACGTTTGAAGTAATCCAGCAGTAATCCGACAGCTCCAGTGTTCGGCTAACGCCGTAGAAAGCACAATCTAGAGGTTGATTAACGAGATAGTAGATGGTCCGGTGAAACCGACTAAGAGAAAATTGTGAGTCTGTAACTGACGTTGTGACGCGGCCCGGAGAAATTATGATCGAGAGAGTTTTCAGAAGTAGTCGGTTTATGGTGTGGGTGGCAGTCGTTATCTGTGCGGTGTCATCTTTGCTCTTGTATGGTGCCTCGGTTAACATAATCTGGAATACCGCACTGGATGTAGTACGTGATATACCGGTCTCTGCTGACGACGGCAAGAGCCTCGCGGTTCGCCTCCTGAAGCTGTTGGATCTCCTGCTGATCGCTATTACTTTTCAGATCATGGCGGTTAACCTGTATCGTCTGTTCATCCGTCCGGTGTCTGATGATGACAGAGAATCCCAAAACCCTCTGGACATTAAGAGCTTCCATGATTTGAAGATAACAGTAAGCCAAGTGGCTGTTGTGCTACTGATGGTTCTGTTCCTTGAGCAGGCGGTAGAGATTGGCGCTACGATCGCTACGTTATACTTTGGTGCTGCCATCGGTATCATTATTTTGGCCTCGGTATTCGCGTGGAAGAATATGAAAGACTGATGCACAGCACGCGGTTAGACGTCACCTGCTGGTTGCCTGAACTAGAGAGGCAACCACTCCGCAGAGAATGTAGGCGGCCAACGCTTCATGGGAGCCTGCTTTGGGCAAGAGCCAACGTCACGGGCGTCTGCCACTAACCAATCCAAGCATAGCGACACCATTTCGGTTGCGGCTTCGCCTTCACTACAAAGCTGCGCGTGTTGGCGGCGTTATGCGCATCCATAGAGAGGGTACTCTTATTATTGAAATCAGGAAGGCAGAAAAAGCGGACGTTCCTGCGATACTCGACCTTGTTCGAGGAAAAGCGGAATTCGATGGGTGTTTGAATTCGCTTCAATCTACGGAAGCTGACATTGAGGAAGCTTTCTTCTCCGAACAACCCAAGGCGTTTGCGCTCTTGGCCATGAAGTCAGGCGAGGCCGTGGGTATCGCGACGTACTACAGTATCTATTCCACGTTCATTGCCAAGCCTGGCATCTGGCTAGACGATCTGTTTGTCTATCCGCAGTTCCGGGGAAGCGGTGTGGGCGAAGCTCTACTCTCAGAGCTGTGTATCCTCGCTCAGAATACTGGCTGCGGGCGTATTGACTGGATCGTGGCTACCGACAATGATCGAGGAAGGAGCTTCTACGAGCGCTCGGGCGCTCGGATATTCGAAGAGGTACGGCGTGCCCGGTTAGATGAATGAATCGCCCCGGCTTTTGTGGAGGCCGTTTCGTTTAAGTCAGGCCGCCATGGCCTGACCTGCTTGTTGCTGGTAGAAGTTTGCCTCAGCTTCCGCAGGCGGGATATAGCCGATTGAACTCAGCAACCGCTGGTGGTTGTACCAGTGCACCCATTTCAAAGTCGCCATCTCAACAGCTTCGCGGCTCTTCCATGATTGACGGTAAATCAGCTCGGCCTTGTACAGCCCGTTGATTGTTTCGGCCAAGGCGTTGTCGTAGCTATCGCCCTTGCTGCCAACTGAGGGCTCAATGCCGGCCTCTGCCAGTCGCTCGGTGTAGCGGATCGAGACGTACTGGCTGCCACGGTCGCTGTGGTGGATCAGGCCACCCGTGCGATGTGGCTGACGGGCATACAGGGCTTGCTCCAGGGCATCCAGCACGAAGTCGGTCTTCATGCTGGTACTGACTCGCCAGCCGACGATCCGCCGCGCAAACACGTCAATCACGAAGGCCACATACAGCCAGCCCTGCCAGGTCGACACATACGTGAAGTCCGACACCCACAACTGGTTCGGGCGATCGGCATGGAACTGGCGCTGTACGCGATCCAGCGGGCAGAGCGACTTGTCGCCGGCCACCGTTGTCCGCACGACCTGGCCGCGCCTAATGCCCTGCAATCCAGCCCGACGCATCAACCGTTCCACCGTGCATCTGGCCGTCTCGATGCCTTCTCGCCGGAGCTGCTTCCAGACCTTCACCGCGCCATAGCACTGCATGTTGGTGTTCCACACCCGCTGGATTTCCAAGATCAACGCGTCATCGCGCCGAGCACGGCAACAGCGCAGTTCCGGGTTGCGCTGCTGCGCCGCGTGCCGGCGGTAACCGGACGGGGCGATCTGCAAGACACGGCAGATCGACTCGACCCCGAGACGGTCACGATGCTGATCGACAAATGCCCTCAGGACTTGGTGCGGCGGTCGAGCTCCGCCTGGGCAAAATACGCACTGGCCAGGCGCAGAATCTCGTTGGCTTTGCGCAACTCACGGTTCTCACGCTCCAGGGCTTTGATGCGTTCGCGCTCTTCGGTGGTCGGCCCAGGACGCTGACCGGCATCAGTCTGGTGGCGACGAATCCAGCCATGCAGGGTTTGCGCTGCACAACCAATCTTCGGGGCGATGGCCTCAATGGCCGCCCACTCGGAGGGGTAGTCGTTCAGGTGCTCCAGAACCATGCGCACAGCACGTTCACGGACTTCGGGGGAGTAGGTCGTAGTCTTTCTCATAGCCTCATCTTCTCAAGAGTTGAGGCCTCCACGAAACCCGGGGCGATTCAGAATGTGCGATCAACGCACTTGCAGAGAAAGCGCATAACAAAGCAATGCACCCGACAAGCGGGTGATTGCGGCGTTAGGCACAGTCAAACACGCAACAATCCAATTCTTTCAACCCAGGGGTCTCCCAACTATGAAAGTCAAACTTGTAGCATTAACAGCATTAGTCGCACTTACCTCAAACATTGCGAACGCAAACGAGCCCATCGTTGTAAATCAGGCAGTAACAGAGAAGGAAGCATTAACAGCTCAGCAAGCATGGTGTGCTGCTCTTCTTGATATCAACGCCGCATACGAAAAGGATGGAAAAGTAGCAGCGAGAGCATTGGCCGAGAAAGTCATAGATTCCGCTTACGCCTACCAAATGGGCGCAGTACTCTTTAAGCCTACGCTCACGGTGAACCCTCAAACATTTCGCCCCACACGTGCCGGTGCGCTATCTTATTTCGTTGGCGGTGACCCATCCTTCCCTGCCGACACAGGTTTTGCTCTAAAAGGCTGGAGAAAATGTGAGCCTGTCACTTCTGCTATTTTTCTTGATGGCAATAGCGCAATTACTATGGGGAAAGTTCACTTCACAGATAAAAATGGGAAAGTGACTACCGTTGACAAAACGTGGGGTTACGTTAAAGACGATGCGGGAAATTTGCGCATTAACCTTCACCATTCATCATTGGAGTACCAACCTAAGTAAATCCGCTATAAACCCATAGGCAGTGGAGTTGTTGCCTAACAAGTCATTCCAGCGGACTGCCTACGGCATCCGCTGAATTCCAACGTTAGGTTATCCGAGCAAAAGTGACCCGCCCCTCATTCCTCAGTCACTGTGAATGTCCGCTTCTGGCCCAGAGTGTGTAAAAACATCCCGGTAAACCCTTGCTATGATTTCCGAGAATCTCATCGCAAGGGACGCCCATGAAACGGTTTATCCAGGGTGAACATCGAGGTCAAAGCACCTTACTTCCCGAAAGCCTCGACGACTACGTCAGCGATACCAATCCGGTTCGGGTGGTTGACGTTTTCGTCGATGAACTCGATTTGGCCAATCTAGGTTTTGATGGCGTCATTCCAGCCGAAACCGGCAGACCTGCCTACCACCCGGCGATCCTGCTGAAGATCTACATCTACGGTTACCTAAACCGAATTCAATCGAGCCGACGTCTGGAGCGAGAAGCCCAGCGCAACGTCGAACTCATGTGGCTAACCGGGCGTTTGATGCCCGATTTCAAGACCATCGCCAACTTCCGAAAAGACAACAGCAAGGCCATTCGCGGCGTCTGCCGCCAGTTCGTTTTGCTCTGCCAGCAGTTGGGGTTGTTTGACGAAAACCTGGTTGCCATCGACGGCAGCAAATTCAAGGCAGTGAACAACCGTGACCGCAATTTCACCAGCGCCAAACTGAAGCGGCGCATGGAAGAAATCGAGGCGAGCATCGGCCGTTATTTGGCTGCGCTCGATGCGGCTGATCGACAGATTCCTAGCGCCTCCGCGCCAGACATTGCCAGCCTGGAAGATAAAATCGCCAAGCTCAAATCGCAGATGAAAGAGCTTCAAGGGATCGAAACTCAGCTCAACGATTCCCCTGACAAACAGGTTTCGCTGACCGACCCGGATGCCCGTTCGATGATGACGCGCGGCAGCGGTATCGTCGGCTACAACGTGCAGACGGCGGTCGATACGCAGCACCATTTGATTGTTGCTCATGAGGTCACCAACAGAGGTTCTGACCGCGACCAACTCAGCTCGATGGCCAAGCAAGCTAGGGAAGCCATTGGCGCAGAAACATTGTCGGTAGTCGCCGACCGAGGCTACTTCAAGGGTGAAGAAATCCTCGCCTGTCACGATGCAAACATCACCGCTTATGTGCCAAAGCCGATGACTTCAAGCGCCAAGGCTGATGGCCGGTTCAACAAAGATGCCTTCGTTTATGACGCGACGAAAAACGAATATACATGCCCGGCTGGAGAGGCACTGATTTGGCGATTCTCCAGCGTTGAGAAAGGCATGAATATGCACTGTTACTGGAGTTCAAAGTGCCAGAGTTGCGCGCTGAAAACCCAGTGCACGCCAAGCACAAATCGTCGAGTAAGGCGCTGGGAACATGAAGCGGTGCTGGAGGAAATGCAACGCCGGCTGAACCAAGCACCGGAGATGATGCGGGTTCGAAAACGGACTGTTGAGCATCCCTTCGGGACGCTCAAACAATGGATGGGAGCAACGCACTTCCTGACTCGAAAACTGAATGGGGTGAGCGCAGAAATGAGCTTGAATGTGCTCGCCTACAACTTGAAGCGGGTGATGAAAATCATCGGCACCGAAGGCTTGTTGAAGGCGATGGCGGCGTAAAAGCCCAGCTTTTACTGCCCCAAGAGGTGCCAAAGCGCTTCATACGCGCTCTGAAGCGTTACCGGCGCTGATCGTGGTAAATAATCGGGAAATCGCCACGCCCAGGAGCAATGGGCTGAAGCACGCAAGATAAGAAAGTGTTTTTACACACTCTGAGCCGATAGCGGCCGTTCCTCACTTACTTTAGAACCCAAGCGGCCCCCCAAGATGATCTGGTCTTTACCCCTATCGTCAAACACCCACCCGACTATCCGAAGCCAGCATGAAGGCAATAGCCGTGGGTTGTCGACAAGCCACCTTGGGGCCGGGCCAGCCCGGCGCTGGCGCTGCCGAGTTTGGGGTGGAGGCGCATGGGAGCTCACCCGTTTCCATGATTTGGCAGGCATTAACGCCTACATCCCTTGAGGTTGGGCGGATCCTCCCCCAAACACTGAAACGAAGCGCTGGCGGGCGGGCTGCCACGATGCAAGTGCTGAGTAAATGACAAGTCGCCCTGGAGCCATACCGCCATACTTACGGGACGCGTCACCATCTGTCGATGGTAACGCGATGCAACAACATGCCGACCACCAACTTGCACTACAGATCCAGGGAGCGCCGCCAGGTAGGCGGCCCCGTGAGTCGGCGCGGCGCCAAATAAACGATTTCGAGCAATCCCGTCGTGCTACATCTTCGCCCTGCTGTCTCTTCCTAGCTTTGCGTACCAATAAATGATTCCACATAGCTCGACGCCGGATGTGGCCAAGCATCACCTTCGTGGTAACAGATCAGCAGCCGCATCGGCGGTGAAGGACGCAAGTCGCCTCGCTGCGGACGCTGGCCGAGTGCAGCCGGCTGATGGAAACGACAAGACGCTGCGGTTAGAGCGCTGGGCTATTCGAGCGCAAGTTAACGGCTAGTACTGGGCATCATCCTCCCTGCCCAGGCAAGCCCAGCGATTCGGTTCGCTAACTCGCCAACAACAGCAACCCTAGCCCCGTGAAGACCGCGCCGCCATTGAACGCCCATCGTCGCACAACGCCGGGGGCGTGTGTTTTTACCCAGGTGCGACCCACCATAGCGGTAGCGGATAACACGACCGCCTGGATCAAGGTAAATCCAAAAAAATATCCCATCAGCGGACCCGTCCGTGCACCTATGACATCTTCGGCATAAGCAAAGCCGTGAATAATTCCGGTAATCGCCGCGAGGCCGAGTATGCCCGGCAGAATCGCGAACTGCCTGAGCATCAGCATCAGCCCAGCCACGATGATACCGAGCGCCATGAGAGCTTCCGCCGCCTGAACGTCCATTCCGAGCAGATGGCCCAGCGCGCCGATCCAGGTAGCGGCCAAGAAAAGCACTACACGTTTCCCCACCGATCCCGGATGCAGGGCGAACAACAGCCCCATACCAAGAATGAAAACGATATGCGTCAGATCTATAAGGGGATGGCCAACACCGGACAATACACCGTAGAGAATGCTACCTGGCAGCTCCCCTCCGGTCGGGTGATGCGCATACCCCGGAATGGCGAATAGGCTGATCGCCTTCCCAGCCAGCATCTTGCTGAACCTGCTCATAGTCTTACTCCTTCGGATGAGGTGTCCCCCGGTGATACGCTTTGGAAGGCTTTGTTGAACGACTTCGCAGACGAGACGGTAGCCAGGTAGCCATCCTCGATTTTGAGTAGCTCGATCGCTATATCGTGATAGCGTGGATTGGGCTCAGCGCAGCAGTCCTCAAGCACCAGCACGCTGTAACCCCGATCCGTAGCTTCCCTGGCGGTCGAGCTGACACAGACACCAGTGGTAACCCCGGTCAGAACCACATTCTCGATCCGTCTGTTGCGCAAAACATCGTGCAAGTCGGTTGCATGGAAGGCTCCGGTGCCGATCTTGTCGACCACCACCTCGCCTTCCAACGGCTGGATTTCCTCTATGAAGTCCCAGCCAGCCTCACCGCGGATCAACAATCGTCCCAATGGACCTGTGGCACCTATCTGAGCGCCGGCCCGGGCGGTCTTGAGACGTTTGCTGGCGGGCAAATCCGCCAGGTTGGCGCGATGCCCTTCACGGGTGTAGATCACCAGCATTCCGGTGCGCCGCGCAATCTCCAACACCCCGAGAATGCGCGGCACGATGGCCCGGGCTGCCGCCACGTCGTCGCCCCGTGAGTGCATGTAACCTGCCGGATCGCAAAAGTCGCGCTGCATGTCGATGATCAGCAGTGCCGTACGCTGCGGTTCTAGTACTCCGGTAATGGGAAAGTCATAAGGGTCTCCTGTCACGATCATGCGTGGTGCTCCGAGTCCGCGTGATGAGGGTGATGGTGCCCGGAGCGCTGATGATCGTGCCGGTCCTGCGCCGCCGCCAGAAGCTGATCTTCACGCACGCCGAGCCGCTCCGGTTTGATTAGGTCCTGCTGCTCAAGCAAGCCCTGCAACGCCTCCAGCCAGCAGGTGTAGTACTGCTCATCACTATCGATGCAGCCGTCCTGCTCGTGCAGTTGAATGGAAGCAATCAAGGCCTGCTGGAATTCCTGCAGCGAAAATATCTTTTTCTGCGCCGCTGCCAGCGTCATGCCGAACAGGCGTGCAGCCCAGGGGGAGGCAAAGCTCAAGTTGGCGAGGCCTGCGCGTTGCATCTGGTCAAGCAGTTCATGTGGCTGCATCTTAAGTTCCTGCAATGTCGTGGGCTGGAAGATGGGCCACGCCGATCATCGCGTCGCGGGACACCAGTTCGGCCAGTTCAGCTTCGCTCAGGTGTTCCGTGCCCTCCGGGCGTTCTGGCAGAACCAGATAGCGAATCTCCGAGATGCTGTCCCACACGCGGATTTCGACGTCATCACCCAGCGTCAACCCCATTTCCTGCAGGACCTTGCGAGGTTCGCGTACCAGCCGAGAGCGATAGGCGCTGGATTTGTACCACACCGGCGGCAGGCCCAGGATGGGCCAGGGGTAGCACGAGCACAGGGTGCATACCACCACGTTGTGCACGGTTGCCGTGTTTTCCAGTACGTGCAGGGATTCGGTCTCGGGCCCGCCGATACCCAGCTCCGCGCAGGCCGCCAGGCCGTTGGCCAGCAATCGCTGACGGAAAGCCGGATCGACCCAGGCACGGGCCACCACCTTAGCACCGGTACGAGGCCCGACGTTCTCCTCGTAGTGGTAAACCACCTGATCCACCTCCGCTGAATCCAGCACGCCAATTTCATTCAACAGGCTCTCTATCGCTTCAGTGCGAAGGGCCTGCCAAGCCTTCTCGATCTTGTGGTCATGACTCATGTTGATGTTCTCCGACGGCCTCGAGGTGGTTTTCACTCAGGTCGATGTAGATAAACAGATTGGCCTCGGCCTGCTCTTCGCCCCATAGCGTCTGGGCGCTGAATTGAACGTTATAAACGGGCTGAAGGTTCTCGCCGCGATAATGCGCGCGGGTATCCGGGAAGACCCAGGCCTGGGCATCCACGCGGTGGATCACGCCGACCTTGCCGCGGGTGTAGCTGGTCACGCGGGTGTGGCCCGGGGGATGAATATTGCGTACTCGTACGCGCTGCCCGACGCTGAACTGGGGCGTTACCTGCACCTCCTTTCGCCAGGCGCCCCAACGCACCTTGTCTTCTTCCTGCAAAGGCCAGTTGCGATCCGGGTTGGCTGGCGGAGTCAGATGCTTGAGTCCGGCGCTCAACTCATCGACACGCCGATTGATCTCAGCGGTCGTCAGAATGTTGCGGCGGTCGAGAATCCGCTCCATCGCGAACATCCAGCGGCCGTAGTAGCCCCACTCCAGGTAATCCTGGGGCCGCATCAGCTCGATTTCGTGGCGGTGCTCATCCAGGTTCCACACCCCCAGACGATCGATCACCTGGGTCATGCAGAACACCCGGCTGCCCCAGCGTGTCACGAATACCGGCTCGTTGGGATCGACCTTGACTGTCCCGAAGCCGTGCAGCCCTCCCATGTCATGAATGCCGTTCATCAGGCCTCCTCAATAGATCACATCCTCTATTCGCTTCTGTAGTTGCAGGTAGTCACTGGAGTAACGGTCGCGCATTGCGTCAGAACTGGTATCGGCATCGACCAACACCTGTGCCGGATTGCCGCCCAGCACCAATACCCGGTCACCCACCGTGATAGCCTCTTCCACATCGTGAGTCACCATGACCATGGAGGTGCCGGTCTCCTCCTGCAGGCTGCGCAGCAGACCGTGCATACGCCGCTTCAGGCTGATATCCAGCGCGCTGAATGGCTCGTCCAGCAGCAGCACCCTGGGACGCGTAATCAACGCCCGGGCAATCGCCGTGCGCTGACGCATGCCGCCTGACAGCTGATGTGGATAGGCATCGGCCGCCTCGCTCAAGCCGACGCTGTCGAGCATGCGCCGTACTGTCGCCTTGACGTCCTTCTTGTACTGATTGCGGAAACGCAGGCCGAAGTTCACGTTGCCAGCCACGCTGAGCCACGGGTACAGATTGTTTTCCTGAAAGATCATCACGATCTCTTCCAGCGGCGCATTGAGATAGCGTTGGCGATAGAGCACGCCTCCGCTGTCCTCGCCCATCACGAAACCACCCAGCGCGTTGAGCAGCGTGCTCTTGCCGCAACCGGACTGACCGAGAATGGTGGTGATCTTATTCTCTTGAATGGTCAGGTTCAGTCCCTGTAGCGGGCTTGGTACCGACTGCCGCTTGGCCGGAAAGTTGATGGTCAGATTCTCGATTCTGAACACCGCCTTGGACGCGTCAACGGTCGTCATTTGACCCTCCACCACAGCACCTTGTTGCCGATGAACGCCAGTGTCCGGTCCACCACGAAGCCGGACAGTCCGATCACCAGCATGCCGAACATGATCAGGTCGTTATTGAACAGGTTGCGCCCCATCATGATGATCGCGCCCAGACCATCGCGCAGGCCGACCATTTCTGCCACCAGCACCGCCATCCAAGCGGCGATGAAGTTGGTGCGCAGCAGTGTGAACACGCCCGGAAAGATGCTTGGCAGCACCACATACAGCCACTGCTGCCAGCGATTGGCGCCCAGATTGCCGGAGATGGTCAGATACTCCTGCGGCACCCGGCGTATCTCCGCCAGCGTGCCGATGGTCAGAATGAAGTACACCCCCATGAAGACGATGAATACTGCCGTCACATTGCTGATGCCGAATACCACGATGGCGGTAGGAATCCAGGCGATCGGCGCGATCGGGGCCAGCACGTAAAGCAACGGACTCAGCGACCAGGTAGCGAAGGTTGACAGGCTGATCAGCGCACCCGTGGCAATGGCCGCGATAAAAGCCAGAAACATGCCGGTAAACACCCGGCCAAAGGTCGCCATCAGCGCCTCGTACAACGTCGCTGACTGTGACCCCAGGCCTATGCGGAAGTCGCTCTCAATCACCATCGACAGAAACTGACTCGGTGGCGGCATCACCGTCGTCAGGGCGATATCTCGCAACCCCGCCAACTCCCAGACCGCTACCAGCAAGGTCACTGAGGACAAGCCCACGACCCAGGGCGCGTAGCGTTCCCAGTCAGGTAAACGCATCCTACTGCTCCAGCGACTTGATCAGGTCTATCTCGAAGATGCTCTCGGCGCTCACACCCGGACGCACGTACTGCATCTTCACCAAGTCATCCACCACCTGCTGCACGGCTGCCACATCCGGGACAAAGGAGATCGGCTTGGGTGCCGAGGCAAAGGCGCCCTTGAGTACATCGCTGGACACACGGAAATAGTTCCCTTTCTCAAGCAAATCAACGGCCTTTTCCGGCTCGTTGTTGATTATGTCAGCCGCGCAGATCAGGCCCTTCAGATAACCCTCGACCACTTGGGGCCGCTCGGTCAGGGTCTCTTCCAGTACGCTGACCACGGTGTTGGGGGTGTTGGTCGACCAGGTACTGGCGTTGTTGGTCAGGACTGTCGCGCCGCGCGAAGCGACCATCTCCGAGGTATAGGGCTTGATGTGGCTGAGTATGTCGACATTGCCACTGCGGTATGCCTCGACCATGGCCAGCAGGTCGTCGAAGTAAACAAACTCAATGGCATCCGGTTCCAGGCCACGCTTGGCCAGTTCCGTCACCAAGATCAGCTCCAGCGTATCGCCCTGCAGTACCGCGGCGGTTAGCTTCGGCTTGCCCGCCTTCACGTGCTCAGCCAACGCCTCCATCGAGTTCAGGCCCAGCTCGCCGTCTGCAATCACTTCCATCACACCCCAGCCGCCCGCAGCGCTGATCACTTTGATCGGCACACCACTGTTGGCGGCGAAGAATGGCAGAGTAAAGGGGTTGGTGCTGAAGTCGATGGCGCCGCCCGCCAGCGCCGCGTTGTTGTCACCGGGGTTGGCGAAAAAGCGCGTATCGACCTCCAGGCCCTGCTCTTTAAAACAGCCACTCTCAACCCCCACGAACAGAGGAGCCATATCCAGCGCAATCAGATGGCCCGCCGTCACCTTGACCAGTTCGTCTTCGGCCAGCAACGGTTGTGCGGTTGCAAGCAGCAAAGCGCATGGCAGTAAACTCAGTGTCGATCTTTTCATGATGGGATTCTCCTCGGTTCAGCTCATGACTGAGGTCGATACTAGGCAACCGCTCTGCAGGAAAAAATCACCGAGTTTGCGTCTTTACTTGGCATTTCTCTGAAGTAAGCGGCCGAGCGCACTAAAGAGGGGCAGGCTGGTGAATGCCCTTCGAGTCTTGACCCAGGCATTCGAGAAAGCTGGTCAGGACCGCCGAGCGAGGTGATTCGTTGGCACGGGTGGCGAGCGTTATGTCTGAATAGCGCACGAATTTGTCGGGCAACAACGCTACCAGTTGACCGGTATCAAGCCAGCGTTGGGCGTAGTGTTCAGGCAAGCAGCCAACGAAAGGTCCGTTCAGAATCATCAGTGCAGCGGCCTCTACGTTACTTACCGAGGCGATGATGCTGTCGTCATGGTCGCTAATGAAGGGGAACTCCTGCGACAGCATGAAACTTCTGACGACCTTGGCCGCCCCAGGGACCCGCTGCGCTATCTCGTGGGGATCCGTTAGTCGCGCCAGTGGGTGTGACTCGCTGCAGACCAACACGTCCCGCTCCCTATACAAGGACCGGTATTCGAGGCCTGGTTTCCGCTGGTAGAAAATGCCCACGGCCAGATCCAGGCGCCGTTCCAGCACCCCTTTCTCCAGCTCTTGCGGCGACAACACGTGCATGCACAGCTGAAATCGGTAGTTGGGCAAACGAAGAAAACGCGACAATGCCGTAGGCAGTGGGCATGTCGAATCAGTAATCAGATTGTCTATCACGCCCAGCGTCAGCTCACCAAGGATGTTATTTCGCAGGTTCTTGGCATTTGTCTCTAGCAGCTCTACGGCGGCGAGAAAATCCAGCATCTGTCGATAGAACACCTCTCCCTTGGGCGTCAACGCGAAACCACCTCTGCCGCGGTCACACAGTCGGAAGCCTAGCCGCCCTTCCAGCTTGCTCATATGTGAGCTGATGGTCGACAAACTCAGGTTCAGCCCTGCCTGAGCATTGGCATACCCCTCAGCTTCAACCACCGCGAGAAAAATTTTGAGCAACTTGAGATCGATATCCGAAAGGTTCATTCGAGCTCCTGAGGTCTTGCGAGACACCCTCGGTACAGTGCCGAGACTACTCAATGGATCGGGCATGCGGACCGTTACGGGGCCGTGGCCCATTTGACACAGAGGCATAAGCAAGCTTCATGCCACTGGGGCGCAGTGCGGGGATGCGACTGTTGGACCGCTACCAGCAATCACTGCTTAAGGACTTCGACAGAATCCTGAAAGGCACGCCTAAGCAGCTGGAGATACTGCGCAACAAATGTCACGATCACGAGCTGTTCTTCAAATTTGTGATCGTGCAGCCCGCGATATCTGCGAAGAAGGTATCGAAGGAGCAGCTTGCCGTATTGGGAACGAGCTACTCGTATATCAAGAGCATCTCGGGCTCGGACATAAAAGTCATTGTTAGCCCTTAATTGACTTACATCAGCGGAATTACAGCTGATTCCGCTGACGTCATGCTGCGGCCGCGCCTCCGATAACTACTTCGCCTTTGCCGCCACAACCTGAACCGTACTAAATCTCCTATGTACTCAATGACCGCTACTGGCCGAGAGCAGACATTGCTGAACCCCATATCAAACTAACTTTTCCCGTCATCCCTCCGACAGTTGGGAAGTGTCACATCCGCTCCCCTAGTTGCAGCGAACCACCCATAGCTGATCCAGCCTGGTCGTGAAACTCTGGCTCATCATGTCCCGTCGCATTCCCCAATCCGGCGTCGTAGTTATTCGGCCTGGTCTCAGGGTATTGCGGCCCCACTTGGCATTGATCGCATCGAGCACGCCCATGACGCGCTCCGAGGCGGCAGGCTGGGTTTCGGTGAAGAGGTCAGCGGTATATTCGCCGCGCTGGCGGAGGTCCATCAAAAGGACCTCGGCCTTGCTGAAAGAGAAGCCGTCCCGATAAACGTGTTCCAGACCTGCAATAGCCGCCCGAGTGATGTGCCGGGTGTCATCAGTGGGATACGGCAGCTCGCACACTACCCCTTTTGCGAACTTGGGCTCGTCGGGATTGAACATGCCGGTGCGGATGCTCACTCGTACGCGCTTGCACATCGATTGCTGCTTCCGCAGTTTCTCGCTGGCCCTGGCGGCGTACGCCGCGACCGCCTCCTTAATCGGCTCTAGTTCGCGCAGACGCTTCCCGAACATTCTCGAGCAGCAAATCTCCTGTTTGGGAGCCTCCATTTCCTCCAGATCAAGGCACGGCGTGCCGCGCAGCTCACGGGCAGTCTTCTCAATCATTACGCTGAACTGCTTGCGCAGAGTCCATGCATCCGCGCTGGCCAGGTCCCAGGCTGTGCGAATGCCCATCTTGTTCAGGTGTTCAGTCATCCGACGCCCAACGCCCCACACGTCGCTAACGTTGGTCACCCGCAGCACCTTATCGCGGCGCACTGGGTCGAGCAGCTCTACAACCCCGCCGGTCTGTTTCTGCCACCGCTTTGCAGAATGGTTAGCCAACTTGGCGAGTGTTTTCGTTCCGGCTATCCCCACTCCAACCGGGATGCCCGTGCAGCGCAGTACATCGGCGCGGATTCGCCTGCCAAGCGCTTCCGTGTTCGGCACACCGGTCAGATCCGCAAATGACTCGTCGATTGAGTAGACCTCTACAGCCGGCACCAGACTTTCGATGACCGTCATCACTCGCTCGCTCATGTCGCCGTACAACGCGTAGTTGCTAGAAAACACCACCACGCCCCAGCGCTCCAGGTCACGCCGGATCTGGAAGTACGGCGCGCCCATCTTGATGCCCAGTAGCTTGGCCTCGGCTGAACGCGCGATCACACAGCCATCGTTATTCGAGAGCACAACGATAGGGGTACGCCGCAAGTCCGGTCGGAAGACGCGCTCACAGCTGGCGTAGAACGAATTGCAATCGATGAGAGCGATCACTCTCTCAATATTTGCCATGGATTCGGATGCTGTATGGCACCACACCCCATACGTAGAGTTCTTCGCTTTCTAGCAAATATCGCGGCGGGAATTTCGGATTAGCTGAGCGCAGGATTACCTGGCTACCGTCCCGGTCGAAAATCTTGACCAGTGGCTCGTTGTTCAGCGCTGCGATAATTACCTCGCCCTTCTCCGCCTCACGCCCACGGTCAATTATCAGGATATCTCTGTCGAAAATACCTACATGAATCATGCTCTCGCCATCGGCACGAGCAAGGTAAGTGTGCGGGGCCCGAATGTTCATCATCTCGTCAAGCGAGATGCTTCCCTCCATGTGGTCCTGAGCGGGACTAGGAAAGCCTGCTGGCACGCAAAAACTGAAAAACGGCAGTGCAATTGTGGAGGGAGCGGCAGGTCCCAAGATGTGGACGGGCATGATACGCACCTTAAGAATACTGTATATTTACACAGTATTCTTAAGGTGATCCCCGGTCAATTGAACTAGACGTGCGGAGTCATCATGTGTGGACGTTTCGCCCAGTACCGAGTCGCCTACGAGTACTTAGACAGGATCGCAGTGCAGTTGCCCTTGCCGTTACGTGGAGGCATAAACCCTGAGCCTATCGGGCGCTACAACGTACCGCCTCAATCGATGGTTCAACTGCTTCACCAGGACGACGACGGCCTTCGTATGGAACCGGTCAAGTGGGGATACGCCCCGTTGTGGGCGCAGGGGAAGCGACCGCCAGCGATAAACGCTAGGGTGGAAACAGCCGCGACAAGTAAGTTTTTCCGCGATATATGGCAGACCGGCCGCGCGATCGTGCCGGCGGACGGTTGGTACGAGTGGAAGAAGGACGAGGCCAACCCGAAGCTCAAGCAGCCCTACTACACCACGCTCCGCACAGGCGAGCCGATGTTTTTTGCAGCACTTGGAAGATTCCAGCGAGGCGGCTCACTGGAGCCGCGTGATGGTGACGGTTTTGTGATCATCACCTCATCCAGTGATGCCGGGATGTTCGACATCCACGACCGGCGTCCATTGGTGCTATCGCCGGAGTGCGCTTCGCGCTGGATTGATCCCGAGCTTTCGCAGCGCGACGCTGAGAATCTCGCCCTAGAGCATGGATTGTGCGTGGAGGAGTTCGACTGGCATCCGGTAGGCAAAGCAGTAGGCAACGTACGGAACGAGGGTCCCGCACTGATCGAACAGATCAATCATCCTCTGTTATGAATTAGACGGGACGCCCTCCTGAGGTAGTAGAAAACATCTCTCGTTTCTCGATAGTCAAAAGCGAATCACGCCGTAGAATGCGCGTCCATTTCCTGATGCCCCCGCTCAAATGAACCGCTTTGTTTCTGCGCTACTTGCTTCGCTCCTGTGTATTCCAGTGATGCTGACACCCAGTTCCAGCGATTGTGACCCGTCCATGCTGGAGGTTCCGCCCCACCCATTCCAGTGGTTGTGATCCACTCCGCTGATGATTCTGACCCGCCCCGAAAGCCGGTAGGTACACCGCAAGCGCTTGCGGTCTCCTTTGTTCCGGATCAATATGTAGAGAATCATTCATATCTGAATATATCTCTACTAAATGAAGTTGCTAGCACTCATCCTTTCCTTGCCCACCGAGAATGCCACTGCTCGGCAACGGGCTTGGCGCTCGCTGAAAGCCTCCGGTGCAGCTGTTCTGCGTGATGGTGTCTATCTGATGCCTGAGCGCGAGGACTGTCGCGCCACCCTGGATGGTTTGGCCTCAGATGTACGGGACGCTGGCGGGGCAGCCCATGTGCTGCGCGTCGAAGAGCCTGAGGGGGCGAACTTTACCGACCTGTTTGATCGCGGCGAAGACTATGCGGCCGTCTTGGGTGAAGTCGGACAAGCGCGGAATGTGCTGACTGTCGATACCGTGCAGGACACGCTCAAGCAGGTGCGCAAGCTCCGCAAAGCTTTCGCCAGCCTGGTCGAAATCGACTTTTTCCCTGGCGAGGCACAGCAGCAAACGGATAAAGCCTTACAGGAACTGGAGCTAGCCTGCGCCCGCGCTCTGTCCCCGGATGAGCCTCACGCCATAGCCGGTGTCATCGCGCAGCTGCATTCATCCGACTACCAGGGGCGCACCTGGGCGACACGACAGCGGCCGTGGGTGGATCGCTTGGCCAGCGCCTGGCTGATCCGCCGCTTTATCGATCCGCAGGCCAGGATTCTGTGGCTGGCCAGTCCTGGGGATTGTCCGGCCGATGCGTTGGGCTTCGACTTCGACGGCGCGACCTTCAGTCATGTCGGCAGCCGCGTCACCTTCGAGGTGCTGGCGGCAAGTTTCGGCTTGGAGCAACCCGCTATCGCACGGCTGGGTCTGCTTGTGCATTACCTCGACGTAGGCGGCGTACAACCGCCCGAGGCCGCAGGCATCGAGAGCGTACTAGCCGGGCTGCGCGAAACCCTTACCCAAGACGATCAATTACTGACTGCCGCTTCCGCCATTTTTGACGGTTTGCTGGCCAGCTTCGACAAAGGAGTACCTTCAACGTGACGCAAGCAGCCGCGCAGAACGCGGAAACACTGACACAAGCACCGCAGCCGGTCAGCTTCTGGCAGGCCTTCGCTTTCTGGCTGAAGCTCGGTTTCATCAGCTTCGGCGGCCCGGCCGGGCAGATCTCGATCATGCATCAGGAGCTGGTGGAGCGCCGACGCTGGATATCTGAACGCCGCTTTCTGCATGCCCTGAACTACTGCATGCTGCTGCCCGGCCCGGAGGCCCAACAACTGGCCACCTATATCGGCTGGATGATGCACCGCACCTGGGGCGGGGTGATTGCCGGGGCGCTATTCGTATTGCCGTCACTGTTTATCCTGATTGGCCTGTCCTGGCTGTACATCGCCTACGGCGACGTGCCGGTGATTGCGGGGCTGTTCTATGGGATCAAACCCGCCGTGACCGCCATCGTGGTACAGGCTGCTCACCGCATCGGCTCGCGGGCGCTGAAGAACAACTGGTTGTGGGCGATAGCTGCCGCTTCGTTTGTGGCCATCTTCGCTCTCAAACTACCGTTCCCGCTGATCGTGCTGGGTGCTGCCGTGATCGGCTATTTCGGCGGGCGTTTCGCCCCTGACAAGTTCAGCATCGGCGGCGGGCATGGTGCTAGCAAGCAATCCTTCGGCCCGGCGCTGATCGATGACGACACCCCGACACCGGAACATGCGCGCTTTCGCTGGCCGCGCCTGCTCTTGCTGGCAGTCATAGGCGCGGCGCTGTGGGCATTGCCCATGGGCCTGCTGACCGCTCTGTTCGGCTGGGAAGGCACGTTGACCCAGATGGGCTGGTTCTTCACCAAGGCCGCGTTGCTGACCTTCGGCGGTGCTTATGCGGTGCTGCCCTATGTCTACCAGGGCGCAGTCGGCCACTACGGCTGGCTGACCCCGACGCAGATGATCGATGGCCTGGCCCTGGGCGAGACCACGCCGGGGCCGCTGATCATGGTTGTGGCCTTTGTCGGCTTCGTCGGCGGCTATGTGCAGCAGGTATTCGGTGCCGATCAGGCCTTCCTGGCCGGAGCCGTGGCCGCCAGCCTGGTCACTTGGTTCACCTTCTTGCCGTCCTTCCTGTTCATTCTCGCAGGCGGCCCGTTGGTGGAGTCGACCCACAACGAACTGAAGTTCACCGCACCACTGACGGCAATCACTGCCGCCGTGGTCGGGGTGATCCTCAACCTGGCACTGTTCTTCGGTTACCACGTGCTCTGGCCGCAAGGCTTCAGCGGCCATTTCGATTGGCCATCAGCACTGATCGCGCTGGCAGCCGCCGTTGCCCTGTTCCGCTTCAAGCGTGGCGTCATCCAGGTGCTGGCGGCCTGTGCGCTGGTAGGTCTGGCTGTGCACTTGCTGCAAAACTGAGAGGTGGGAAATGAGTCGAATCTCGATTTGCGAACTGGCGGAGTGGCAGGCCGCAGGGCGGACGTTCAGCCTACTGGATGTACGCCGCACGAGCGTTCGGCTTGCCGATGCCACAGAGATCCCCGGCGCACACTGGCGTGATCCCGAAGCAGTCTTCACCTGGAAGGATCAGGTTCCACGGGACAGGCCAGTGATTCTCTATTGCGCCAAGGGGCATGAAATCAGCCAGGGTATCGCCGCCACACTTGAGGCCATGGGCCTGGATGCGCGCTACTTGATCGATGGTTTTACTGGCTGGCACAGCGCTGGCCAGCCCACCCGGAGCCTATCCCGATAGGCAGGAGGTGCTGCATGAAGTGGATCACCCGAGAACGCCCGAAGATCGACCGGATCGCCTGTCCTTGGCTGATCGCCCGTTTTATCGACACAACTCCGGAGTTTCTCTATGTGCCGAGTGGCGATGTGCTACGCCTGGCGCAAGAGGAAGGCGCGACGCCTTACGACATTCCCGGTGTCGAACTCACCCATGAAGGCGAGTTGTGCAGCTTCGATGCGTTCTTGAAGAAGTACCAACTGGACGAGCCGGCCTTGCAGCAACTGGCGCAGATAGTGCGTGGTGCCGATACCTCAAGGCTCAATCTCACGCCTCAGTCGGCGGGGCTGTATGCCATCTCCCTGGGATTGTCGAAGACCTTCAGCGATGACCATGAAATGCTGCGCCATGGCCTCATCATGTACGACGCCCTGTATGCCTGGTGCAAGGACTGCCAGGGCGAATCGCATAACTGGCCGCCACAGATGTGAGGCGACTGCCAGCCACTGCCAAGCTCCACGATAATGTTGCAGGCTGTAGGGTGGCCGTGCATCTCCGTGATGGTGATGCACAGCACTTACTCAGAGGAGATACGCAATGCTTTTACCGGGAGCAGAAGCGCTGGGAATGACGCAACGCCAATGCCTGGATTTGCTGGAAAGCGCCGAGGATACACTCGACTTCCTGACGTCCAGCCTGACCTACCTGATTCATGCGGAGAGCCAGCAGGCGCAGCCAGATATGGCCCTGATCGCAGAGTGGTAAGCCTTGGATCAGGAGATATTCGACGTGCAGTATTCGCTGCCGGGCTCGGACGTGAAGGTCTATCAGCAGGTCATTGAGACTTATGGTCAGCGCAACCGCGAGCTACGCCCGGTTGTTGATCGGTACATGGCGAAGTAGCTGACGGCTGTACAGGACGCCCTGCACCAGAGCGTTTGCCACCCCATTGTCCCCGCACGTCTTCTCGGCATCGGTGCCAGCCCTCGGCCCGTATGAGCATTGGCCAAATCAGCAGCGGATGCTCATGCAGGTGCTGATTAATCAGACGGTAAGTCTGGTGGGCCTTGGGCGGTAGGCCATCAGGGCTGTGCAGTAGATCAAGCAGCATGCTCATGGCATTCCCATCGCTGAGTTCCTGCTGCCGCTCACCGAGCAATTGCCACAACAGCGGGCGACGCTCAGTCAGCCAGGCCGCAATGCCCTGTTCGGGGAACAGCACCACGGGAGTGAAGAGCCCTTCATGGAACTCCGTCACTTCCTTGGTCAGGATGCGATTTACCGCCTTATCGAACCGCTCTCTTTGGCGAACGCCTGACTTGTAGCGTGCCGCCGCAGCTTGCGTTCCGACCTCATCCTGGAGCGGAACATGGGGAGAGTGGTGTGCACAGAGTTTTCGTCCTGGTAATGGCTGCCGCCAACACAACGTGCAAAAGCTGAACGGATCAACTCGCTGACCATTTTCCAAGCGCAAATGACTCTGCACGGGAATCTTCAGTTGAGTACACATGCTGAGGAAGTAGGTGACCTCAATGACAGTAGGGAATGTGTACTCCCTTGGCGGCCAGGTCGTGTATTGATGAATAAGCTCCACTGCCTTCATTACTTCAAACAGCTGGGGGTTGTTGCTCTTGCCAACACAGCACCCCAGATCGGCATAAATTCCCCAGATGCCATTCCAGGTCGCTATGCGCTGCCCATAAAGCACATAGCAATGCTCAGGCGGGATCAGTGGCTGTAGGTACTGCCTGATCAGCCGCAGTGCGATTGCGGGCGTAACAGCTATGTCAGCAGCGTGCAGCCTGATTGCCCAGAGGGCAACCGCCACGTCCTCGTATACGAAAGAGTCGAGAAATTCATCGTCCAGGTAGAGCGGCAAAATCAAGTGTCCAGTCTGGCTAGTAGTTGGGCATCCACCAACTGCCTAGCATGCGCTATCGGGATATTGCAGTGCAGGCAAGGGGATGACGGTGGAGACGATGACACTCATGGAGGTGAGCCAGATTCTCAGGATTTCTGAGCATACGGCGCGCAACCGACTGAGCATGGGCTTGCCGATGCCGCCTTCGTTCCGCGTCGGCCGCCGCCGATTGTTCCTCAAGCAGGAGGTCGAGCGCTGGCTGGCCGCGCAGGCTGGTGTATCCGGTAGCCACGACCGCTAAGGCCCAGAAAGACTACAGGACATCACGCTATCGATTAGGTCATGCGAGCAACAAAAACTGTGGACGCAAAAAAGGCCCGGAGCAGCAACTCCGAGCCTTTTTCTAGATGACATAAGTACCTTCAACGCTTGTGAATTCTCAGCGTCCTTCTATCGGCTGTCAAGGCCGAGGGGCAGGTACTGCCTGCCGTTCAGCGCCCCGCCCACGGGGCACGAGGGAGTATGGATGAGAGTCAGGATTGAACCGCGCCTGCTGC
This sequence comes from Stutzerimonas stutzeri, assembly GCF_009789555.1. NCBI lineage: Bacteria > Pseudomonadati > Pseudomonadota > Gammaproteobacteria > Pseudomonadales > Pseudomonadaceae > Stutzerimonas > Stutzerimonas stutzeri. Next base: position 23,610 of record NZ_CP046903.1, read on the forward strand.
GCGAGGCCGTGCGCCTGCACTATGGCACACGTCTATCAACACGCGAAATCGCTCATAGCACTGGGCTTTCGCGCAACAGCCTCAAGCGTTTGTGCCGCCACTTGGAAAGCATCGATCTCGATGTGGATCAATTAGCCGGCTGGAGCGACGAGCAGCTTTATGAGCGCTTGGGTATCAAGCCGTTCAACGGATTCCGCTTGAAAGCCTGTCCCGACTGGAACTGGGTGCATGCGGAAATGCGTAACCCCAGCGTCACCCTGGAACTGCTATGGCGTGAGTGGCGGGCTACCGAGCCAGACGGCATCGCCTATTCACAGTTCACGGCCAGCTATCGCAGTTTTGTGCAGCAGCAACCATTGGCAATGCGTCAGTTGCATCAGCCTGGCGACAAGGGGGCTGGGTGTACTGACGTTTAACCATGAGTTCGTGGGCAACACGATCTTCAAGGAAGTCAGCGGGACTAGTTTGGCTGCTCCCTACATCACCCATTTGGCCGGGCGCTTGCTGAACGAGTACCCCTTGGCCTCTGCGAATTTGCTCCGAGCAATGCTGGTAAATCAAGCCTCTCTGCCTGATGAGGTTGCTTCGACATTCTCTGAAGATTTTACGAACGCCTACAAAGCGGACAAAAGTACGCTGCATCGTGAAGTGGCGAGGGATGTAGCCGGCTACGGAGAGGTGAATGAGGGTGACCTCTTTCGCTCATCAGATAACGCCGTCGTCCTGGTCTCGGAGCAGACTATCGAAAAGGACTCCTGCCAGTTTGTCGAATTGCCTTTGCCTCTTGACTTTCTACGCAAAAGCCTTGCTACCCGCGAGCTCACTGTCACGCTGGCGTATTCGCCTGCAGTTCGTACGACCAGGATCGAATATCTGGCGACCCAGATCAGTTATCGCCTAGTCAAAGGTGCATCTCTGGAAGAGGTCCAGAAGCACTTCAATCAAGCCGAAAAAGCGGATGTGGATTCGCGCAACGATGATGCAACAGGCAATCGTGAAATTACGGCTCAGCAGCGAAGCCGCGGCACCGTTCAGTCTTCACGCTGGACGTTCCGGCGGCGCAATCCCGATGAAAAATGGTTTGTAGTGGTGATCAGGCAAGATCGCGAGTGGAATCATCCAGACGTCTTGGAGAAAGAACCTTATGCACTGGTTGTGACGGTTGCTGACCGTGACAACGAAGATGCCCAGCTCTATGCCCAGATCCAGGCCGTGATTGCACAGCAGGCTGAGATTCGGGAGCGGCAACAGGCTGAGCGTCTGCAGGCCCGACGGTAGTCACGATGGAGCCTCATGACTGCTGGAACAAGCGGCTCCAATCCCTGGTGGCGAGCTCGCGACACGCCTGTGGCGCTCCACCAAAGCAACGCGAGCAAACCTCCCTCATCCGGTCTTCGGATTCATAAGAGACCGGTTCACCATCCTGATTAAGTAGCACGCCACCCGCACCGATTAGCAACGCGTGTCCTCCGACCACATCGTGGGCGGACACGGGGACTAAAGATGTACCAACCAGAGCATCACCTGCAGCAGCGCGGGCAAGACGATAGGCTACGCTGGGCATCGGTATGAACTCTGCTGGGGCACAGAGCTCTGCGTTGAGCTCTGGTTTGCCGGCGGCGGCAGTGCTCACCAGCACTGCACTACCAGGCTCCAGCGTTAATTGGCCGAGTGGAGCGTGAACTGATTGCCCGTTACGCATCAGCCCCGTTTGCCCCTCTGCCCAATAGATACAGTCCTCACCGAGATCTAGCGTTATCGGTGCGTAAACGACCCCGAGAATTGGTTTTGCATTATGGAGGAGCCCAACTGAAATCGCAGAACCAGGGATTTTCTGCAAGAAATCTCGCGTCCCATCATTCGGGTCAACTACCCAGCAGAACTCATGGCCCGCCATGTGGGAACCGGTTTCCTCGCCCCAGAAGTCACAATCCAGAAGATTGAGTAACTCCAAACGTAGCTGAACTTCAATCTGAGAATCGATAACTGCCTTGTCCCCGTGTCCTCTAGGGCCACCGGTGCGATGCCATTCAGCGGACAACAGTTCGCCGGCACGACGAACCCTGTCGACCGCAGGGTTGAGCAAGTCCAAGACGTTCATACGGTCCCCTTGCATTTGTCGATCAACTCTTGAAGATTAATCGCTTTTGCCCAAAATGCTTTTGGAGCGGAGTCCGATGGTCGGGAAGACAAAAACTTGATTATTCTTGGCCGCTGAGCGATCACTCGCGCGGCCGCTGGCAAGCTTGTGTCAATCTATATTGTTTGCATGATCTGCTCGTATTCGATACAGGCCATGGCGTGTGTCAAACTATATTGTCGGAGTTAGGGTTGAAGAGAACGCTCAAGCCCAGTGTTTCCAGGGGCTATTGTGTCAAACTATATTCTTGCCAGCTACGTCCTCCGGCTATGTCGAGGGGGCTTGCCTCATCAGCGCCGAGGACAGTCAGGCTTGGGTCAATGAAATGGAATGCGTCGGCATGGCAATCCAGCAAGTACCTATGGCCGAGGCCAAGAAGATGCTTTTTACCCAAGCTCCACAAGCCACTCTTGAGGCATAGGAAATCGGACATGGCCACGCTGACCTTGGCCCTCAAGGGTGAGTACTTCGACGCGATCAAGGCAGGCAACAAGCCAGAGGAATTCCGGCTGCGGACGCCGTACTGGCGCAAGCGTCTGGAGGGCCGTATTTATGACCGCATTGAACTGACGAAGGGCTACCCAGCACGCGCCGATGAAACGCGCCGGCTGTCTCTGCCCTGGAAAGGATACCGCGTGACTACTATCACGCATCCACACTTCGGCGCAGAGCCGGTCGAGGTGTTCGCAATCAACGTAAAGCTGTAGGAAAACTACCGCCGATCATCAGCCCGCTGCGTGCGGGCTTTGGCAGTACCAGGGCGCGTTTTTCGCGTCCGCGAAATCGAGATTAGGTATGAGCGATCAGACAAAACACTTGGCGGGAATTCTCATTTTCACCGGCCAGGTAGCAACCGCCATCCGCATGTACACCGCATACAACCAAAGCGGCAGCGATCTGGAAGAATTCGCACCTGAAGACGTTATGTTCCTCTCGGATACGTTAATCAGCTTTGAATTCATGGGCGAATACCTTGCTGCTGGTAATGTCTCGAAGGTCATCAGCTACTGCGACAGCATTGCTCAGTCCCTGAAAACATACATAGGCAAACCGGCGTTTGTGCGCAATCCAACGGTGAATTTGCAGGCCGCGATTAATCACCTTGCGGCGCTGAAATCGACGTTTACGGGGTTGTAAGCCGGAATCCCCGAAAATTCTGTCGGAAAAGGTCGCAGGCGAAGTTTCCGGCTGCTGAGACTATCCGACATGGTTTGTCGCGCATGTTCTGGCTGTGCAAGCCGGGGATTTCAGCCAATGGCGTACCAGTGCCGTAAAACAACTGTTTAGCGACGACCCGCACCAATACTGGCTTTGCCAGCTTGCCGGAAAAATCGGGGGTTCCGGCTTGGAACCCCTTTACCGAACAGCTCGCCAGTTGAGGGAAAACGCCATGTCACCAGCAAAGCCTGAGCAGCAGCACCAAGAAGCGGCTAAGCAGTTCTTAGCGAATAATCTAAGCGCCCTGTGCCAAGAACTGTATGCCTGGAAATGTCGGCAGGAGCTGCCGCCAGGTGGCTTCTTTCATAGGCTCACCGTCCTCTGCGATGTGTATGTGGTCAGTGACGATGAATACGGAGCTGCCCGTGAAGCAGAAATGCTCATTGAACAGGCTGCTTTGCTCTATGGTGCTGGCTCGCACTCATCCCCAGAAGAAACCCATGAACAACTGCGGCGCGGGCTGTATATCAGCCTTGGTCCAGTACCACCAAGGGGACTTTAGGAAAACCATTACCAGTCAGCAGGTCGGGCTTCGATTAGCGTGTAGCGGCAATTGGCCGTTCCAACCGAACCGAGTAGGTAGACAAAGCATGGAAATGAAATTCCGCACCACATCCGGCGCAATCGTCAATGCCAACCCTTTGGCTGATTCCCCCGGCCCCGTGAGCCTTCCTGATCCGGGTGCTGAGCGTGGCGTAGGCCAGGTGGAGCCCGCGCATCTTCTGCGCAAGCAGATCGAGCGCGTGATTCGTGAATATGGTGCTGATCCAACGGAAGCCGCACTAGCCGTCTGCGTCGTCCTCGATGGGAAACTGGGGCTGGCTGAGGATGGCTACTTCGACGATGACGAAACCGTGCTTAACGCGATACTGGCCAAAGACCAGGCCGACGACTGAACTGTCCATCTAACCGCGTCGCCGAACAGCGCTTCTGCGAACCGACGCCCATCTGTGCGAGCGAGTCGGGATTACCGGCGCTCCACTACATAAAGCGCCTGAGCTGAAGCCACTTGGTTAGCCAGTCGCGCCGTCAGTTTGGGCCTCGGCCAGCAGGGCGCGCACGCGGGCAATTTCCTCTGCGCTATGAGGCGTTCCACCTGCGTTCAAGGCGAGGTACTGCGACAGCAGATCCGCACGCTTGGTGAAGCCGTGAATGGCCACCTTCATGCACATCCGCTTCGGGGAAAATTGGGTACCGGCTAGCTCGTTTGCAGTGAATCCGAACGGTTTGACATTGCCTTTGACGAACTCGGTAACAGCGGTGTAGCGCTGCAGGCCATCGTACTGCAGGCCAACCGGCAGATCCGACTCAGGATCAGGATCACCCCATTCCGAGCAATTGAACTGGATCAGAAATGCGCTGGTGGGGACTACAGCGCGGAGGCAGTTTTCAATGAAGTGGCGCTGCTGCTCGGCGGACCAAACATGGCCCCGCTGGAAATCCGGGCAAAGGTCTAGTCCACCATAATCTATGGCGAGTCTGGCCAATGAGCGCTCCAGGTCAAACCAGCGATAGTCGGCCTGCCACTTGGCCGCGTGCAGAGGCTGAATGATGCTGAGCAGGTGCTGCTCAAAGTCGGTAATTACACGAGACATGGTTCTTCCTGCGGATATTCCAGGCAAAGCGGGGAGCTTGAATTATGTCGAGATCGACCGATTCAGTCTTGTTCACAGAAGGAATCATAGGCCGACCCGACAGCATGCAAGAGGTGCCCCTTCGCCATCAGATCATCAACACGCAGCTTCAGCGCATCAGCCATCTGTTGCGCCGTCACATCCTCGCCGTCTTCACACCTGGAGCCGGAGACGCTGAAGGCGATGGTGTAAGCGTGATTGTAAGTGCGGGCTGCCTGAGTCATTACATGATTACCTGAGCTGTTTGGACTGAACTCAGATTCGCATGAAGCGCCGCTAACCCAAGCCCGAAAGAGGCCGGGCCAGCTTCGCAGTGGCCGCAGATGCTGCCCGGCAGAGCGGACTATCGGGCGCTTCGGATCAGGGAGACGGTCAGATGGGCCGCGCCGTTGTCGTGGTGAAATACTTCTGCGGGCCTGTGCCCGCCCAGCTGCTCGCTCGGAGTAGCAAGCCACTGATCAGCAGCTTCGGCATTGCCGAGAACCGCCTGCGCCAAAGCCAACACGAAAGCCAGCTCGAAGGCGACATAGCTTTCCTTCTGGCCCAAGCAGGCCCCCTTCGGGCGGATCTGGCGTGCATACGCAGCCAGGGGCCGACTGGCTGACAACTGATCGATCACCGACGCCGGCAGACCGTCGCCTACTGCGCGCAACACCTCCCTTTCAGGGATAGCCACCGAAAGGCCCGCAATGTCTTCGAGCCGCTTTCTGTAAGTGCGGTATGTCTGTGCATCAAATGCGATATCGAGCATGGTAAGGCGTCCCATCCAGAGAGATAACTTTCACTGGTATCGACAGCCTTGCGTTCAATCCGAAACAATTTCTTCAATGATCCGATAAGCGGCGAGCCTGCCTAGAACCGAGCAGGCGAGGGGGTCAAGAGATGGCCGCTCATATGCCACTATCAGCTGGGCCTTCCACTGAAGGCCAGAATACGCCGGATTAGCAGGCAAGCCTTGGCCAGCTGCCACTCGGGCAGCACGGTATGCACATTGCCATTCAGCTCTGGTACCACTGTAGCGCCCCAGGCTGGGTTTTCGTGGGAAGCACATGATGACACCCTCAGCAGCACGCAAATTTGCGAAGGGAGCCTTCGAGGGTCCCGGTCCAGATTGCCCCGGATTTCATGCCTTCTCCGTGATAGACATTGAACTGCTGGCCCACACGAATACCGTTGGGCACGCATGCACGATGCACAGTCGGGTGGCCTTCGATATCGAAATCCTGGTACCCGTGCTTGTCGCACACCAGGCGCGCGCTGAGCAGATGAGGGGGTAACTCGTTGCAGCGGGCCTTGTGCAGCAGCGCGCGGGCCTGCTCGGCAATCAGAGCACGTTCGGCCTTGGCCGCCTCGGTGCCCGATGCGTAGGTGAAGTCGCCAGGCGCTCCCGGCTCGTCGCGGCGCGGGTCGCACACGATCCGCCACTTTCCGTCCGCATAGTTGCGACTGACGCAGCCGCAACCTCCTTCCGGCCGCGCGATGTTCCAGACGTACCATCCGCCCTTACGCCACGCACTGAACATCGGCACCCAGTCGTCATCTTCGGCCAGCGCTTCGGTGAAGTCGAAGACTCGGCAGCAGATAACCCGTGCCGAGTCCGGGGCAAACAGAACGCTGTACTCAAGCAGGCTGGATTGTCCGTTACGCTCGGCCTGGACAAAGCGCACGAGCTTGGCTCCGTCTTCTCGCCACGGCTCGACGGCCGTATTGCGGTAGCCAAAGTCTGTTGTGCAGAACTGCGCTTCAGCAGCCGCCAGGCGGGCGGATTGAACAGTGATATCGGTGATGGTCATGGCGCTGTCCTGGGGAAGCGGGGGAGATGGCTTCAGGCTACGGCCAGGCCCGCAAAACCCAAGCTGCTAGGGCGGCTTCAAGCTGACATGCCTGCGCATCTTCCCAGGTCCGGCCATGTCCCATGTGGCCTTGGTACCGCCATCGGCCGGCTCAGCGCCCATCCCGAAAGTGAAGGCCAGCACATGCGTGCACTGCTCTGCCACGAGCCGGTTGCGTGCGAACATCGCTGCATAGCCTTTGCACTCGGCCTGGTAGGTGCATTGCGCGCCACCGAGGATCGCTTCCTGGATGTCGGCTAGCGTGTCTCGCCGGATCGCCCGGCTGAATTGCCTGTGGTAATGGTTTGCTGCACCGCCGCTGGTGCCATTGCCACCGGAAAAACTCGCCTCGAATGGCGCAGGAAGATGCAGTGTCAGGCTGGCGGATAAGCCCTCATTGAAGGCCCAGACTGCTGCATGATCGGCCCACGCAGCACCGCCAGAAACGAGATGGTCGCCGGGTCGCACATAGAACCTGACCGCACGGCAAATGAACTCCCAGTGGGAAATATCCATTGGGAATTGCTTATCGCGCCCTGCGGTGCCGATGACCGCGATCACCCGTTGCATGCCGGCGTGGTGCTCGGTCATCCCACAACGAACAGCGGGCCGGTGGGCGACTCCGTGCGTGTGAGCGTCACATCGTTCTCCAGGCGCAGCAGGATCTTGTCGCCCACTTTGAACAGCGAGAAGGCCATAGCATCATCGTCGAACGATACATGCACACAGGGAACCTCATCAGTTCCGGTCACGGGGTTGGTGTTGACCTCGGCCACGACAGAAATCATGTCATCCAAGGCGCCATCCATAGCGCCAACGGTTAGGTAAACCTGACCATTTACGCCTCGCTGGTCCTCGATGTCGATCTGATGCGTAGCCGGCTTGGCCTCACCCTCGCCGTAGGCTTGCCAGTGCTTGACCTGAACCGACTTGGGCGGGTGCATGGCAGCAAACTCCCAGACGCCGGGCTGCCCGTGGACCGCAGCGCCACGGACGAAGCGCACATCGAGGCTGCTGTACTCGGCCAGCAAATCTTCATCGGTCCCGTAGACGAGTCCGACAATCTTGTATCCATCCCTGGCTTGCTCGGGGGCGGTACCGAATTCGCAGATGACTGCCATGCTCGTATCCTCGCGGTGTGCTGGTTTAGATAGCCTCAGCTTCGCACGATGGCCCTAGAACCCAAGCCGCAGCCCCATGCACAAGAAAGGGGCCGAAGCCCCCATGTGCGTAGCGAATGAAAGTGTCGCCTATACCGGATATCCACCATTCTCGGCCCGGCGAACTGCGCTCTGCTCACGCTCCCAGGCGAAGTTGTCCTGTTCTTCTTCCCAAGAAGCCATTGCGGCGTCGTAGTCCGGCTGGAGCCGCGCCACCTCGGCGGTGAAGGCGTCATCCGCGATCTGATCCCATTCGCTGGCCCCTTCATCGTTGAGGGTGTCGCGCACGTTGTCGCGATAGTCCGCGACTTGACCTTGGTCCACGCCGATGCGTGCGGAGCGGATTGCAAAGTCGATTGCTTGCTTGCGGTCCATCATGCTGCCCCTGGTCCGGTGGATTAACGCCCGGCAAACCGAGCTGATGAACCTAATCTTCCCGCCGACCATTTGAATCCCAAGTGAGGATGTGCAGAACGAAAGATTGATTTTGCAGGACACGCGGCCGCTGCTGGTCGGCAGGTAGTGATGCCCCTATGCTGGCACTGGCGGCGTGGATTTCCTGCGCTGCCTGTTCACAAGCGAGGTAATGGCATGAAGAAAGAAGAGCTGTACGATCAGTTCGCAGCCAAGGCGGTCGATGCTGCGGCGCGAACGGCGTTCGAGATCGGCCTACAGCGTGGGCACGAGCAGGGATTTCAGGAAGGCTTTGAAGCCGGCACGCTGGTTGGGTTCGTGGCAGGGCTTGAGTCCGTGAAGGGTGCGATCTCAGACGGCACGCGCAATGGCTCCTCCGAATGCGCCCGCGTTCTGGAGAGTTACAAGCGGCTGGGTGTAACTGGCGACGATGAAGAGTGACAAAAAAACCCCGCCTCGGCGGGGTTTTTCTCGCCTCAGAACTAAGCGTCAGCAGAGACGGCAGGATTGGCGCAGATCACGGCCGTCAATGGCGGCATCAAGCACGTCCAGAGCGGCCATGCCGGTGCACCAGAGGTGGCTCGCGCGCTTTGCCATGTCCTCGATGGTTTCACGCACCTCGATCAAGTTCTTTGGCTCCGGCTCCATCCGTATGCGCTTGGTAGCTACAGCGAGGCGCACGGCCTCATCCAGGCCGTAATCCGCATAGGGATGCCGGATGACAGGCAAGGCGTCCAGGCTGGGAAGTGTGGCATTCATCTGCGAAACCTCGTTTTCAGCGATCTTTGCTGACTACCATAGCTCTGCACAGGGCAAACCCAAGGGCAGCAGTCATTAAGCTCAACCTTGATGGTCATCGGCAGTAACGCGCTCGATCTTGATACCAGCGCCGGTCAGCGTCGTGGGGGCGTCATAGGCAACACCCCCCATCTCAGGCCACTTGCGCGGCTCGCCAGCAGAAATTACCCCCTGAGAAATGGCGGAATCCCAGGCAAGACGGTGACGCATTTGCGTGAACATGTCCCAGAGCTGGTCGCCGGTCGCATGCCAGCCCACACCGCCACTCTGGTTGGGTGCCAAGCCCTGTGCGGGCTTGGTGATGGCCTCCACCGCACGGGTGAGTTCATAGCCGTTGATCATTTCGCCGTCGCGGTTGCGCAGGTAATCCAACGCCATATCCATCTGACCCATGACCAGCCGACTGCAGGTTTCGGTCGCCCGGCACAGCAACTGCAGCTGCTCGCGGGTGAGAGTGATCTGGTAGGTTTCGGCGGCGTTCACTTGGTTGTCCCGATCAGTGCGCCGGGGCCAACGGCGATCCAGTTTGCCGGTAGCGGATTGAGCGGGCAGGCGTCGCGCTGCACGTAGGAGTTCACGTCATAGGTGGTGCGCACCACATCCACATCGCCCCGGTGGAATGTGACCAGTATGCCGCACTCGTTCAGGTACAGCGTTTCGTTCTCTACGCCGTTGCTGAGGTTGAAACGGCCATGCCATAGGCCAGAAACGAGGGACTGCGCCTGTCCTGCCTTATCCACCCTGGAGAACTCAGTGTAGACCTTGGCTCCCGCCCCCTGATAGAACTGCACGTAATGTCCCGGCGCGACGGGGAAATCTACTCGGGGGAAGGGTTTGCTCTCTCCGCAACCGGCGAGAAGAACCGTCGCAAGCCCGATCACAGAAGAAAATACCCGCCTCACTGCAAGCTCCTTCCCTTTGCTCCACCCAAGCGCCGCATCCTGATGGCGCTGAGGATCACCGACACAACAGCGAATCCAAGCGCAATCAGCATAAGTGGGCGACTAGCTGCCAGCTGGCCGCCGATCTCAGCCATCGGCGAGCCAACGAATGAAAAGACAAGACCAACACCCGCGATCAGGGCGAGCGCGAACGCGGCCTTGATATTGATCATCAGCGCATCGATCTGCAGACGCTCGCTTTTTGACTTCCTCATAATCCATCTCCAACGTAAGCCGCTTACAGTGCATCAGGTTTAGGCATCTCGGCCCTGGGAACTTCGGCCATCGGCGCCCCGCATACTGCGCATAGGTAACCGCCGTTTGGGGCTCCTTTGAGCCCTTTAGTCGAAACACTTTCCCAGCAAGCAGAATATGGCTGATCGTTCTCGCTGGTTTTTTCTTCGCCTTGGTGACCGTTAGTGCAAGCGAAGTAGCGGTAGGTCCGCATCGTCATGGCTGTTTTCCCTCATTTACGGCCGGTGCGCTCGATGCTCAGCACGTCGCTGCCGGTCTTGGCAGTACACAGGGTTTGGGTCGGATCAGTCATGTCGATTATGGCTCCTTTCGAACAGGCGCCGCCGTAGTCCCGGTAGCAACCATGAGCGGGTGGTCCGCGCTAGAACGGACGCGCATGGCCTCACACTCCTTCGCGAGTCTTCCCGTGGTTGATCAACCGCCACTTGGCCATCGCAGACTCTTCGTCAACGGCGCTAAGTGCGCCAACAATCTCACGATTGCCCAGGTACTTGCGGATTTCATCCGCCGTCCCTTCCCAGGCCATGAGGTTGCCGGTGTAGTTGCTGAAGACTACGCAGTAGTTCTTCTCGGCAGCAATTGTCGCCGGGTGTGGCTCGCCAGTAACCACCCGGAGCGCGGCTCGTAGGTCAGCCAAGAGTTCCGCGATACCTTCCTGCTCCGCGTCATCCTCGAAGCCCTCAATGAACCGCTCAGCTTTATGCAGGGCTGACGTAACTACCGCTACCTCACCGGCTACATGGGTCGTGAATCGCGCCGATACAGGTTCGGCGTTCTGGCTGATTACTTCGTTCATGGTGTCTCCGTACTGAAGTGGCGGGCACTTCGATAATCGGTGTTGCGCTGAGAAACCCAACTTGGCGAGGCAATCCACCTGCCTTAAACGGCAATAACGCCTTCATGCACGAGCGCGTTGTAGGCAATACGCAGCAACGGCAGATGCTCAGCCACCGACATCTCGGTATCGAGTTCTTCATAGGCGTTGAGTCCTTCCCACCAGGCTTGGAAAGACTCGAATGTCGGGAAGCTGATTACTTCGTCATCGAGCATGGTGGTGATGCTGGCTTGCATCACTTCGAGGCTTGGCGCCGGCGTGTCGGAGCTGGGGAACTCCGTTGCCAACCGATCCATCGCTGCGCTGTACTGCTCTTCAAATTTGGAGTCACTGGCTTCTGCAGGCGGTGCTGCTGGCACCTCCTCGAAGAAATGCCGAATCGACAGAGGAACCTATGTCATGGTGTGCGGATAGCGGCAACCTACGAGTCCCTGTCCTGCCAACACAGATTGCGCGTGCATTTTCTCCGGGACGCTGCAGCTGGTTTTGATAGCGATAAGCGAATGACTCATGGGGCGGTTCCTCGGATCGGGGAAGAAGATGACCCCATGTTGTCAGTGACTGCCGAAATCCCAAGAATCCTCGCTCCGCGCCACTGGCGAGCTAGAAGGCCCCGGTCCAAAGACTCTGGTATCGACCGGCGTCGTACTCGGCCATCAGGGCGTCGGCGGTGACCTCCGACACGAGCACATCGCCGCAGATGCCGCGAGTGTGGTCCAGAAAGCGCAGGCCGAAGAGAGGGCGGTCGGTTACCGAGCATACATCCTGAGCGATTATTTTCGCCTCGATCTTCTGCCCCTCAGGGGAATAAGGGCGTTTCGTATTGAACGCCAGAAGCCAGGCGTGAATCTCTTCGGATTGAAGAACGCGCGGGTCGCCGGATTCAGACCAATATTCCCCCATAGTTGCGTTCCAGCTGTATGCGATGCCGTTGAGCTGAAGCTGCTCAAGACCGGGGATGTGTGTCTGACGTGCCATGTGGTAGCTCCTTCGAGAGTAGAGGCCTGATAGTGGCCCGCGCTCAGGAGAACCCAACTACCGCACTACTCACTCGCATTACCGTGACGCCAGGTCGTGCCTAAACCGACAACAATCCTGCAGGATTAGAGGATTATTGCGCTGAGGTTTCCCAGAGAATAAGCGAAGCCGAATTCCGTTCGGCCCAACTAATTCACTGGAGGAAGCCCATGCAACGCATTCTCATCGTGGCGGCTGTCGCCACGGCTACTGCACTGCTCGCCGGCTGCAGCGAGGACAAGACCACCGGCTATGCCTGCCTCGGGGCGGATAATGATTCCCTGGTCGAGACCATCGAAGAACACTGCAAGGCCGGCGACGCCATTGCGACCAAGCATCCCGCCTACTTCTGCGACTTCAACTATGCCGTTACCTACAACGGCTTCAACTCGGCGCTTTGCATTTACACAGGCCAGCAGGCCACTGAGCGCGTCCAGGCGGAAAAACCGGGGAGTTAATCTCCCCCTCAGTTGAAATCCGAGGCTTGCAATGGTCGATCATATCTTCCCCGTCCTGATCGGGGACAAACGGTACTCAAAGGAATTTCAGACTGCCGAACGCTTCGCCGCGCATTGGCAGCGCGTGTTGGCTCAACACTACGGCCATTCACACGGTACCTGCTGTTGTCCTGGAAGGGGTGACCGAAAGCTGGCAATCAAGCCTCGGGCGGGCACCTACCACCTGGCACGATTCCCCCTGACCGGGTACGAACACGCCAACGAATGCAGGTTCTATGCGCCTGCCCCCGAGCATTCCGGGATGAAGGGTTACGACAAGGGCGTGGTGGAGGAGGGGGATGATGGACAGCTGCGGATCAGGCTTGCACGCGGCATCAGGATTCTCCCGGCCAGGGAAGCGGCTGATGACAGCGAGCCTGCTCCTTCCCGCCCCGGTGCTCGCAAACCTGCGATGACTCTGCTGGGCCTTCTGCATCTGCTATGGCAGGAATCACGGCTGAATACGTGGTACCCGGCGATGGCAGGCAAGCGCAACGCATTGGTAGTGGGCAGTGCCCTTCGCCGAGCAGCTGAACGCGTCGCAACGGACAGGCTGACCATCGCTGATGTTCTGCTGGTGCCTGCGCGCAAGGATGGAAAAGGCGCACTGGCCAACCAACGGGTAGCCGCACAAGCGCTGGAACGAAAAAGGCGCCTGGTTGTGGTCGCGCCGCTTGCTCGGTACGACGCCCAGAAACACGGTGATGGGCTTGAAAAATTGCCGCTGAGCTGGCCGTTTGGAATGCCGACCCTGTACCTGCAGAAAGGGCAGTGGGGCCGGGTGCACCAGAGTTTCCGGCAGGAATTATCCGCTTGGATGCGAGGCGATACCGTCATGGCTATCGCCCACGTCGAGATGAAAGCCGGTGCCAAGAGCGCCTATGGCAAGATCCTGGACATTGCCCTGATGCACCTCTCTGAGCAGTGGATTCCACTCGATTCTGGGTTCGAGGCCGTTATCGAGTCGAAGCTGCGCGCCGAAGGTCGGGCATTTGAGAAGCCAATGCGGTTTGACGCCGACGAGGATTGCGTCTTCCCCGATTTCTGGCTGCTCGATGTTGACGCAAAATTCCCGATGGAGGTGTTTGGAATGGGCACGCCGGAGTACCTTCAGCGCAAGGCGGACAAGGTGAACCATTACAACAGCGAATACGGCCCGACTGCCTGGTGGAGCTGGAACGCGTACCGTGACCCCAGAGGTCTCCAGATCCCGGACTTTCCACTAGCGGACCGCCGATAAGGATGCTTGCGTCGCCGGGCCTGATGCGCGGTGAATATGCATGACGCAGTGGGTGGGTATGAACGTCTGACGGCAGCGGCATGTGTAAGCGCTGCTATCACGGCACTCACGAGGCGCCACTAGACCTGTGTGAATCCTCAACAGGAATGTCCCGGACATAGAAGGCAATGCCAGCGAAAATGGCTTGCAACACCGTCCAGATCACCAGTTGGGTGTCGGCGCTAAAGATATGAGGCATCTGCTCCCAATCCTCCCGCATCCAAAGCGTTACGCCCCCCAGCAGTAGGAATGTGATCGTGCACTTCTGATGATTGCCGCTGTAGCGGTGAACACAGGCCGCGATCACCGATACGAAAAAGAAGGTCCAAGTAATCATCCGGGTATTGGCCGCTCGAACTGGAATGGGCTGGACGCTATGGCCGTAAACGGAGGCTACAGCATCCCTGATCCATCAGAAACACTCATCGGGCCAGCGCGTGTAGGGCAAACATTTCACCGCACTGCTGGCGATAGCTCTCAAGCGTCATCGCTGGATCATCCTGACCGAGATCGTAGCCGACATTCTCCTCATACCAGGCTGACAATTCGGCTCGGTCCATCACGGCAAAATCGGGCGCCGCATCCGCCGCCGAAAGCTCATCCGCGAACGCGGTTTCCGTGGTTCCGTTCGGCAAGCTGATCGTGAACATCGACCCGACCTCTTCACGGTCGTATTCAGCTGGACTCAGAGGACCAACTACCGTGGCCACCACCGGCCCCGGCCCATCTGAATCAGTGCTGCTCCAGATAACACGAGAGTTGGGCTTGAACATGCTGCGTACCTCTGCGCAATGGTTTGGACGCGTTCAGCATCACTTCATCCTGCAGAAACCCAAGTGCCCGCCTCAGAAGCCGAACGCCGCCTGCTGCCCCCAGCTGTTGGCCTGACTGGAGTCGAACGCCAGATGGACCGGCACAGCAGGGGTGGCGTCGATACGTGTCCGCAGCAGCTCATCGTAGCGCTCAAGGATCGCGGCCGGATCAAGGTAGCCCGCTTGAACCCCTACGAGTCCTGCAACCGTATGCCGAACCTCAGCAAGCCGCTTCGCCTCGTCCATCGTCGGCAGGCGAGTGGGCCAGCCCTTTTGGTACTCCAACCCGAGGGGGATTTTTTTCTCTGCAATCTCGCGCAGTTGTGCCGCCCGCTTTGCAGCTTGAAGCCGATCTGCAAGCTCGCTGCCCAGCAGGTGTGGAGCGACATCGCCCAGCCAGTTGTTAGACTGGAATGCGAATGTTGAGCTGGCCTCAAGCTCGACCATCGTGCGGTAGATGTCCTGGTTGTCGGTGCATGTGGTGGACGCTTTCAGATCTGCCGCTGAGGACATGATGCAAAAAGCGCAGGAAACACGCGTCATCCCGTACCGGGTATAGGCCTCATGAAGCTCCAGGCCTCGCCGCGCAATCGCAGCCTTCACCTCATCGATCTTCCACTCGATCACCGGATTCCAGGTGAAACCTTGGGCGCCGCGCTGAGCAAGGCGTGGATCTGCCTTGGCAACGTCCGCTTTGCGGCGACCGGCGCTTTCTTCCCGGCGAATTCCGGTGACGTTGAGAATTTCCTGGCCTTTGAAACGCTTCTTGAGATAGCTGGCAATCACAGCGCTCTTCAGCTCTGAAGTGCAGAAACGCATGCTTGGAGTGCTCCAGGGCAGAATCAGCTTTGCGCACGAGAGGTTTTTATAGCGCTCAACGTTGTTGTTCCAGCGAGTCTGCCAGCGCTCCATCATCCCTCCCGCTTTACGCTCTACAACCACCACCTCCCAGCCCAGTCGTTCGCCCAGCGCGTGGCACTTGGGCAGGCTCTGCCGCCACTCCACTGATCCAAGGTCTGCGTGGATCAGTAGGCGCGCCCCGGTGTGACCGATACGGTCCAGATATTCGCTTGTGGCGATTGCGCAGGCGTCTGAGTCTTTGCCACCACTTACGCCGATGGCAACGACAGCGTTACGAGCCAGCATGTTTTCGACTTCGGGGGTTGTGGCGACGGCTGGGGATGACATTCGGCAGCTCCTGTTGCTTTGTTCATCCAGCATCTCGCGATCTGAATGAATCCCAAGCGTGGCCGCCAGCGCCTACCGCGAGCCAAGCGCTCGTCATCCACATCCTGGATGGGTAGATGCCGGTGGCGCTCGCAGCCGTAACCGGAAGCGCGAATGAGGTGATCCCGGCGCTGACGAAGTACGGCGACCGACAGAGCACTTGGGTACCTTCGAGCAGGTGAGACGCTATGCGTACCTACAACTCAAGGGGCTGCAGCATGACCACACAAGGCACACAACAACCAACCGAGCTGCTGGGCGAAACCTGTCTTGACGGCGGGAAATGCCATCATCGTTGCGAGCAGCGCTGTTTCCGGCGTGAATGCTGCTCTCCGTTCTCGACGTACAGCGGGCCGTGGGCCTACGAACATCCAGGCACAAAGTGGGCCGAGGCTCCATCGTCTAAGGCGCGGCAGGACCAGGGTGAGTTCGAGATTGATGGCATTCAGGTGCGCCGCAACGAGGTCGGAGACTGGGAGTATCTGTGCGAGGGGCACGGCTTCGATCCAGATACTTGGAACGCGTGCATCGATATCTTTGGGCCATTCGGTGGCAGCGGGGTAGAGCGGCTGCTGAATGCCTACGCAGACCTTCTCGCTAAGCAAGCGCCAGAAGAGGTAATTGAGCCCATGGACACCCTGCCTGAGCAGAACCACGCATTCCATCGGGACGCAGGGGGATGGATCAACGTCGCTGATCGTCTGCCTGAGCGTGACGCTGGCACGGTCTGGTGCTACGGCACATACGAAGGTCAGCATGCAGTGTGTGGGTTTGAGGGGCTGTACCGCGACGGGAAATGGTTCTGCCTGAACAACGGCGATTATATCGACGGTGGATACGGCGCTGACTACCAGGCGAAGGTAGCGTTCTGGATGCCGCTTCCAGCAGAGCCGAACGAGGATACCAAGGGAGCCGACGCATGAATCCGCGCATCTTGAAGAAGCTAAGCAAGCGCGTGGCCGTCCACGCGAAAGCGCTCGGCTACAGCATCGATCTGGACGGGCCGTGCGCGGCCTACCACACCCCTAAGCGGGCGAGTCGGAAACCCTCCCACCGCTCACGGTACCGTCACCGGGAAGGCTCGTTGCGCTTGGGCGACATGCTGACACCCAAGCGCACGGCATTTTTCTGCTGGACCGACTACGGCCCAGACGGAGGGGAAGGAGATGGCGATATCGCCTGGTCGCACGCAGCTCGGATTGTTCGGGAAGAGCTACAATCCAATGCGTTGGACTGGTCGCATCCATGCGTAGAAGATGGCGCTTACCCTCCCTACGTTGACGGAAAGCCGCCGAAGCTTCCACGCAATACCTGGTCCATGCTTCGTGCCATCGAGCATAAAGTGCTTGTGGAGAAGGAGCGCCAAGCTCTCAAAATGCTTCGGTATCAGCGCATGAGAGACGAATGGCGACAGGCAGCAGCGAGGGAAAAATGATCTGCTTTGTTACTGATGTGAATGCTGGCGAGCCTGACATTCTGGTGACCATCGCCAACGGTCCCTTGGAGATCTGCGATCTGCGGGGAACGCGGATTCATGCTGAGCCGGCTCCTGCATCTGGCTGGACACATGAGGCGTTGCTTGCCATAGCCGGCTTACTGAAAGACCGCACCCAGGATGGTGCAGATGCTTTCATAGCCGGCGAATGGGTAGGAAGCACGGAAGTCTAAAACTGACAACAATCGTGTCAGATACCAGCCCAATTTCCGGGTTTCGATCTATAGCATGGCGTGAAACTACCCACGCCGTGCTCCATGAAAACCACTGCCCTCATTCTCGCTGCTTTTCCGGCTGCCATCTCACTGGTGTGCACTGCCGCACCGGCGACGTTCGACCAAGCGAAAGTTGAGCTACGCGAGCGCGTCTACTTCGACCGTAACCTTCAGGGTGACACCTACTGCGGCTGCACATGGCGCTGGGTTGGTCGCACGGGTGGACGCATCGACCCCCGGTCTTGCGGATATGAGGTTCGAGCGTTACCTGAGCGTGCGGCGCGGATCGAGTACGAGCACATAACGCCGGCCTGGTCGTTTGGTCACCAGCGCCAATGCTGGCAGAACGGCGGGCGGAAGAACTGCGTGGCGACCGATCCTGTGTTCCGCGCCATGGAGGCCGATGCACACAACCTCACCGTAGTCGTCGGTGAGGTCAACGCTGACCGATCCCATTACAACTACGCACAGCTCTCCAAAACCCCCTATCAGTACGGCGCATGCGCGACCCGCGTGGATTTCAACCAGCGTGCAGCCGAGCCTCGCGACGAAGCCAAAGGACTCGTGGCCCGTGTGCAGCTCTACATGCACGACTGGTACGGCTTGCGGATGTCCCGGCAGCAGCAGCAGCTTTTTACCGCCTGGGATCGCATGTACCCACCCAGCGACTGGGAACTCGAACGCGACCGGCGAATTGCGAAGGTGATGGGGCACAGCAATCCCTATGTCACCGGCGAGCGCACCTGGACGGTGGGGCAGCAACCGAGTGGCGACGGACTTGCGACACCGGGCGTGGCCACTCATCCCTTCCAGGGGAAGAATTCCCGCTCTATTTTGCAGCACTCACAAATGACGGGCGCCACGGCAGGCAGCGTTATAGGCAACCGCAATAGCCGCGTCTATCACCTGCCGACTGGTTGCCCCAGTTATGACCTCGTGCGCGAGCACAACCGCGTTAGCTTCCAGACCGCTGCACAGGCCGAACAAGCAGGCTTCCGCCTGGCTGGGAATTGCAGATAACCGAAACCTCCACGATCCGAGGGCCACATGCTCAAGATTGCCCAGCAAACCATTCACAGCAGCGACGGAGCCGCCGTCGCAACCGAGGTTCTGGCGCGCCTGCAGCTTGGCGACACCGTGCTAAGCCCACCTCGCTTCATGGCCGGCAAGTCGATGGCCTCATGGTTCGCGCTCGACATTGAGGTGCTGCACATGCTGCAGGCCAGCACGGCGCAGCTCCATTCACCGCTGCTCGTGTTCATGAACATATCCGCTGCAACACTCGACATCCGTACATTCTTCAGCCTGTTCCAATCGAAACTGATGGCGCTTGATCCAGAAGTCCGCAATCGCCTGGTGATCGAAATTCCAGAGAGTTCCGATATGCGTGGCGCTGAGCTTGTGAGGCGGCTGCGTGCGATCAAGAGCACCGGAGCCAAGGTAGCCATTGATGATTTCGGGCAGGAACACGCCAATCAAGAGCGCCTGGAGGCGTTCGATTGGGACTTCTGCAAGATCGATCTCCCGGCAATCCAGACCACGGAAAATCTGAACTGGGTTGATGCAGCAATCCGGCACTGCTATGCCAACAAGACGCACCTGATCATGGAGAAAGTCGAGTCGTCGCAAGATATCGACCACCTGCTGCATCCGGTTAGGAATACTGCGTGGTTTCAGGGGTACTGTTTCTCGCGTCCTGAAGTCGTAGGGCCGACTCATGCTCTGGTGGGGCTTGAGCAATCTCGTGCAAACGCTGGGGTGTTGGCGTGGGGCTGATGCCAAGATGATTTTGCCGGCACGAACAGCCGGGCATGGCGGGCATGGCGGGCAATCTTCAAGTTACGGCCCCTATGGGCTCGCTGGTGCTCCTTTTGGACGCTGAGGGCTAGGACTACACGCCACACCCGCAGAACGACCTTGCGAGGCGTCTCCTGCGGGATTCTGGAAAGCGTAGCGGTCAGTCCCAGGCTTCATTTTGAAGTGGTTCGGCTGAATCACCACCGCCCTCAGCTTCAACAACAGGCCGCTATGCGGCGATCAAGGCCGCTACTTCCAGTGTGCCTGCGCGATTTCGCTCACCAACCACGACCAATAGCCGCAGATCGTGTCCTCATTGGCCACCGCCTCGCGCCACATTTGGCGAGTGAACATCGGATGCTCACCGGCGCCTTCGGGGTTGTACTTATCGTCAAGCTGATCGGCGCTCAGATGCGCGTCTTCATCGTAGCCAGTGTTGATCACCAGGCCCTCATGAAGCTGGCAGACGGGCATGAAGATTTCCGCCTCAGTATCCTCACACACCAGCCGCACGGTCGCCCGATCAGCCGCGAGGACCTTCCACTTCGATCCGGCCATAATCGGCTGGCCATCGCCATCTTCATAAGCAACGTCCTTCTCGGCTTCGAGAACGCACCCGAGGGGTAGGAGAGGGACATCCAGCATGCCACTGTAATCGCCGTCGCTTGGGAATGTCTGATGGCCCTCAGGGGGCGTCAGCCAGCTCTGTTTCTTGGGATCGAACACCATCAGGGTGAAATGTTCGGCTCGGTTCAGGGTGACATTCGCATTGAAGGCATTCAGCGCCGCCGTCGCCTGTTGGGAGGGGTAATCCATGACATCAACCTCAACGCCATGGACGCCTACCAGCTCGCGATCTGCCTCGTGGAGATGGATGGTGGCCTTGTTGGGCAGGACATGAACCTGGATTGAGCTAGTCGTAACCGACATGTGAAAACTCCGTTTTTGTTGAAGGTGCAGCGCAATGCTGTCTCATGGGCGCTTAAACCCAAGAGCAGGGAAGTGGGGGCTTAGCTGAGCAGGTGGGGAGTCACATAGCGCTCAAGATCCTGATAGGACCAAAAGTCCCAGGCCGCTTTCGCTAGTTCCTCGCAGCGGGCTTCAAGGCGAATTTGTTCCGCCTCAACCGTCATGACAACCGGATGTTCGGAGGTAATTCCTGCGCCCGTTGCATCGGGCCGATGCTCGACATACCAACCGTCCGCACGTCGAGGCTGCACGAAAGCCGACCAGCCGCTGATGATCGACAGTCGGCCGAAAGGAGAGTCCAGCCGGGCCTCGACAAGGCCGTGAGCGAAGTCCTGGTGATTGCCGGAAAATCTGCTCCTCGTGACCGACACCACTACGGGTCCGTCGATTTCGCCCTGGTGCTCCAACCAGTCCACGAAGGAGCTGAACTCAATCGACTCACACATGGCTAAGCCGCTCGGCAACAGCCTTAGGGTTACAGCCGGCGAGACGGCGCCCGTAGATCGTGTAGTTGCGCCAACCATCGTTCAGGCACTCGGTCTGGTGCTCGATCATGTACGCCTGAATACGTTCAACGACATCAGGGTGCAACTCGAACCCGTACTGGGAACTGCTCGGCAAGATGAAGGCCAGCCAATGCTCGCTTCTGGAGCTAGGCATCACGGGCATCGGTACCGGCGTCAGTGCAAGTTCAAGTCTGCAGGCGGTGACGATGGTCAAAGGCGAAAGCTCGGACATCGGGGGCACTCCGGGAGGCTGGTATTGCCCACACTACCGCTGCATTGGTCAAACCCAAGGACTACGCCGCCTCTGCTGCGCGCTTGAAGGTAAGGGGGATATTCGGCCGCTTGCCGTCACGCCGGCCCACGAATTCGTGCATGATTTCCAGCACTGGTCCGTTGATAGCCAGAACCTTCATCGCTCGCGTGCAGGCGACATACAGCAGATTCATTTCATCCTCGAACTGCTCCAGGGTGTTTTCTGGGTTGAACGGCTCGAAGGAGAAATCATCGCTTAGCTCCACCGCATCCCATTCCAGACCTTTGGCACGGTGCGCTGTACTGACCGAGATTGTGGCTTCCAGCTCGTCCTTGACTGCCGTGCGGCGAAGTTTGGCAAAGAGGTCGGGCAGGGCGTTTTTGTACTGCTCGACCACTCGTAGCGTGCGCTGCATCTCAGCATCTTGGCTCTCTGTTGCGATTTCCTCGTACAGGTCGAACGTAGGATATTCTTGCATCAGGCGCTTGTTCTTGATTTTGTCCCGCTGCTCGGCATAGAGCCAATACAGGTCTTCGATGTCCTGCAGGTGGTAGCTATCGATGCCGCCGACCCAGAAGATTTGATCATTCTTGGCCTGTGCAATCAGGGCCGTCTCGATGACGCCGATTACGGTGCGGCAGAGAACGGTACGGTGCTCCAGGTCCTCGGGAAGGGTTTTTGTCACTCGGGTGGCCTCGCCCAGCCCTACCAGCGGCCGCGTTTCGCCCTTGAAGTGCAGGATCATGTTCGCCACCTTCGCGACGGCCGGGCCGAAGCGGAAGCTCTGGGTGAGGTAGTGCGTCTCGGCCTTGTCGAGCCAGTGAGCATCTAGCGCATCGACGGCTCCCCTGAAGCGATACAGCATCTGGTGGCCGTCACCGCACACAACAACACCCATACCGTAGCGCGCTTGGTCAGCAAGGACGCCGGCCAGCAGAGGGTTGATATCCTGCGCCTCGTCCGCCAGCACAATATCGAAACGCTTCGACAGATCCGGTCGGGTGAGCGCCCACGCTTTCAGATATCCGTCATGATTCTGGAGCACAGACGTATCGCGGACATCGAGCATTCGACTCCAGAGATGATCGGCGCTGGCGACGATCTTTCCTGCGGCGCGCTTCATGCGTTCGTTCTTGAGCCTGCTCGATGGCACATGATCGATTGTGATGCTGTCATCCGCACTGGCCAGGAAGGCATTGAGAGTGTCTTGCACCGCGCGCACGAAATCCCAGCTCTGACTCGAAATCGCGCGGGCGATATCAGTCAGCCTGAGATTCCCGGTGAGCTTGTGCTGGTACTTCGCACCCATCGAGCCATAAGCAAGCCCGTGTGAGGTCTTGCATGTCACATGGAGTGGGAATTTCTCTTTGGCCGTTATCTCGACACTCTTGTTGTAGCAGAGGTAGAGAATGCGCTGTTGGGGATGAGCTTGGGCATACCCAACCAGTGTGGTTGTCTTGCCAGTTCCGGCGAATGCGACAAGCCTGATCAGGCGAGCAAGCGAGTTAATTGCAGGTTGTTGCTCGTGCGTGAAGGCGAATGACATGGTTACTTCCTCCTGGGCTGAATGAAATTATCCCTCGCCCAAAAGGAAACCCAAGCATTACCCATTATTGCTTCGCGATATTTACACAGAACGGCTGCTCACAGTCTGCAAGTAGGCCTACGCTGTAGGCGGCAACCAACCCAAACGCCACTACGGGAACCATGGCATATGAAGATATTTGTTCAGCGCGTCATCTGCTGTAGCTGCAAATACAGACCGCGGTGGCCAATTTGTAACCGACTCGTCAGGTGAGCATATTAAGTAGCGCTTCATATTCTTCTCCTATCGCAACTCAACGCAAACGGCTGCTGGATGGACCGGACTGTGCTCTCTCACGGCCTTTTCTAACCAAGCCGCAGCTGCCGCGTTACACTTCTCCTGCGAGGAGAATCCTGGAATATGTGTTATTGCCTGGCCACCACTTGAGCTTCCAGTCGCCAAGGACAAAATAAGTACCCAAACATTCATACAATTTCCTCAAAAACTTCAGCAGCCAATCGGAGATAAGATGCAGTAACGATCCTGCCAACCCATGTCAGCATTGATAAACCATAAGATCATCCCAGTGATGATCAAACTTGAAGCTACCCGAGTAATCCAAGGTTTACGGAGGAAATAGCCGTAGGCAAAAACGATAGGCGACAGTGCAACACACATGACGCCGATAGCCCGGAACAGGCTGAAATAGTCAGTAAGTGCGATGACACCAACGGTGATGCACAGCACCGCAGTAACTCGCAGAATGCGACCCATTGGGTCAGCGGCAATGATGCCCATGGTCGATGCCCTCGATCACTTCAGTCCGAAGTTGCGCTTCAGCTCTACGATGCGTAGGACGCGCTTTCGGTGGGCCTGGGCGGAGCCCTCATCAGCCTTAAACGCGCCGTATGCGACAGCTGCGGTGTACTGTTCGTCCTGCTTTACCAGATCCAGCAGTTCCTGAAGCTGTTCCCGCATCTCGTCGAAGATGGCCATTGTCGATTACCGTGGTTTGTTCGCTGAGGTAGGTTGATATGAGTCCAGCATGACGACACTTAGCGCAATCCCAATGCCATGCCGGCATTCTCCCATAGCCCGCACACATGGAAGGCCTGAAAGGTCACCACTTTCTGGTAAGAAAACTAGGACAATGCCAATGAGGTATTGGTAGCCCTGTATGGCCCGCACATAGCTCTCGACGCCTGCTTGCGGCAAGCACAGTCGATTAGGCGATCACCCGTGAGCTACTGCCTCCTGACTGGCAGCCCTTTGACGGAACTGGCCCGCTGATCATCAAGAGAGTTGTAGTAGACATCGACCGTGGTCCTCATGCTCTCGTGGCGCAGATCAGCCTGCAGATCTTTTGCATCACGCAGCGGTGCGTCGAAGGTTGCTGAGGTGTGGCGCAGCCAGTGCAGAGACGCATCACGGAGACTTTCGATTTCCGCCTCGTTCCAGGCGTCGTGTTTCATCCGTTCGATGGCTTGGTCAAATACTCCTTGGATGAGCAGACGAATTTGCCGATCACTCAACCCGGCGCGCCCATTGAGTGCCTGCAGAAGCGGCGTGCGCTCTCCAGGGGCAGGTGTAGCTGAGAGGCCAAGGTGGCGCCGGTATCGCGCCATGTAGGTGTTCATGTAGTCGTCACGAACGCTGATTTTGGCAGCTTTGTTGCCCTTTCCGACCACATGGAAGAACCAAATGCCCTGTCCGTTGCGCCGGAAGTCCCCCATTGTTGGCTCCCAGTTATCCCGGCCAACCAGATCGGACACCCGCAAGTACATTGAGAAGATGGTGGCTAGGATGAACAGGGTGCGCTCATGTGCGTCATCGGCATCAGCCATTCTCTCGGCGGTTTCGATCACGTAGTCCCACTGCAGGGGCGTGAGCGACCGACTGCCCACCTCCCAGGTATTTCTCTGCTTGTACCGCGTCTTCTGCTTGATCGCCCGGAAAGGATTTGCCTCGGTGAAACCTTCATCATTGGCGTGCTGATAGAAGCTGCCGCAGACGGCGAAAATCTGCGCCACGGAGCCCTGAGATGGGGTGTATTTTTTTTCCTGGCAGGGCGTTCCTGAATTGAGTTTGGCGCGCTTCGGGGCGACCGCATTGAAGGGGCGCCAAGCCTCGTTGACCTGATAGACATCGCTGTCTTGGGCCTTGCGTCCGCCGATACGGTTGAATCGTGACTTGACCACCGGGCCGACCCATCCAGAAGGAGGATTCAGACAGAACTCCATGAAGGCCTCGGCATCGACGCGGGTCAGATCCAGGATGGGTTTGCGGCGGATCAGCAGCGACCATAGCAGCAAGCGCTCGGCATGCGTTCTGTAGGAGTTGAACGTGGTTTCGTTGCCGGCGTAGGAGTTGAGGAAGCTCCGAACGACTTGGTAACCATCTACGGCGCGAAGCTCGGCCGGAAATGCTTGAAGGTAATCGCGGACGGCCGGTAGCTCAGCGTTGAGGTTCAGGTGATTGAGGGCCTGAAATCTCTGGTACGTCTCGAACAGTGGCGCAGGCGCGGTTTTGTTTGGGCTCGGCATAGGACATTCCAGGCGATGAAATCTGTCCTGATTCTGCTGTGCAGCGGCCTTCTGTGCAATATCCGAGTCTGGTGATTATCGGATATTGCATATCTCTATATCCACTCCCCGGCCGCTGCCACTCCACCTGAATGGCCGGCATCAGGTCAGCTTGGGTTCCCTTGGATCGTTGGTAACTTGAGTACATCTCCCGCTGCAACGAGACACCCATGCAAGCCAAAATCATCAAGCCCAAGGCTCCGCACGCGAAGCTGCGCATGCTCGATCTGATCGAGCGCGGAATCATCATTGCAATCTCGCGCCTCACGGTTGATCAAGTGGAGACAGATCACGGCTGGGTCGTGCAGACGCTTGCCATCGGGGCAACGCACGACGCGCCATCTGCCTTCCCGGTGGTCGTCATCGATCAACACGCCGACGATTGCGAGGCCATGAAGTACGCCGTATCGATCTTTGAGGCATTGAAAGCCCGAGGTTTACTCAGCTCGGATCAGGCTGCTCGGTACCGACGCGCCCTGATCACGCTCGTGCCGCAAACATCCAGGACTGAGGGTTGAATCCATGACCACCACAGATAGCCAGCCCGCACCACATGAGTTGCTTCGTGAGGAGTTCTGCGCTTTGGCCAAGGCTGTTCGCCTGAGCAACCACGGCCGGCGCTGGAATGTGGAGCTAGGCGAGCGCTATTCAGCTTTCTCGGACGCTGAAACGGCAGTGCTTGCCCTTCTTGATGTGCATCGTGCTGCCGTAAATAACGCCCTCTTCTTCAACGATCCTGTGCAGTCGGGCTCGCTCTACGGCACAACCACCCTCCCCCCGGCCCATGTGCTCGATCAATACCCGGACTTGATAGAACTGTTCCCGGATGCCGTTGCGGTATAACGCTGGCCTCTTCTCTGAGCCCGCCTATGCGGGCTTTTTTGTACCTGCCGTAAAAAATGCTTATAAGTCTTTCCACGTAAGCTTTTTAGCTCTAATCAACGCTCGCGTATGACGCAGACTTGATTTACAACGCACACCGTGTAAAGTCTCACCAAAATCACTCAAGGAATCGACATGGAAAACACCCGACCGCCCTACCCTAACTACGATGAGATCGCTTACGCGCCTCAGTTTGCCGCCGACTGCCTGGGCATCTCTCAGCGCGCCCTGCGCCTGGTCGAAGAAGAGCCAGGAATCGAAATTCGTCGGATTAGTAGCGGCTCGGTTGCGCGTCGTGTGTACTCCCCTGCTGACCTGTTCCAGATCGCAGCCATGCGCCGCAGCAAAGGGCTTACCCGGACGCTCAAGCGGCCGATGACGATCTCCACATACGTGCAGAAAGGGGGTACGGCCAAAACCACCAACTGCGTGAATTTGGCGATCTATTTGGGGTTCATGGGGCTGAAGGTCCTGATCATCGATAATGACCCGCAGAGCGATGCAACGGAGATGCTCGGCTACTATCCCGACCTCACCCCGGAAGAGCTGGAGGACCTTGGAATTCCTGCAGATCGCGGCGTAGACGGAAGCCTTGGCAACGTGCTGGGCATTCGTGGACTTTTCGCCCCCAAATCCCTCGATGAGATCATCAAAAAGCCTTTTGGTGAGTATGGGCCTCACCTCATCCCATCGGAGGAGCAGCTGGAAGAGCTGGAGATTGGCATCAACGCATCGCAGAACCACGACTACCGCTACGCCACCCTCATCTCGAAGGGGCTGAAAGGCGAGTTCCCCGGTGTGGACCTGCGCTCTTATGACGTGATTATTTTCGACAATGCCCCTACAGCATCCCTTATGACTCGCAACAGTCTTGTCGCTTGTGACTTGATTGTCTGCCCAATCAGGATGGATAAATTCTCCTCGCGCGCCCTCGCCCGCCTGGGTGACCGTCTTCGCGCTTCCCACGAGGAGTACGGTCGCACCCCGGCCGTAGCAGCCATTCCTACGATGTTTATCAAGAATCGCCCACGGGCCATGGAACACCTGGCGAAGCTGGAAGATGTTTTCCCTGGGTGCGTTACGGAATCGAAGCTGTATATGTCCGAAGACTACTCCAAGGCCCTCGAACTGGGCCTGCCGATCCTTACCTGGAAGGGTGCTTCTGACAATTCCGCTGGCGCCATGCGGTCTGTTTACAGTGAAATTCTTGATCGACTGATTGCGCTGAGCTAATCAGGTCACCACAACGGAGGTTCAGATGCCCAAGAAGGTGCGGCCTTTCGGCCAGGACCGGCCCTCGGTCGAGGAGCTGCAGCAACTGCAGAAGCAGGAGAGTGCAAGCAAGATTCCACCGGCGAGCCTTGGAGTCACGCTTGACGACATTCTCAAGGCAAAAGATCAGCAGCAGCCCGCTGATGAACATTCTGCAAGCGCTACCGCCCTCCCCCAGTATCCTAGTGCTGATGAGCATGCTGATCAGGGTGACGCGACCGTAGCTCCCCTCTCCCGCATTGTCGTCAATCCTGAGATCCAACCGCGCCTCGCGCGTACCGACGATCAGCAGGAGCGTCTTACGACCTCGATTGCTGTAGCAGGCAAGATCACCAGGCCAGTTCTGGTTAGGTTGCTGGATGACGGTAAATTGGAACTGCTTGGCGGCTATGGCAGGTACCGAGCAGCCGCAGATCTTGGCTGGATATCGGTTCCAATCCGAATCATCGAAGCTGATGACGCTGAGGCCGAAATACTCGCGGTCGCCGACAACGAAGGTCATACCGACTTAACGGACTTCGAGAAGGGCCGGCAATACGCGAAGATCCTGAGCCGAGGCAAGATCAAGAATCAAAGGGCGCTAGCTTCTAGGCTTGGTGCAAGCCTAGCGTCCGTAACCCGCTGCTTGTCATTCATGAAGCTTCCTCCCCAGGCAATTCAGTATCTCGAAACCCACCCTTCCCTGGTTGGCGGCCGAAGCATTGCTGACTTTGTAACGGCCGGCGAATCTCATCCAGATCTGGTTTTGCAGGCGCTACAGAAGATCGAAGAAGAAGGCATCAGCCAAGAGGCGGCGTTAAGGTGGATCGAGAAGACCATTAAGGACGATAGCAACAAGCAGAGATCACCTAGCTTTAGCACCTCTGAATTGACGCTGGGTAATGGACGCGCTGCATCAATGACGGTCAGGAAGAACACGATCAGCCTCAAGCTTCCTAAGGATCTGGACATGAGCGCGGCTCAGGAAGTGATCCGCAAGGCTATTGAGTCGATCCAATAGCCAGCTTTATCGAAGCACTACCTTGGCCCTGCTCATGACGGGGCCTTTTTTTTCACTGTGAAACACTGCCCGTTATTATCGACTGAGCCCTCAGCTTGAGTGGCATATCGCCACCCCCCAACATTCAACCGCCCTGCCCTGCCCTGCCCCGCCCTGATCTGCTGCTGCCGTTGTTTCACAGTGAAACATGGCAGGCTGAGCGCAGCATGCCCGCGCCTTTGAGCGCCCACTATGTGATGCTGATTATGATGGGTCACCCAGATCTCACTCCAATCACATAGAGAGCGAGTGAGGCGACTCTATCGTCTGCGTGTTTCACCGTGAAACATGTTGATGCGCCCCTCCCCTACGCCGCGATAAACAAATAGGAATGGGCTGGTGTGAAGTCAGGAGATGAAGCCTTATCAATGTTTCACTGTGAAACATCAGCATCTGCTGGAATTCTGATGCTGCCAAATTGGATGCCGTCTGGCATAACGCCCCAAGCGTGGACGGCCAATTGCCGTATTGGCAGCGCTTTGAGCATGCGCACTCATAGTAAAGGACTTCGAGCGCCGCCGTTGCCATAGTGGCCTGCATTCGACGACGCCCGACGCGAACTATTTTTTAAAGCGACAACAAAGCTGCAGGATTCCAGCGCACATAGCTGAAAAAAAACTCCAACATGTCCTCACTCACCACAAAGAGGACAGTCATGGAAAGCGCGCTGAAATTCGATGAAGAAGCCTTCGCACCTAAGGAACGTTGCAGCGACCTAAGCCTGCCGCTGGGATTGCGGGTAGGGCAGAGCACAATGAAATCAGTCTTGGAAGATTTCATAGTCACGAGCGAACAAGGGTTCAGCTTCACGAATGGGCCAGTAGTAGAGGTCATATCGGCGAATGATCTGTACCCAGAGGTGCAGCACATTCTGCTGGCCTTCGACGAAACAAGCATCCTGGATGCGGCCTGGCTGACGCTGGATGCTTCACAGTACGAACAAATGAAAACGAACCTTTCGCAGGCCCTAGAGGTGATCAATACCAACGACCCTATAAGAGGCAGCAGGAGCGTGCTCTTCAAGCTCGAAGATGGGCAGCTGGAGCTTCATGCGCCGCTGTTCAGCCAAGAAATGACCCTTGGCTACAGCACCAGAAAGTTTCATTTAGCAAAAATGTCTAGAACGACGCTTATATATGAATAAATGAGTGAGGTGATCGGAACGAACGGCGTACTAAAATATCAATATGATGTGCCTATGTTTCTTGCATGATGGCACAATGCCAGCCGAGCATTTCGGAGGCGAACATGGAACAGCCAACCAAAACCAGCACACCAGTTTCTCATCGGGCAATCTCTCGATTCGATAGCATGCGCTTGACGGAAACCCTAACCCGTAATGACCTTATTGACGAATCCACTGCTGAGCTGTACGCAGCCGTGATGGAGCACTGGAGAAAATGCACACCCTGCGCGAAACGAGAACTCCTAGAATCCAGCTGCCGTCCCATCAGGGATAATGCCAAATTAATGCAAAAGATTTTTGATATTACCCAATCTGACATGATACGCCTGGTCTGAAAGCACCCGCGCAACAGGTGGCCTTTCAAAGCTGAGTGTCACATCAGCCAGCGTGCCGCAACTGTTGATATTGCTGACTGAGCAAGAGGTTAGCCACAATGAAGAAAAAGTCAGAGCCTAGCGTCGTGCATTCTTTCCCTTATTGGGTCGAACCGCCCGCGCCGGGACAAGATCTCCGAAGCATCGACTGGTGCGTAATGGAGGTCCTGTCTGATAAAACGCTGAGGATCGTCGAAACAAACCCCGATCCTAAGGAACTTGAGGCACTGATCACTGCCCTTGAGAAAGAGAGGGTTTGACGGGTAGATACAAACAACGAAGCACAATGAAGACCAATCAAAGGCCGCTCGACGCGGCCTTTTTTGTTGGCAGGAAACCTACCAGAATCTGGTAGGTTTAAAGCACCGGATCATGTTGATGACTGATAACGTAAGTCCATCAACTAGCCAGGCTCCGCATCATGGTCACACAGTACGAAATTCATCCTTACGCCAAGCTGTTCCCGATGATGCAAGAAGATGAATACGTCACATTCCGCTCAGATATCAGCACCAATGGCTTGCGACATCCTATCGTTCTTTTCCAGGGCAAGATTCTTGACGGTCGTAATCGTTATAGGAGCTGCTGTGATCTCGATATTGAGCCAGCGACGGAGGAGTACACAGGCGACGACGCGTTAGGCTTCGTGCTGTCGTTAAACCTCTATCGTCGGCAACTGAGCGTTGCGCAGCGAGCATTGATCGCAGCAGAGGTTTCCTCCTTGAAGTCCGCAGATGAAGAGGCGAGCATTACGATTGAGGACGCAGCAACCATTATGGGCGTTAGCCCCAGATCCATATCTTCAGCTTGCAAGGTCGTTCGCCAGGGTGTGCCCGAGCTGCTAGACGCTGTGAAGTCTGGCGAAATCAGTATTTCAGCTGCAGAAAGAATCAGTGGACTGGAAGACCAGGAACAAAAAACACTTTGCAACGATGGACCCAAAGCCATATGCAAAGCTGCGAAGCAAATGCGAGAGAAGAGCAGGCCGGCCCCCAAGGCTGCAAGTAAACCCATAACTGCACCATCGCTAATTGATGCAGCTGAATCCAATCCTGCATCCCTCGATGCATCTACTTTTGATACAAACTCCGCATCAGACGATTTGCTTCAGCCAACGATGAAGTCTCCGTCCAGCACCGAGTTGCTATTTGCACTAGCGAAGGAAGCTATGGAGCAGGGCTATGAGGCCGAGACACTGGTGGGACAGATTCTGGATGAGGTAGAACAGGGATTGGATATGCAATTACTACTGTTTACCTCCGAGGCCATGAGTCTTCTATACCCCCGCCTTAAAGCTATGTCGTTCAGGCGTTAAACCTCGCTTGGGTTGTTGCTGGTCCGTGGTTAGATGAAGCTGTACAGATAGAACGAACCGACCACACCAGTTGACTCCAAAGAGGGCGAGTAACACTCGTGAACACAAATGAACACATTTCAGCTCATACGCGGTAAATTTTGGTATGCAGGCATATTTGCTTTCGGTACGCTTGCAACCTACGGATGCCTTACTCTTGTCGGGTTTGGCTCACACGCGATCTAATTGCGCATTCCCAACATAAGGAAAGGATCGAAAATGTCTCTCATCACTGAATACCGCCAGACCGAGGAAGCTATCAAAGAGCTTCAGGCCCGATTGGAAAGCATGAACAATGATGACCGCCTGAAAAAGGAAATGGAGTTCGAAGAAAAGCTGCGCGCTCTGATGGCTGATTACAACAAGTCCCTACGGGACATCATCGCAATCCTGGACCCCGATTCCCGTCAGCGCCCAGCTGCTGCGGCGCCCAAGAAGCGTGGAGAGCGTAAGGTCAAGACCTACGTGAATCCCCACACCAACGAATCAATCTCCACCAAAGGGGGCAACCACAAAACCCTGAAAGCCTGGAAAGCCGAACACGGCAGCGATGTGGTTGAAAGCTGGGTTACCGAATGACCGTTAAGGTTAAACAAAAAAGTCAGCGCTAAGCTGGCTTTTTTGTTTCTATTCTTTTGCTGAGTTTCAGTAGATTTCAAATAACCTTATTGTGCTCGGCTACAAGCTCTTCCTCCTTGATCTCCCCGCTATCGAGCGCTACCTTTAGTGCTGCGTTAAGTTGTTTGGTCTTATGCATGTAGACCGCTGCCCCTCGACACATAGGGTTATCGCCACCGTCAGCAACGTCAGCGTGCTTGCGGCAGTTGGGGCGATAAAATAGGTCGCCTTTCATTTCAGACAGATGATGCCGGCGAATACTCAATGCTTCAGCATCACGGTTACTTTTCAGAAACGGGCACTCATTGCATATCTCTTTTACAGAGCAAATGTGCTTTAAGATGTTTTCCATACAGGCTCTCCAGTCAATGCCTAGATCGACTGTACGGCCAAGCTGCTATATCCCAAGCCATTGGGTTTCTGGTCATCTAGGATAGATTTAAGAAAAACCGGAGGGTTCCATGAATAGCTCAGTCGCACTCAATCAGAATCCAACTCTTGCCCAGATCAATCACCAGCTAATGCGCTTCAGCTTGCCAGTGATCCCGCGCGAAAAGATCCAGGTGGTTCTTGATCATGCTGATCGCGGTAAGTTGATCGCCTCGCTCAACCAGCTCGATGACCCGAACGCATTGGAATATGTCAGATCATCGCTAACAGCCGCGCAAATACTGTCGGCCAATGAGGAAGATGATCAAGGTGGTATGGATGGCCAAACTAACGATGATGACCAGGGCCGTAGCCAACGTGACGAGAACAATCTGATGAGTGATCGTGCGAAGTTCCACGTCTACGGTGGCAAAGCCGCGCTATGCTTTGAAGCCGATGTTACCCGTGGTGGGGTGCCAACCATTGCACTCGATGCTGCAAGTGCAACGGGACCGCGATCCTACAACTGGGGGCAGAAAACTCGCATTCAAATGACGCGCGCTGAGCTACCCGTGGTTGCGGCCGTACTGCTTGGCGCTCGCCAATCCTGCGAGTTCTCTTCTCACGGTGCCGATAAAACGAAAGGCTTCTCTATGGAGCGCCAGGGTACTAAGGTGTTCACGAAGGTCTTCGAGAAGGGCGGGGGTGTGAAAGCTGTACCGATTGAGGCTGCAGACGCCTTCTTTGTCACGAGCTTGTTTCTCTTGCAGATCCGTAAGATCTCTCCATGGTTGGATGCCAGTTCAGCTATCGCACTGGTTCGCTCAACAATGCACATGCAGCAGGCTACCTGATGCATGGTGCAACGCCGACCTAGCTACTTTGGCACGCTGCTGCAGATGCAGCTGCTGCTCATTGCCTGGGGCAGAGAATTAAACCCGCCATTGCCCAGCTCCGGCCTACAACCACAGTCATCTACATGACGGCCACCATTGCTCAAATGGAGGCCTCCCATGAGATGCCTATCCCAGCGTGTTTGCATTAAGCAGCCTCTTGCTGCTCTCTGGTACCCATCAAGAAATCGTTCCACTGCTGCATAAGCAGCCGGCGTTTATCGATCAACTCCGCGCGGTTGTACGCTGCTTCTACCCTGTCACTCAGACCGTGCGCCAAAGCCATTTCGCAGACCTCTCGCGGGAAATCGGTAGCGTCTGCCGCCCACGTCCTGAAGGTCGAGCGGAACCCATGCGGGACGCAATCACCGGCCTTGATCTTCTTCAGCACGCGGCCCAATGCATTCCCCGCCAAAGGGCCTGAGCCCCGACCCTTCTTAAAAACCCAGACAGGATCGAGCCCTTTCACACTGTCGAGAACTTCGATCATTGCCTCGGTGAGCGGTACCCGATGTGTTACCCCAGACTTCATGCGCTCTGCAGGGATCGTCCAGATGCGCTCTGCAAAATCGAACTCATGCCATTGGGCATTACGGACCTCACCGCTTCGGCAGGCAGTGAGAATCACCATCTCCATTGCGCGGGCAGCACTCCCATCCAGGGTGATGAGATCGCTGTATAGCCCGTGGATCTTCTGCCAAGGGTAGGCGGGGAAGGGCCGCTTACTCTTTGATTGCCTGGCCAGCAGCTTGTCGAGGTGGCCACGCCAGCGGGCCGGATTCTCGCCCTCACGCAGCCCCTTGGCTTTGGCAGCATCCAGAATCAGCTCGATGCGATTGCGGACCAGCTTTGCGGTAGCTGGAATCTGCAGCCAGATGGGTTCGAGAACAGCCAGGACGTTATCGGTGTGTACATCGCGTGGGTGCAGCATGCCGATAACATTGAATACGTGATTCTCCAGGCTCGATTCCCAATCCTGAGCATACGCCGGGCTCCAAGAGGCAGAGTGAGTCCTGACGTACTGCTTGGCTTCAGACTTGAACGTCTTTCCCGCCTTTTTGCTGGCAGCCGATTTCTGGCGAATGGCGTAGCGCTGGTCCAGCGGATTTTTCCCCTGCGAGATCGTCACTCGCTCAGCGTCGGCGGCAAGCCGGGCATCACGCAGAGAGAGGGCAGGGTAGGTACCCAACGAGATGTCGTGCCGATCCCCGTGGAATGAATATCGGAACACCCAGCTTTTCCGCCCTGTCTCCGCGATACGCAGTATCAAGCCCCGCCCATCCTGATAGGCGCCGGGTGTGGTCGTGTCCTTCACAAACTTCGGGGTCAGTTTGCTCATGGTTCGATTCCAAGGAAGGTTTCAAGTTGCGGCTTGGCCGGGTGGCTGAAGCCTGCCTGCCAGCCGGCGAGCGTGTCGGAAGATCCGTGCGCACCAACCGGGCAGCCCAGCCAGGCGCGGACAAAACCTGCACGGCGGTTGCCTGTGAACCCCTCGGACTCAGCAAACGCACCGATGGCTTCGATGACCAGGTGAGCGACTGCATCCTTTATGAACAACGGACGCTGCGATGCGCTGAGGTATATCGCGCGCACCTCCATCTCCGCGCGCACCTGGGTGAAGTCCTGATCCAAGGCCATGCTGATGGCTGCTGCGCATATGCCGTCCTCGATCACTGCACTGACGGTTGCAACTACTGATTCCATGCTGATCCTTTTATGCAAAATTCAAATCTCGGCACCGCAGGGCCAGCAGCAGGGTCAGATTTCACGCTTTGTACGCAGATAGAGTATCTGCGTACAAACGACCTGTAGAGCGCATATTTACAGCCCATTGCCCGTTCCGGCTCAATCTGTCCCACAGCCTCTCCCACATTTACACCTGATAGACGTGCCGGGCGCCGTTCGGCATCAGCTCGATCATGGTCAACCGGCCGCCCTCAAAGCAGGCGCCAGTGTCCAGGTAACAGACGTTGCCAATGGTTTTGACCTGATCGACCCGCGTGTGGCCAACGAACACCGCTTCAACACCGCGCACCAGGGAAGCGTCAAGTTGCTGGTAGCGCTTTCGGCTCCAGATAGCCTTGGAGGCGAAGTGGGCGCGCACATTATTCCCCCACTCACCACGAAGTATTTCCTCAAAGTGGGTCCAGTCGTGATGAGGGCATTCGGCATGAACTAATCCGTATTTCTTTCCGCACGGCCCAATAAACGAAAGTGCAACTGGAAGCTTATTTAAAAGCCTTGCGACCATACTTCGCTCAAGTACGTTTAATTCATAAAACCAGTCGCCACCATTATTGATATGCCCCGGCGCATCACCTTCTAAACCTGCGTCAATACACCACTGATCATGATTCCCGCGCACAGCGATGAAGCCTTGCTGGCGAGTCATCAATGCCATTCGGAGTGAGAGAGGGCCACGATCAACCAGATCGCCAGCAGAAAAAATCCTGTCAGAATCCCAGTCAAACCGCGCCATGCAGAGCAGTTCATTGAGCTTTTCAGCCTCTCCGTGAAGGTCACCAACCACGAAATCGCGACCAGCATGATTGGCACCGAACTGATGATAGAGCCCATTACCGGAGACAACTGGCGTCCGACCGACCATTGTTTTTCCCACTGAACATTTATCTATAGACTCTATCCCAGGTCCGCCATAACCCAAGCCCCCCCAAAAAAAAGACCTGCAGAGGGCAGGTCTTGTTTTGTAACTCTTTCTTCATGCGTCCTACAACATGACGTTGTTGTGCTCGTAGTAGAACGAAAGAATCCACTTGGCGTACTTTTCTGCGTCATTAGCACAGGAGTCCAATGTTTCAAGTGCACTCTTTAGAACATTCACGCACGGGGTCAATGCAAATTGCTCAACAAGATTGGCAATGCGCGCACGAATCTGACGAATAATCATCAGCGCACTTTCTACACGCGGAACGTCTTGTGCAGTGAGCACTTCTGAAAGATTGTAGAATCTCCACAATAAAGCTCTTTGCTCTTGGGCAAGGTCCATCCAACCCCGGAGCGCCGCGTGCATTTTTACTTGGTCATTACCATCGAAGCGCAACAGCGTGTCAAAATTAATCTCTTCACTCACCAGCATACCCACCTCATATCAATTCAAACTCTAACGCCAACAATATAACAATAATCGAATTAGTCAAACCTTTATTTTACCGATTATAGTGAGCAGCTGCAGACTCCATTCGCGCCTGTGCCACAGCGCTTAACTTCGCAGTGGGCTGAGCAATCAGTCGTTCTAGCCCGATTTCTTCGCCGGTATCTTCACACCATCCATACTCATCATCTTTGATTGCCTGGATAGCTCGTGTAATTTCGGCACTCTGCGCATTCAAACGCTCCAAGGTGCGATAAAGCGTGTTTCGTTCTTCTTCGATAAGGCCTTGATCTAACGCGTCCGCTGCAATGCCAAGGCCTGCCAATGCTTCTTTGGCAGCACGCGCTGAATCAGCCACTTCTCCAAGGCGAGCCCGCAGCACGCCCTCGAAGAATTCTTTCTGTGCTGGGTTCATATAGTCGCCACCCGGAACGCGATTGATAGTGAAGCTGCTCATATGTCATTTCCTTCTTTGGATATTTTTTCCTGTTTGTGTGCCCGATACATATAGATCCAAATCAGTAACTGAGTGATGATACTGACGGCATTCCAATGACTCTGTGATCTGACCGCACCATAAAGAGCGATCATCAGGTACAGCACAATTAGCCAATAAAACCATTTCATAAAGCACCGATATTTCTCTTAGCCCAATATCTGCGCCTATCCGCTGATAGGCGCGATAAGTCGTGCTCGATTACAATGATCGAGCTTTGGCGAATCCCAACTCTTAGCGCTTAGTTGCCTTGAGAAGGAGCACGCTTATAGACGTACCGGCAAATGCGTTCTCGATTGGCTGCGAAAACTCAAGGTCGAAGCCTGGAAGGAGATCCGCAGCCTTGCCGCGAGCACTCAGAGGGAGCACCGCACCAATACGCCCGCCCTGGGCTACCAGAGTGCCCGCATGCTGCAGATGCGCCTGCCAACGCCCCTCGCTATAGGGTGGGTTCATCGCGATCACAGAGAAGGCGTCACCAGCGCTCCAGGCGAGGAAATCGCCCTCGATGACCTGATGTCCCTTCTTGCGCAGGATTTCGCAGTGCAGGGGGCTGATCTCTACGCACC
The DNA here is from genome assembly GCF_009789555.1 of Stutzerimonas stutzeri. Taxonomy (NCBI): domain Bacteria; kingdom Pseudomonadati; phylum Pseudomonadota; class Gammaproteobacteria; order Pseudomonadales; family Pseudomonadaceae; genus Stutzerimonas; species Stutzerimonas stutzeri. The sequence goes on from NZ_CP046903.1 coordinate 61,175, forward strand.
GGGTACGATCCTTCGGTAGTAGATCCGCAATGCCTCCTTGACCAGCCTGAGGCTCACACACGGTATCCAGCAGGCCGATATCCAGCCAATCCACCAGTTGGCGTGCTACCGCCTCGGGGGTGGGGAAGAATTGATGTGACCGCTGATCCGGCAGGACCCCCAACGCGGCAGTTTCGTGGATCAGGTCCAGTGCATCAAAATCGAACTGCCAATACGTGATCCTGGGTTGTTCCGCGCATGGCGTCAGCACGCCGCCGAGCGCCTGCATGACGGCTCCGACCTCGGCCCGTAGATGCTTGCTGTGCTCACGGCAGGAGAAGGGCAGGGACACCGCGTTACGCACCGGAATGTATTCGTATTCGCGACGGAAGCTTTCAGACTTAACCATCTTCTTGAAAGGCTCGATCTGGGCCAGCAGAGCCCCTACCGCATTTGAAAATGGCCGATCAAACAGTGGCCTGTTCTTGAATGTGCCTGTAGGTGCCCGCTTCGGCCGCTTGCGGAACGATTCAGGTATGGCTGCAGGGTGCAGATAAGCAAGGATGCTATTGAGCCGATACGCCATCTCAGGATGCACATCCAGGTGAGCTGTGCCCACCTTGAACGCCTTCACCCGAAATGCGCCGGCGTCCGCTTCGATCCACTCTCCAGACGCCGCGCGTGCGGTCTGCAGTAGTCGTCCCGTTGAAGATCGGCAGGGATCGTCGCGACCCATGAATTTCGCGATCACCATCCGCAGGTCGTGGATATACCCCTCGCGATCATGCGACGTGCTTCCCCACTCGTTGAACACGCCACTCATGATCATGCGCTTGGAGAATCCCTCTGGAACATTCGTTACGTGCTGACGCGATATTCCCTTGAATATTCCATCTACCCGCTCAGCCAAGAACTCGGCTCTCCGAGCCTGCAAAGAAATGATCGTGCTCCGAAGATTGTCGATATTAAAATCCGGCATATCACGTTCTGGGTTCTGGCCCTTTACATAATTATGGTCACGCCAGGCGTTCAGGATTTCATTCCACTGATTACGGCGCTCCTGCGGCATATAGTCCATCAGGTCCGTTTCCCGCAGCGCTTTATCCCAGTATGTGGCTTCCAGCTCAAACAGGGCGCCTTGGAGTTGAAATATCTCGGAGAACGAGTTTGTGTGACGAAGACTTGCCGAGTGGCCGTACTTGTCTTTACTGTTCCCATTGAAAAAGTAGTGCATAACACCCGAGACATTCTCTTGGGTGTAGATAGCATGCACTTCCAATATCTTTTTCTTGGTTGCCTCATAAGCTGAGACAAGGGAGGAGAATCGGTCGAAAGCGACCGGAGCATAGAACGTGTCTATAATATCGGCAGGGATTACTTCTGGCTCTGTTGCGGGTATGTTGCTCAACATGGTCATCACCTATAAGGAAATGACCAAATTGTCCCGCGCGGGCTTAAATACCCAAATCAACGCTACCTAACTTTCGGGCTCAGCAATGATATCGTTCATGTCTTGCTCAAGGTCCTCAGGGGGAAAATTCCCTTTCTGGAACTGGAGCGTCATTTGATCGAGCAGTCTAAAGTTGAATTTAATTGCCTTAACTGTCCGGTGCTCTTTTATTAACTCGTAGTCCAGTTCCATGCTGCATTTATTGCGCAGCTCTTTCACTGAAGCATCGATTACACGACTGCGCAGATTACTAAAGCGCTCATAGGTCTCGCCGAGCTGAAGGCGCCGGCGCAGCTCCTCAACTGTGATGTAAAGCCATCCTTTCGACTTGTACTGCATCAGCATCTCAAAGAGTCGAAAGCTATAGGTTGATTCGATGCCGGAAACACGCCAAAGGTCGTAGGACGTGTAATGGCCGATCAGCCTGGAGAGATATGGCTTAACGGTCGTGGAGAAAAGAAGCTCTACCCGGCCTTCGCCTTTGACATAGGTGCAGCGCTCAACCCAGCGGACCTCGTGGATCGCCCGGCCTTTGCCAGTCCCGGTGATGGAGGTGATCTTGGCGTTGAACAGCTGCTTGGCGGCGTCCTGGAGCTGGGTGTAGGCATCGCTCTTGTTGACCGTGTACCGGCTCATGAAGTCGTGCGCGGTGACTACGATCCCGTTGGGCATGGGCTTGCGCGAATCGATCTTGGCAATGGCCAGCAGGATCAGCCGCTGCTCAGCCACGGACAAGCGATAGGACGCGCCCACCAGATCGTTGTGCTTGGAGACAACGTGAGGCGAAATCATCGTTTCATTGCTGGTGTCGCTGTCTGGCTCAGTGGCGACGCTATCAGTCGTGATGATGTCTCCCATGCCTCAATCCCGGTCAAAAGTCATTCAGGGTGTTGAGCATAAAGGCCTTTCCCGGAAACCCCAACCGACCATCCTGCAGATATCTCGCACGGTGCCGGCAGGTAATGGAATCTGTAGCCATGACAGCTTGATGCGGGTGATCTTCTCGACCTGGAATCTGTAGTCATGAGGTTTTCCTGAGGTCATGTCAGCATGGAATCTGTAGTCATAAGGCCACGCCGCCCTGGTTGGGAACATGGAATTTGTAGTCATGAGGCGTTCCGATCCGCTCGTTTCGCATGGAATCTGTAGTCATGACGCCGAGAGAGGGAGGTTTTCCACCTGGAATCTGTAGTCATGAGGGCTCCAAAGCCTGGCTTACGACATGGAATCTGTAGTCATGAGCCCGTTCGGAGCGCTGCTTAACATGGAATTTGTAGTCATCAGACCGCACCCATCGACCGATCTGCGGCTCAAAATCGTGACATTTATCATGCTCACAGCATGGAATTTGTAGCTGTGAGGCCAGCGAGACAATCGGAAGTTGTTCAAGGTTCCGATAAAAGGAAAACTGTTTGAAGATCAATGATTTAGCGGCCTTCGGTGGTGCCGAAAGCCTAAACCTACAAGAAAAGCGTAAGATTGAGCCTTACAAATTGGTTGTTTTGTTGTAGCCCTGACCTCGCCCCTTCAACCCGCGTTCGCACCTGCCTGTGGATAGCGCATGGAATCTGTAGCACGAAGCATGGAATCCGTAGTCATGAGGACTGGAATCTGTAGGCATGAGACATGGAATCTGTAGTCATGAAGGTGGGAATCTGTAGTCATGACCCTTCTGAAACCCGCATGGTAGAAGGGCTGGAGCGTTCCGATAAAGCTTTTAAAAACAAGCCATAAAACAAGAAAAAAAGATTTAAAAGGGCAGGTGGTTGTGGACAAGGCGGGATCGAGCCCCGGCCTGGGGCCTGATACCACGACCCTCACCTCCTGCGAACCAACTTTGCCAGCTAGCAGCGACAGGGCATCCCTACCAGGGGAAGAGCGGACCTTGGCTGCTCAGCACCTCAGATCAGGCAACTATGGAGCACGCAAATTTGCGAGCAACGAATGCTGCTTTGCATGCGGGTTCCCAGTGAAATCACAATTCCAGCCCCAAGCAGAGTAGGGCGGTCAGAACAGCGCCAACTGACCGCACATCGGAGCGATATCAATCCACGTTTCGCCGTCAACCTTGTGGGATGCAAATAAAGTTTCATCCTTAGAAATAAAGTGTCATCCCGAGCAATCGGGTTCTGGCCTTGTCCGCCCCCTGGAACCCCCAATGATTGCGGCCTGCAAGGCCGCAATCAGGGAGGAAATTAGCAAGGTCACAATAGAAATCAACGACTTACGATTTCAGGTAAGGATGACACTTTATTCGCATGGCTCCGGGGTTTTCCGACCATTTGAAGGCCGCTGCGAGGCATTAGGATGAGACTTTAGGTACAGGTCGGGCAGTGAGCTTCCCAGCCAGCCCAGCAAATCGTTCCCGTTAGGATGAAACTTTATTTGCATCCCACAAACCTTGAAGCCGAACGCCATCAGTGCGGCAGCGCAAGCTTTACCGGACACAAACCCAGCCGCTTCGGAGGACTCTGCGGTTGCCAACAGCACCTGACCGCAGAGATTTGAGGTGAAAACACCGACATACATCATGTGTCCGCCATACGCCTGCCAGCTCGCAACGTATGGTCGCTGGCCGCTAACACGCTCAATCGTCATCTCGATGCTTCCTGGTTCGGCAGTCGGATCAGATCCACACGATTAGGATCTTCCCCGCCATTCGGGAAAAACAGGTTGAACTGAACGATGGCGGTGGTCCCTTCCGAGCGCAGCTGGACAGTGGTCTGCCAATGGTCCGTTTGTTCACCGGACCAGGGCGCAACCTCGACCACCTCTTTTCCATGGAAGCATCCCCGCAGTACCAAGGAGGCGGCACTGGTACGCCGCCCGAGCAAATGGAATCGATCAAGGGCCACTGGCACTACCACTCGTAGGTCTTCAGGACATCAACGGCATCCCAGTCCCGATCCAGGCGCACCCAGCCATCGAGCCCCTGACGCTTGAGCCACTGGCGAATATCAGCGGCACACTGCGGCAGCTCTGCTTCCAGCCCCTCTTGCTCCAAGAAGCGAATGAACATGCCAGCGCCGTAATTGGCGACGATGGCCCAGCTACAGGCGTCCGGCTTATCGCTCAGCTCTTGAGCAGTAGCTTGGTCCAGGTGCGCAGTCGAGATAACGGGCATCGCCATCATGTCGAACCGGCCTTCAGTGATACGGACGCGGTGAGAGTGATCTTCGAGAGTGGCGGGCGTGTCACCAGTGACCAGGCCCTTGCCTGTGATATCGCAAACGATCTGCTCAAGATTGGCGTACAACTCGCCTCGTTGCATGGCGATCCCAGTGGCCTCCTCATCACCACCATTCGGGTTGACGGTGCCGCTGAAGATCAATGAAAAGTTGAGGGGTTGCATACGGGTGTCCTCGCTGTTTGGATTGCTTCCAGGCTATCGCTGACCCGAAGAAACCCAAGCTGAGCCGGCGCGCCTTTGCTTAGCTACCGGCAGCGAGGGCCGTACATGCCTACAAAACCCAGAAGAAAATTCCTCCCTGAAAGCGGTTCTATGCAGGTTGCTCGTTCGGGTTCTTGACCAAGTGCTCAAACAGCACACGCGCGGAAAAAACTTCCAGTTCGGCGGGCGTAATGGGGGAGGGGTGAGGTGCTGCACCTGGCTTCAGAATTCGGGTGCCCTGAGCGGTATGCCAATCGAAGACCATGAAGTGCAGCGATAGGCCACCTTGAAGCCTTGGCAAAGCCTTGAGCGTTTGGGTATGGCTGGCATACAGAGCCAAAGCCAGCGCCAGATCACGGGAGGAAGCCCGATCCCGTTTTTCTGGGCGCAGCGCATCGTAATGAGACAAGGCGCCCGCTAGCACATCAACTGGGCTGAGCCCGGCAGCATGCTTCAGCATTTCGCCCGAGCACATAGCGCGATACCCCTCAGGTGTCAGCTGAGCAACCAGACGCGAGCCCTGCGGAATGCTGTAGGAATAGAGCCAGAAGCCTCCCGAGGACGTAACATCTTCCTGACCGGCGTCCAGCACCCACCCAGCGCTCTCAATTTGGGCCGCAAATTTGCGACCGCGTGCTTTTCCAGCCTCGTCCATTGGTGACTCCGCTGTGATTATTTGCGGGGCCAATCCCCGCGAGAACAGGCTTGCATGGAACCGGCGAAACCCAAGGCGAGCAATCACTGGAATTCCCAGGGGAAAAACTCGTTTCAGGATTCAGGCTGCCGCACTAGAATACTGTCTGTATGTACAGTATTGGTTTCGCATCATGATCCCGCTCACTGCCAAGCTCTCGCCAAGCGCCTCAAGTCAACCGCTCCCCCTGGCTGGGCCTGTGAGCTGCGGGTTCCCATCGCCTGCGGCCGACTACGCGGTACCGGATCTATCGCTCGATGAGCTGGTGGGTATCAGGCCGACCAGCTCGATTTTCCTCTTCCGCGCGTCAGGGGACTCAATGCTCGGAACCGGCATCCGCGACGGCGACATCCTGGTGGTGGATAAGGCGAAGGAGGCCAAGGTCGGCGATGTGGTGCTGGCCATCATCGGATGCGAGTTCACCGTCAAGGAGCTGGCCAAGGATGAACAAGGCAATTTCTCCCTCGTGGCCACGAACCCGGCGTATCCGCCGATTGTGCTGGGCGAGGCAGAAACCTTGGAGGTGTGGGGGGTGTGCATCTGGGTGTTGCGCCAGATGGGCGCCGCCAGATGAGTTGCGGGGGGTTGGGTTTATGCTGGATTATGCATAAAATGAATAATTATTCAGAATCGCATAAAGGTGCATATTCATGACCACCAAGGATCGTCTGCACTTCCCCCGACACGCGCTGGCCGAGTCCATTTTGCTGGGCTTCGAGAACAACATCCAGACTGCAACGACCATTTTCGCTCCGCGTCGAAAAGGCAAGACCACGTTCGTGCGCAACGATCTCATTCCGATGGCCAGAGACAAGGGGTTTCTTGTTGCGACCGCTGACCTATGGCTGGACAAGGATCACCCGGAGCGAGTTATCGCGCGGGCATTGCAGGAGGCCATTCATGGCACCGGCTTTGTCCGGCGCACCTTGCTACGGTTTACGAGGCCCGGTCAGGTGATCAGTGGCGTGAACGCCGGTGCCGGCACGGACGGAGTATCCATTGGCCTCGATCTGGCGGACGACGCGGGGCTTGTTCTGCCCGAGCTGTTCGAACGATTCAGCCAGCTCGGCAAAGGCAAGGCGCTGCTGATCATCGACGAGGTTCAGCACCTCGCCACGCGCAAGGAATTCGAGACGTTTACCGCCACGCTGCGCACGCTACTGCAGGGCGCGCAGGGTGAAGTCTATGCCGTGTTTACCGGCTCTTCGCAGCATGGCCTGGCGCGCATGTTCCGGCGCAGCAAAGCCCCTTTCTACCAGTACGGCTCGGAGGTCAGTTTCCCGGAGCTGGGTATGGAATTCGCGCAGCACCTTGCCGCCTTGTATTTCGAGGCCACCGGCCGAACCTGGGAAGCTGCCGAGGCGTTCTCGCTGTACGTGCGGCGGGGAATGATGCCCAAGCATTTGCGCGAGATTTACAACCTGAGCCTGACGCAAAACCTGCCCGTAGTTGAGGCGGATAAAATCGTCTGGGCTTCCATGCTGGACGAAGGCCAGTTTGCCACCCTGATCGAGAGCTTGGCTCCGCTGGATCAGGCATTGCTTGTGGGCATTCTCACTGGCGAATCCTTGTTCTCGGCTGAATACCGCAAGAGGCTCGGTGATGAACTCCCCAGCGGAATAGCGCCTACGACGACTCAGGTGCAGTCAGCGCTCAAACGCCTGCAGCGAGCCGAACTGATCGGTAACCTCGACCACGGCAGTTGGAGCATTGAGGACGGCGCCTTGCAAAGCTACCTGCGGCGGGTTTTGCTGGACGATGATCAGGACTGACCCCGCTGGCTGGCTGCCATGACTATCGCCTTGATCGACGCCAACTCTTCTACTGCTCGGCGCAGATCCTGTTCGAGCCGTGGCTGCGTGACTCTGCGGTGGTGGTCGCCAGCAACGGGGATGGATGTGTGGTCAGCCGTAATGACCCGGCCAAGGCGCTCGGCATAAAAATGGGCCAGCCGGTATTCGAGCTGCGCGACCTCGAAGCCCGAAATCAGGTGAAGATTTTCTCCTCGAACTACTCGCTCTACCAATCGCTCAGCAACCGCATGATGGCCATCCTGGAGGAGCATTCGCCTCGAATCTCCCCGTACTCAATCGACGAATGTTTTTCGTGGCTCGATGGTATTGCCGACCCGGAGGCCTGGGGCCGGCAGGCGCAGGCACAAGTGATGCGGCGCATTGGCTTGCCGGTGGGTGTTGGCATCGGCCCCACCAAGACGCTCGCCAAGCTGGCCAACTGGGCGGCGAAGAGATGGAAGGCCAAGACGGGATGCGTGGTGCTGCTGACCGACCCTTCGCGACAGGAAAAGCTACTCCGCTATGCGCCGGTTGGAGAGGTTTGGGGGATTGGCCGGAGGTTGAGCGCGAGACTTGAATCGGAGCTGAGCATCAAGACCGCCTGGCAGCTGGCCAACGCCGATCCGAAGCTACTGCGCCGCTACTTCAGCGTCTACGTCGAGCGTACCGCGCGCGAGCTGTGCGGTATCCCATGTTTTCCCTTTGGCGACACAGGGCCGGAGCGCAAGCAGCAGATCATCAGCTCACGGACATTCGGGGAGAAGATTTACCGCTTGGAATCCCTGCGTAGCGCCGTGGCGCATTACACCTCGGTTGCTGCTGCCAAGCTGCGCGGCCAGGGGAGTTTGGCAAACTGCATTCAGGTCTTCGCTCAAAGCAGTGCCTTTGCCCCCGGCGAGCGCTTCAGCGGAACGCGGATCATGGCGCTGCCGTACCCGACCGATGACACACGCGATCTGGTTGCAGCAGCGCAGCAAGGGCTCGGCGCGATGTTTCGTGAAGGTGTGGCTTATGCCAAGGCCGGTGTGATCCTAAGTCAGTTCGTCGAGCGGGGTGCCATCACCGGCGACCTCTTCGCACCGGCGCCGCGCAGCGGAAGCAAGGCTGTCATGCAGGTGATGGATGCGATCAATGCCAGACAGGGCAGGGGAGCTATTCGCCTCGGCAGCGATCATGAGGGCGGCGGATGGGTGATGCGGCAGAGGCTTCTGAGCCCGTCCTACACCACCTCCTGGCAGGAATTACCCCAAGCGCGCTGCTGAGGGCGCCTAGCCCTGCTCACCGTTCTTTGCTGGCTTCTTCTCAGCGCGAAGCTCCTTCAGCTCTTCCTTCAGCTCGCTCAAGCTGCCCCTGGCGGTTTCCAGTTCTCTGCTGGTGGACTCAAGCCGCGCCTGCACGGCCTGCAGAGTGATTTGGGCCTGGTGGGCATCGCCATTGGCACGGGCGGCTGCCTCCTGAGCTGCTGCCTGCTGCTGGCGTGCCTCACGCTCGCGCTCTTCTGCTGCCGACACACGCTGGATAGCGGCATCGAGCTTGGCGGCGGCGACTGCCGCTTGTTGCTCTGCCGACTGCTTACCGGACAGTGCCTCGTCGAGCGCGGTGCGGAGCCGTTCCACTTCCCCTTCCAGGCGAGGCATGGATTCGAGCCGCAGTTCGGCGCGGGCCAGGGCGTGCTGCGCCGTCTCTGCCACTTCTCGCTCACGGTTTGCCCTGGTGTCGGCTGCCTCCACCTCTTCCTCGGCTTCACTGCGCACGCGCTCGATTTCCTCGCGGATCTCGCTGATGGTCCCTGCCTGCTGCTCGACCTTGGCGCGGGCTTCGTCCAGGGCGCGGAGGGTCGTGGCCAGCTGCTCGGCCAGCTCGCTGTTTTCCTGCTGGCACAGTGTCAGGGTGTCCTCGGCCTCGTTTGCGCGCTCATCGGCGCGAACAGCGGCTTCGCCGGCTGCTGCGCGGACTTGCTCGGCAATGAGCTGGACGATGCGAGGGTCCAGCTGGATCTCCGGCGCCGCCACTGAAGGCTTGCGTGCACGCCAGCTGGCGAGCAGTGGGGTGATCTGGTTTGGGGAGCCCCCACCAAGGTGATCGCGCACGGAGCGCACAGAGACGCGGTTGCCTGAGGCCTCAAGGGCATCTGCTGCAGCGAAAACCCTATCCGGTGTGATGTTGGCCATGGTGTGCTCCGAAACGTAATAACAGATAACGAATAACATGATACCACATAACGTTATCTATGCTGTGATTTTATGAGGTGATGAAACACAGCCGTGCTACTGCAGGGCGGGTTGCTGATCTGGCTTTGCTCGTGCACTTATCGCAGACGCGTATGCGGGGCCGGCGTGGGGCGAGCCCAGTGCTCAGGTAGGCGCCGCAGATCTCGCGAATTGCCGATACAGCCCATAGAGGTGCCCGTCGCGCCGGGGACCAGCCGTGGGCAGCGAACCCGAGAAATGGTGTGCCGGCACTCCTCAGCCGGCCGGGCTTGGGTTTCCCAGAAGCGGTGTTCTCCTGATGTCAGCACTTCAGGGAGGCACCATGCAGCTCAGGGCTTACCAGAACGATCAGGTTTCAGATTTGCGCGAGGGAATCCGCCAGCAATTCCTCGTGCAGATGCTCATGAGCCCTACCGGCTCGGGCAAGACCGAGGTCGCGAAATACGTCATCGCCAATGCGGCGGCAAAGCAGAACAAGGTCTGGTTCATAGTCGATAGCGTCAAACTGCTTGATCAGACGCTTGCGCGCTTCCACGCCGATGGCATATATGCCGGCGCTATTCAGTCGAATCACCCGTGCACCGACTACTCGAAAGTGGTTCAGGTGGCAACGGTTCAGTCACTCGGGCCGCGCCTGGACTGGTTGCTGCGAACTCAGCCGCCCAAGCTGGTGGTGATCGATGAGGCGCACGTCCTGTTCAAGGCGCATCAGGATCTGATCCAGTGGTGCCGCAAGAACAAGGTGCCGGTGATCGGATTGAGCGCGACGCCGTTCAAGCGGGGGCTCGGCAAAATCTATGACCGTCTGGTCAATCGCATCAGCACTAAGCAGCTGACAGACCAAGGCTTCCTAGTCCCTGCCGAGTGTTACGCCCCGCATGTGCCTGACCTGAAAGGTGTAGGAACATCGACTGGCGGTGACTGGGCTGAAGATGAGCTAGCCCGCGTCATGGGCGGCGCCGATATCCTCGGGGATGTCGTAAGCCACTGGAAGCAGCTGGGCGAGAACCGGCAAACACTGGTCTTTGCCTGCAATGTCCATCACGCCAAGCAACTTGCCGAGTCGTTCTTCAATGCGGGCGTAATGGCCGCGCACATCGACGGATACATGCACTCTGACGAATCCGACGAGATTATTCGGCTCTACAAGTCTGGCAAGATTAAGGTGCTGGTTTCAGTCGGGATGCTAGCCAAAGGGTTCGACGACCCCCGGACCTCGTGCATCGTGATCGCCCGCCCGACCAAGAGCCTGATGTTGCACTACCAGATCCTGGGACGGGTTTTGCGGATATTCGAAGGCAAGACCAACGGCATCATCATCGATCATGCGGGGAATCTTCTGCGTAACGGGCTCCCCACTGACCCGCTACCAGACCGGCTCGACATGGGTGACGGTGACCCGGTAGATCGGGCCAAGCCGGATAACAACCCTGACAAGGAAGCTAAGACCAAGCCGTGCCCAACCTGCAGCTATGTGATGACCGGCTTGATCTGTCCCCGCTGCGGGTTCGAGATCAAGATCGACGCCGGCGTGGAGGTAGCAGCTGGCGTTCTGGTTAAATTGGCAGACCGCAAGACCAAGCTGGCCCCGAACACGAAGCAACACGCTTACGCAGAGCTGCTGGGGTATGCCCAGATGAAAGGCAAAAGTCCCATGTGGGCGCAAGGCGCCTATCAGGCGTTCATGGCTGAGCCAATCCAGCGCGAGTGGGTGAACACGGTTGCGTCGGTGCCGCCAGGCGAGCCGATGCAGCAATGGGTCAAGGGCTACAACGTAAGGCGTGCGAAGAGTAAGCGGCGCGCATGAGGGCCTTGGGATTTTCCCTACCAGGGGCAAGCTATCTGCAGTCAATCGGCATCAAGGAAATTGCTGTGCACTGCTACCAGAAGCGACTCACTGCTTACGCACTTCTAATGGCAACACTCACTGGTTGCGCCAACCACGCTGCGCCGAGCAGCGTGCCGACCACCCAAGCGGCGCGAGATGCCGTCACCACACCCGCTCGGCCGATCCCGGTCTAGGGTGCGTGCCGAGATAAGGGAAAATTTCACTCACTTCCTCTCTAACCTTTTGATCCATAGGTGAATTCTACGCTCGAATACATTGGGCGTGCCGACATACGCTACCCTCGTCACACCGAGGCGAACTCGGATCGCGTTCATGTGGCGATATTGCTGGAACCACTTGTATTCCGCGAGTTTCACCTTGCTACGCTGACCCAACTCTCCGCGAATGAAATCCACCAGTTGATCAGGTACGTCGGTGATATCAGGAAAATACCGGAGCACCTGAAAGGTCTTGAGGAGAACGGCGAGATTGAGGTGAAAAGGGGCCTTGGACTTGCTTCGTACCCATTTAATCTCATCATCTGAGAACGAAAAATCTCGCTGCAGCTCAGCTTTTGAATACGCCTTTGGCAGAGTGGGATACGCCGTACGCTCTAATGAAGCCATAGGAACTCCTTTTCTGAGGAGTCAGAAAAGATAGTCCACGATCAGAGGCTGTGCGGTCTATTTGGTAAATTCTCTTGGCATCAACACGTTACGAGCGAAGTGAGTGAATTTTCCCTTCATCTCGGCATGACCCGGACTACCCATCATTACGGCGGAGCGACATGTTGATGAACGCTTGTGACTGGGCAGCTAGGCCAGCCAAGTAAGCGCCTAGGGATGGTCTGAAGTAGTCCTGTATTTTCAGTCGACTTCAGCCGTCGCCGATTTTGAAAGCGGCAAACCAATCAAAAACGATCAGATCACCCGCTCATTTCAGTGTTTCGGCCGCCGCGATAACCTCGCAGCGGCCATTTCCCACATTACAGGCGCACCTCTCCCGCATTCGTCAGCAAATGCCGGCGCACCATCCACAGGTTCGACAGCGCGAACAGTGTCACCAGCTGTGCCGTGTTCTTCGCCAGGCCACGGAAGCGTGTTTTCACATAGCCGAACTGGCGCTTGATCACCCGGAACGGATGCTCGACCTTGGCACGCACCTGGGCCTTGGCTTTCTCGATCTTGCGCTTGGCTTTGTACAGCGCGCTGCGCTTACTCAGCTTCTTGTACGTACTACGACGGGCCGCGATCTGCCAGATCACCTCACGGCCTTCATGTTCCGGGCGCTTCTCTACGCCGGTGTAGCCCGCGTCGGCACCGACCATGTTTTCCTCACCGTGCAGCAGTTTGTCGACCTGGGTAACGTCTGCAACGTTGGCTGCCGTCCCCACCACGCTGTGCACCAGGCCGGACTCGTCATCAACGCCGATATGCGCCTTCATGCCGAAGTAATACTGGTTTCCCTTCTTGGTCTGGTGCATTTCCGGGTCACGCTTGCCGTCCTTGTTCTTGGTCGAACTTGGCGCATTGATCAGCGTTGCATCGACGATAGTGCCTTGGCGCAACGACAAACCTCGGTCACCTAGGTAGCCATTGATCACAGCCAGGATGCCGGCAGCCAGTTCGTGTTTCTCCAGCAGGCGGCGGAAGTTGAGGATGGTGGTTTCATCCGGAATGCGCTCCAGGCTCAGTCCGGCAAACTGGCGCAGGATGGTGGTCTCGTACAGCGCTTCCTCCATCGCAGGGTCGCTGTAGCCAAACCAGTTCTGCATCAGATGTATGCGCAGCATCGCCATCAACGGGTACGCCGGACGACCACCCTCGCCTTTGGGGTAGCGCGGGTCGATCAGAGCGACCAAACCTTTCCACGGCACTACCTGATCCATCTCGATCAGGAACAGCTCTTTGCGGGTCTGTTTGCGCTTGCCGGCGTACTCGGCGTCGGCGAAGGTCATCTGCTTCATCGGAAAACTCGGCGGGTGGAGTCCGGACATTTTGCCAAAATCAGGAAGTCTTCTTCAGAGTTTCCCTAAGGAATTCATGATTGTCCGCTGAAATGACCACATCACCTCAGCGGTCAGCGACCTCAGACCTACGATCCAAGTCTCGCTGATCATTAAGGGCCACGACGTCCGCACGCATTCGAGCAGGCACTGTATCTCTCACCTTTGAAAAGTCAGCATCGCTTGCAGGCTTAACCTTAACCGCTTCTGCATGTCCAAATCTTTTATCGCCATAGCGGCTAATCGAATCGGTAGCCTGGTGCCCCATGACGTATGCCATTTCTATTGCGGACATGCCTGAGGCTTTCAGATTTGAGCCGAACTGGTGACGAAGTGTGTACATACTCGGCACCTTCCTCCTACCGAATAGCTCAGTAGCGACTTGGTGAAGCGCAATGCGTATAGAATCCATACTGCGCGGCTGACATTTAAAAGCAGCGAGAGCGTTTCTCAAGATATTGCAGACGTCTCCATCAGCCTCAAGCGTTCGGCTAGCGCCGCGTAAACCTTTGTGGCTAAGCTTCGCACCAGATATATGGATGCGCCGGCCATCAATGGAAATTCCGTTAAGCTCGCATGGTCGCGCTCCGGTAAGAGATATCACCATTAACGCTCCCGCTTCGACAGGCATATCTCGTTCAGCCAGACACCGTAGCCACGTCTCGAAATCAGCGGAAGAAAGCTTCTGCGGACGTCGCTGTTTTTTCTTTCGCGGCAGATTTAACACAGTGACCGGATTGAGCGTCCGATTGATTTCTTGGGCAGCCCAGAAATTGCCTCGACGCTTTTGATCAAACGCCAAAGCGTTACGTAAGCGCCGATAATAGTCCGGGCGGTAATCAGGAGCCGCCCGAAGCAAAGCACCAATAATATTGAGCTCATCAAGCTCAACGCCCTGCATTCGAGTCGCATAGAAGTTACTGGCCAAACTGATGTAGGCGCTTTGAGTCTCTGCATTCATAATATTCTTCTTATTATTTGGTGACACATGCCACACAATCAATTATCGCAAATACGAAAACAAAAAAACAACAGCCAAAACATTATTTTTATATAACCCAAAAGCCAAGTATTGCAAAGGCGAAAAAATTCTATCATTTCTATATCGCATTCCGGACTTTGGTTCGTTGGCCAAGGACGCACCATGTTACCTGACCCCACAAGACGACCCGCCGGGAGCAGCACATAGACCGACTGAACAGCGCTGGGTATGAGCAGGTGCTTCCACTCTTTCAGCCGATTCACATTTTAAAATGCGAGAACCAAGTAGAGTAATTTTAAATTGCGCTCACAGCCTGGGGCGGCGACGGACTGGCGCAATCGCTTACCGAGACACCACTGCCCACGACATACTGCTTATGCCACTTTTAAATTATGGGTTTTGGGCCGGACACTCACTAGATAGCCAGCCGAACGGCCTCCGGGGCGTTAACCATGGGCTGTATAAAAATACAGTATAGCCTATTGCCTTTTTTAAGCGGAGCAACTTAGAATAATGAACAGAACAACAACCTGAGGAAAAAACATGTCTATCCTAATTCTTAACCGCGAGCGCGACGAAGTCGGCGGTCAATACCTAGTAGCAAGCATTCACGGTGTGGAACACTGCGTATCACTTGATGATGACTATCCGGAGCAAATCCCAGATTCAGATGATATAGTCCACCGCATTAATGCAGATGACTTCAATGAGCTTTCAGAGAAGGTACGCTCCTACGTGCGCAAGCACAGCATCGCCCCCATTCACTCACTCGATGACGTTAGGCTGCTTGCGATGCAGCTCGGCGATATGAAAGCAAAGACCTACGAAATCGACGAAGAAGGTCTTGGCCTCACGCTCCGCGACTGTAACATAGATAAAGGTGTACGCACCCTAGTTCGTAAATTTAATAGCACATATCAGGCATATCGCTGGCTGACCGAGCAACTGGATATTTTGGATTTCAATGCGCCACGGTAAGCGTGCAAGCGCTAATGTCCCGCCATTGCATTCCTAATCAAAAGCCGCATGCAACCGAGGCGCGCTATAGATAAAGACGTTTATTGACTAAATTGGCTTCAATGCGACTCGGTTAGACGTTGGCTTTATTGTAGCTCGCCTGATTAACTTGAAGGCTGCTCACTTCAAACCTTTACTGTCTCGGTAGCCTTTCATTTACTAATACCCGGCAACCGACGCACGCTTAAAGATTGCACCAACAAAAGCGCATGGATTATGGTTCATCTACAGCAGAAGTACCGTCATCCAGTATTTCCGCCTCGAGGCGCCCCATATAACCATTAAGCAATACTATAGCCAGCAGACAACATAGCGGAGCAAGTGCTTGCTCCGCAGAGAGTTGCGAAGACCGTCGTCAATTCGTACACCACCGTATTTCCCTGAAACAACCGTTAGTGGTCTATTTCTCAGGACAGGCAAAGGAACGCAGACAGCCGCCTAGTTCGCCTATTACCGTTGGCTACAGGCCGATGGTTTCGATTAATGATACCTACTTCGACTCAGACGAGCTTTTCCAACTCCGGCAGGATCTCGAACAGATCCCCGACCAGGCCGTAGTCGGCGACCTGGAAGATCGGCGCTTCCTCGTCCTTGTTGATCGCGACGATCACCTTGGAGTCCTTCATGCCCGCCAGGTGCTGGATCGCACCGGAGATGCCGACGGCGATGTACAGCTGCGGCGCGACGATCTTGCCGGTCTGGCCGACCTGCATGTCGTTCGGCACGAAGCCGGCGTCGACCGCGGCTCGCGAGGCACCGACTGCGGCGCCGAGCTTGTCGGCCAGCGAGTACAGGTGCTTGAAGTTGTCGCCGTTCTGCATGCCGCGGCCGCCGGAAACGACGATCTTGGCCGCGGTCAGCTCCGGACGGTCGGATTTGGCCAGCTCTTCGCCAACGAAGGCGGACTTGCCGGCGTCACCGCTGCCGGAGACCTGCTCGACGGCCGCTGAGCCGCCCTCGGCGTTCACCGCGTCGAAGCCGGTGGCACGCACGGTGATGACCTTGATCGGGGCGCTGGACTGCACGGTGGCGATGGCGTTGCCGGCGTAGATCGGGCGCTTGAAGGTGTCGGCGCTTTCGACGGCGATGATCTCGGAGATCTGGTCGACCTCCAGCAGCGCCGCCACGCGCGGCAGGAAGTTCTTGCCATTGGTGGTGGCCGGAGCCAGCACGTGGCTGTAATTTTTCGCCCCACTTTCCCCTACAAGCTGCGCGATCAGCGGCGCGACGTTTTCCGGCAGCTGATTGGCGTAGGCCGCGTCGTCGGCGACCAGCACCTTGGACACGCCCTCGATCTTGGCCGCCGCTTCACCGATGGCGCCGCAGCCGCTGCCGGCGACCAGCACGTGGATGTCGCCGCCGATCTTGGTGGCCGCCGCCACGGTGTTCAGGGTTGCAGCCGCCAGGACCGCGTTGTTGTGTTCAGCGATAACCAGGATAGCCATCAGATCACCTTCGCCTCGTTCTTCAGTTTCTCGACCAGTTCAGCCACGAACTTGACCTTGATACCGGCGCTGCGGGCAGCCGGCGCTTCGACCTTGAGGGTCTTCACGGTCGAGGTGGTGGTCACGCCCAGCGCCTCGGGCGTCAGGGTTTCCAGCGGCTTCTTCTTGGCCTTCATGATGTTCGGCAGCGACGCGTAGCGCGGCTCGTTCAGGCGCAGGTCGGTGGTGACGATCGCCGGCAAGTTCAGCGCGACGGTCTGCAGGCCGCCGTCGATCTCGCGGGTGACGTTGACCTTGTCGCCAGCGACTTCCACCTTGGAGGCGAAGGTGCCCTGGGCGTAGCCGGTCAGCGCGCCGAGCATCTGCCCGGTCTGGTTGTTGTCGCTGTCGATCGCCTGCTTGCCGAGGATGATCAGTTGCGGCTGCTCCTTGTCGACCACGGCCTTGAGCAGCTTGGCGATCGCCAGGGAATTGAGTTCATCAGCGGACTCGACCAGCACGGCGCGGTCGGCGCCCAGCGCCAGGGCGGTACGCAGCTGCTCCTGGGCAGCGCTCGGGCCGACGGAGACGACCACGATTTCGCTGGCCACGCCTTTCTCTTTCAGGCGCACGGCTTCTTCCACGGCGATTTCGCAGAAGGGGTTCATCGACATCTTGACGTTGGCCAGGTCAACGCCGGAGTTGTCCGCCTTGACGCGGACCTTGACGTTGTAATCGACCACTCGTTTGACGGCGATCAGTACTTTCATGTGGAAAACCTCTCGATCTCACGGGAGCGGATGCCCGCCGCCCAGCCGGCGGGTAAGGCGAGCACCTGCCGGGTCGGTTCAGAAAAGCTCTTCGACGAGCGCCATGGTGCTGTGGCTACCGGCGAGCACGCTGGCAAGCAGGGCGCCGGTGCGAGGCAGCAGGTGGTCGGTGTAGAAGCCCGCGGTGACCAGCTTGGCCTCGAGAAAGGCGGGATCGCCGCGCCCTGCGGCCAGCGCGGCGGACGCGGCCAGCGCCGAGCGCGCCATGGCCCAGCCCCCGCACAGGTAACCCAACAGCATCATCAGGTTGAAGGCGACGCTGCCGGGCAGCGCGGGATCGCTTGCAGCACCTTCCAGCAGGTACTGGCGCGCTCGCCGTGCAGCTGCCAGCGCCTCGGCCAGCGGCGCCGCCAGCCTGCTGCAGCGCGCATCCTGGCGCAGGTGGCCGAGGGTCGTGTCGATGTCATCGAGCAGCTCGGCCAGCAACGCTCCTTCGTTGGCGAGGGTCTTGCGCCCTACCAGGTCCATCGCCTGGATGCCGTTGGTGCCCTCGTAGATCGGCAGGATGCGCGCATCACGGAAATGCCGCGCAACACCGGTCTCCTCGACATAGCCCATGCCGCCATGAACCTGCACGGCCAGCGAGGTCACCTCCTGCGCCAGCTCGGTCAGCCATCCCTTGATGATCGGCGTGTAGAGATCCACGCGGCCCTGGCGGGCACGGTGGCTGGCCGGGTCGGGCGCATGGCGGGCGCGGTCCAGTTCGGACGCCGCGAGCAGCGCCAGGGCGCGCATGGCCTCGGTCGAGGCCTTCATCTGCATCAGCATGCGGCGCACATCGGGGAAGCGGATGATCGGGTAGCGGCTGCCGTCGCGCTGGGTGCCCTGCAAGCGCTCGCGGGCATAGCTGCGGGCGTCCTGCCAGGCGCGTTCGGAAATCGCCAGGCCCTGCAGCCCCACGGCCTGACGCGCGTGGTTCATCATCGTGAACATGCAGGCCAGCCCGGCGTGCGGCTCGCCGACCAGGTAGCCGATCGCCCCGCCCTGCTCGCCAAAGCTCATGGTGCAGGTCGGGCTGCCGTGGATCCCGAGCTTGTGCTCCAGCGACACGCAGCGCACATCGTTCGGCTCGGCGGCTTCGCCTGCGGCGTTCGGCAGGAACTTGGGCACCAGAAACAGCGAGATACCCTTTACGCCAGCAGGCGCATCCGGCAGGCGAGCAAGCACCAGATGAATCACGTTGGATGTCATCTGGTGGTCGCCCCAGCTGATGAAGATCTTCTGCCCGGTGATGCGGTAGTGCTCGCCTTCGGGAACCGCGCGCGCCTTGACAGCCGCCAGATCGGAGCCGGCATCCGGCTCGGTGAGATTCATCGTGCCGGTCCACTCGCCGCTGACCAGCCTGGGCAGATAGCGTGCCTGCAACGGTGCCGACGCATGATGCGCCAGTGCCTCGATGGCGCCCTGGGTCAGCAGCGGGCAAAGCGCGAACGCCATGTTCGCCGCGTGCCAGACCTCACTGACCGCGGTCCCCAGCACATTCGGTAGCGCCTGCCCGCCAAACGCCTCGGGCGCGGTAAGCGAACACCAGCCCCCTTCGCTGAACAACCGATAGGCGTCGGCGAAACCGGGCGCCTCCTTGACGCCGTGCTCGGTCAGCCGGACGCCTTCCCGGTCGCCGATCGCGTTCAGCGGCGCCAGCACTTCGGCGCCCAGTTTTCCCGCCTCGGCCAGCACTGCCGCCGCCAGCTCGCTGTTGATATCGCCCAGGCCAAGCTCGGCGCATAGGCGCTCGAAGCCCAGTACTTCATTGAGCACGAACTCGGTGTCGCGGTACGGATGGACGTAATCGGCCATGTGCGTTTCTCTCGGTGCGTTAGTGGTAGCGCTGGCCGCTGTGCAGCCGCGCGCGGAACTCGTCGGTGAGTTGGTACAGCCCGCCGTGGTGTGCATGGCGCCTGGCGCGGGCGGCGAACTCGGCGAGCCCCTGGTTCTGGATGTAGCGCAGCGCGCCACCGCGAAAGCGCGGGAAGCCGAGGCCGAGCACCAGGCCCATATCCGCTTCGGCGGCACTGGCGACGATGCCGTCTTCGAGGCAGCGCACGGTTTCCAGGCACAGCGGGATCATCAGCCGGTCGACGATGTCCTGGTCGCTCACCTCGGCGCCCGGCGTACCCAGCAGCGCCCGCGCCTCGGCCGACGGCTCGCGCTGGCGCCGGCCCTGCTCATCGGTGCCGTAGAGGTAGAAACCGCGGCCGTTCTTCTGGCCCAGGCAGCCGGCCGCGAGCAACTGCTCCATCACCGGCTCGCCGTCATGCCCCATGCGCCCGGGGTAGCCCTCCTGCAGCACCCGGTCGGCATGCACCATGGTGTCCAGGCCGATCACGTCGGCGAGATAGGCCGGGCCCATGGGCCAGCCGAAGGCTTCCATGACCCGGTCGATACGCTCGAAATCGACACCGTCCTGCAGCAGCCGGTTGAAGCCGTTGAAGTAGGGAAACAGCACCCGATTGACCAGAAAGCCCGGGCAGTCGCCGACCACGATGGGCGTCTTGCCCAGCGCCAGGGCGAAGGCCACGGTGCGCGACAGCGTCGCGTCGTCGGTGTGGCGACCGCGGATGACCTCCACCAGCGGCATCATCGGTACCGGGTTGAAGAAGTGCATGCCGCAGAAGCGCTCGGGGTGGCGCAGCCCTTCGGCCAGCCGGTCGATGGAAATGGTCGAGGTGTTGGAGGCCAGCACCGCGGCGTCGGCCACCAGCCCCTCGGCTTCGCCGAGCACCGCGGCCTTGACGTCGGCCCGCTCGACCACCGCTTCAACCAGCAGATCGACCTCGGCGAAGCCCTGCCAGTCCATCGTCGGGGTGATCCGCTCGAGGATCGCCGCCTTCTGTGCCTCGCTCAGCTTGCCCTTGGCGACCTGCCGGTCGAGCTGGGCGGTGGCGGTGCGCATGCCCAGCTCCAGCGCCTCGGCACGGATGTCCTTCATCAGGATCGGCGTGCCGCTGGCCGCCGCCTGGTAGGCAATGCCGCCGCCCATGATGCCAGCGCCGAGCACTGCGGCGCGGCGCACCGGCGCGGCACCTTCGGCATGCCGACGGGCCTGCTTGCGCACCGCCTGATCGGCGAGGAACAGCCCGACCAGCGAGGCCGCCTCGGGCCCACGCGCCAGGGCCACGAAGGTCTCGCGCTCGACTCGCAGCGCCTCGGCGAACTGCAGCCCGGCGTGGGTCTGCACCGCGGCGAGAATCGCCTGCGGCGCCGGGTAGCGCGGGTCGAGCGTATCGCCACGGGCGGCGATGCCGTCCGGCACAGCCACCGGCTGACGCTTGCGTGCGCGCCAGGCCTGCCAGTCGCCGCCCTCGGCAACCTCACCGAGCAGCGCCAGCGCCTCTTGGCGCAAGGTTTCTGGGGGCACCACACGTTCGGCGACACCGGCCGTCAACGCCGCCCCGGCCTTCCGCGGCTTGCCCTCGAGCAGCCAGTCCAGCGCATCGGCCACGCCGACAAGGCGCGACAGCCGCACCGTGCCGCCGAAGCCGGGGCAAATGCCAAGGGTGACTTCCGGCAGGCCGACCTGCGCATCCTCGGCCAGCACCCGGTAGTCGGTGGCCAGCGCCAGCTCCAAGCCGCCACCAAGGGCGAACCCGTTGATCGCGGCAACGCTTGGGTAGGGCAGCGATTCCAGGCGCCCGAGGCTGTCCAGCGCCTGCTCGATCCAGGCGTGCAGCGCGCCCTCCCCGGCCTCGAACAGCGCGGGGAATTCGCTGACGTCCGCACCGACCACGAACGCCGGCTTGGCGCTACGCACCAGCAGCCCGCGCAACGCGGTGTGCTCGAGCACCTCCAGCGCCGCGCGCAGATCCGCCAGGGTGGCGCGGTCCAGTTTGTTGACCGACGAGCCGTCGAGATCCAGCACCAGCTCGGCGAAGCCGTCGCCAAGCATTTCCAGGCGCAGCGCCTGCCCTTGATAAAGAGTCATCAGAGGCGCTCCAGCAATGCGGCGATGCCCTGGCCGCCACCGATGCACAGGCTGACCACGGCGAAGCGGCCGCCGCTGCGGTGCAGCTCGTGCACGGCCTTGACCATCAGGATCGCCCCGGTGGCGCCGATGGGGTGGCCAAGGGAGATGCCGCTGCCGTTGGGGTTGACCTTTTCCAGCGGCAGGTCGAGCTGCTGCACCACCGCCAGCGCCTGTGCCGCGAACGCCTCGTTGAGCTCGAAGAAATCGATATCGCCGATCTCCAGCCCGTTGCGCGCCAGCAGCTCGCGCACCGCCGACACCGGGCCGATGCCCATGATCTCGGGTGCCACGCCGGACACCTGGTAGTCCACCAGCCGCGCCATGACCTGGTGGCCGTTGACCTCGGCGTAATCGCGGTCCATCAGCAACAGCGCCGCGGCGGCGTCGTTCAGGCCAGACGCGTTGCCCGCGGTAACGGTGCCGCCCTCGCGCTTGAACGCCGGGCGCAGAGCCGCCAGCTCTTCCGGCGTGCAGTCGTGGCGCACGTGCTCATCGGTGTCGAACGACCGCGTGCCTTTGCGGGTTTTCAGCTCCACGGGGACGATCTGCCCGGCGAAGCGCCCCTCGGCGATGGCGCGGGCCGCCCGGCGGTGGCTTTCCAGGGCGAGAGCGTCCTGCTGCGCACGGCTGATGCCGTAGCGCTCGGCGACGTTTTCCGCCGTGATTCCCATGTGATAACGGTTGATCGGACAGGTCAGCGCGCCAACCATCAGGTCGAGTGTCTGGCCGTCTCCCATCCGCTGGCCAAAGCGGGCCGCGGGCAGCAGGTAGGGCGCGCGGCTCATGGACT
The DNA here is from genome assembly GCF_009789555.1 of Stutzerimonas stutzeri. NCBI lineage: Bacteria > Pseudomonadati > Pseudomonadota > Gammaproteobacteria > Pseudomonadales > Pseudomonadaceae > Stutzerimonas > Stutzerimonas stutzeri. The sequence continues at coordinate 83,532 of NZ_CP046903.1, forward strand.
CGGCGCCGCCCGCGATCGCCGCTTGGCAAAGGCCGAGTTGAAGCTGCTGCGCCGCACTGATGACCGCTTGCAGGCCGCTACCACAGAGCCGGTTCACCGACATGGCGACGCAGCGCTCGGTCAGGCCCCCTTCCAGCGCAGCCACCCGCGAGAGATACAGATCGCGCGACTCGGTCGGCAGTACGTTACCGAACACGCAGTGCCCCACGCTCGCCGGGGCCACGCCGTAGCGCTTGACCGATTCGGCAACCAGTTGGGTTGCCAGCTCACTCGGCCTGGCGTCTTTGAGGCTGCCGCCGAAATCCCCGATCGCCGTGCGCAAAGCGCCGGTGATCACCACCTCTCGTAGTTGCATGGAAGGCTCCCTGCTCAGGTAGAGTTGCCGGATAGCGCGCAGGAAGGCCTCGAGCCGGCCACTGCACCAGCCGAGCACGTCGCCGCTCGCTCGTTCGTAAAGCGCCGCTAGCTTCGCCGCTCACGCAGGCGCCAGCCATAACCAAAGCTGACTAATACTTGACATAAACGGACAATCCGAGAGCCTCACATGTCTTACGAGGGCTACAGCATTTCGGTCCACTTCGCCTGCAGCGCCATCAAGGCGGCGCAGCGCAGTGGGCTCGACGAACAGGCGTTGCTGCAGGAAGCCGGCATCGGCCAGCGCCTGCTCGACAACGCGCAGATGCGCATGACCTCACTGCAGTTCAGCCGGCTGATGCTGGCGCTATGGCGCGTTGGCGACGACGAATTCATGGGCCTTGCGCCCTCCCGTAGCCGCCACGGTGTGTTCGCCCTGATGGCCCGCCAGGTCATCGGCTGTCGTCGCCTGGCCTCGGTCTATTACCGAATGGCGCGCTTTTACAATCTGGTCAACGATTCGCTGCGTCTGGAGCTGGCCGCCGATGGCGGGCAAACCGCTTTCGTGATGCGCCTGGCCGATCCGGAGCATGACCCGGAGCATCTCTTGCGGGAAGTGTTCATGCTGCTCTGGCATCGTTTCGCCAGCTGGCTGGTGGGCCAGCGCATCGGATTGCGGGAGGTGCACTTCGACTACCCGCAACCGGCCAACCATGCCGAGTACAGGCTGATGTTTCCCTGCCCGGCACGCTTCTCGATGCCCGATTGCCGCCTGGTGCTCGACCCTCAATGCCTGGACATGCCGGTGGTCCAGACGCCCGCCACGCTGCGTGAACACCTGCGGCGGGCGCCGCTGGAATGGTTCACGCGCCCGTCCTACCAGGCCGCCTTCACGCGCAGCGTCAGTGACCTGTTCCAATACGATGGCGCGTTCAGGGACCTCGGTATCGAAGCCGCGGCAGCGGCGCTGCATATCACCGAGCGCACCCTGCGGCGGCGTCTTGCCCTCGAAGGTGCCCGCTTCCAGGCGCTCAAGGATGGCCTGCGCCGCGACCTGGCCATCCACTACCTCAGTCAGGCTGGGCTGCCGATCAGTGAAATCGCCCAGCGTCTCGGTTTCTCCGAACCTTCGGCTTTCACCCGTGCCTTTCGTCAGTGGACCGGCGACAGCCCACGCGCCTATCGGGAAGCGGCGCGGGCCTGAACGCCTAGCCGCGCAAGCGCAGCGGATCCACCAGGCGTGCCGCTACGGCCATGCCGACCAGATCGGCCAGGCGCTCGGCCTGCATGCGCTTCATCACCCGGGACCGATAGAGGTCGACGGTCTTGATGCTGATGTCGAGCTGGCGAGCGATTTCCTTGGTGGTGTAGCCCTGCACCAGCGGCAGCAGTACATCGCGCTCTCGCGGGGTCAGGCTGTCCAGGCGGGCCTGCAGGCTGACGTGCTCGCCGGTGCCGCCGGCACGTTCCTGACGACTGAGCGCCTGCTGCACGCTATCGAGCAGTAATTGCTCGTTGTAGGGCTTCTCGATGAAATCCACCGCGCCGGCCTTGAATGCGCGAACCACGATAGGCACATCGGCATGGCCGCTGACGAAGATCACAGGCAACTGCAGCCCGCGCGCGCGCATGGCCTCCTGAACCTGCAGACCGCCCATACCCGGCATCCTGACGTCCAACAGCACGCAGGCGTTATCCGCGCCATTGCAGGCTTCGAGAAACTCCCGCCCGCCGATGAACGGCCTGGCAGACAACCCCACCGACTCCAATAGCCAGACCGTCGAGTCGAGCATGCCCTGGTCGTCGTCGACGATATACACCACCTGCTCGTGAGCATCGCTCATCAGCGTTCCTCTGTTGCTATTGTCTTGATCGGCAGGCAACAGCGCATGCAGAGCCCTCCGTTCTCGCCCGGCTGGCCCTGCAACGCGCCGCCAAACCCCTCGATGATGCTGCGGCTCATCGGCAACCCGAGCCCGAGACCGTCCGGCTTGCGGGTAAAGAACGGCGTAAAGGCCTGCTCGAGTTCCTGCTCATCCAACCCACGGCCCTGGTCCGCAACGGCCAGGACCACCTCATCGGCCTGTCGCTCGGCGCGCAATACGATACGCGACGGCTGCCCCGGGTGGGCTTCGCGGTTCGCTTCTATCGCATTGCTCAAGAGGTTGATCAAGACCTGCTCGAGCAGCACGCGGTCGGCATAGACCCGTGGCAGGTCGGCGGCCAGCACCTGCTCGACGGTCACCTGGGCGGCAGCGGTCTCCCACGCGCAGAGGCGCACCGCGTCGCGCGCGACCTCGGCGACATCGAGCGGCTGCATGCGCCGCTGCCCCTTGCGCAGGAACGCCCGCAAGCGCTTGATCACCTCCGAGGCATGGTTGGCGTGCTCGGTAATCCGCTCCAGGCCCTGGGCCACGCGCTCGGCTGCTTGCGGATTCTGCCCCAGGCTCTGCAGGTAGCGCTGGCTGGCGCTGGCGTAGTTGACCACCGCCGCGAGCGGCTGGTTGATCTCATGCGCGATGCCGGATGCCAGCTCGCCGAGGGTGATGAGGCGCCCCGTATGCGCCAGCTCGTCCTGGTGGCGCCGCTGCTGCGCCTCGCGCAGCTCACGCTCGCTCATGTCGCGGGCCACCAGCGAGTAATAACGCTCGCCGCCGGTCGTCCGATGCGCCAGCAGCACGAGGGAAATCGGCACCGAGGCACCGCCGTCCTGTGCGAGCAGACGCGAATCGCAGCTCCAGACGCCCTCGCGCTCGGCGGTCGTGCGGCCGGTTCCGTGCAGCAGCGCCAGTACCTCGGTATCGAACAGCGCATCGAGCGCCGGCATCTGCCCATCCTGCAGACGCAGCGCTCGCCTTGCCGCCGGATTGAGATACGTCACCCGCCCCTCGGCATCGATGAACAACACCAGGTCAGTGTTTACTTCCACCACCTCGGCCAGACGCCGGCGGTTCTCTTCGGCCTGCACCCGCGCGGTGATGTCGCGCGACACGCTGACCACCTCGACCACCGCGCCGGTATAGGTCTCGCGGATGGCATGGCTGGCGGTCTCGAACCACAGGTAGTGACCATCCCGATGGCGCACCCGGTAGGTCATCGTGTGATAGCCGTCCACCTCCAGCGCGTCGCGGCTGCGCGCCGGCAACTGGGCCCGGTCTTCGGGGTGGAACAGCGTTTCCACGAGCTGGCCACGCAACTGCTCCGGCCAATAGCCGAGCAGCCGCCAGGCCGCTGGCGAGGCGTCGAGAAAGCGTCCATCGGGCGCGTGCCGGGAGATCAGGTCGGTGGTGTTTTCGGTGATCAGCCGATACAGACGCCGGGCGCGTGCCGCATCCCGCTCGGCCAGGACCTGTGCGGTCGCCTCTCGACAGCGCGCGAGCACCCGGTTCTGCGCGGGGTCGGGAACAAAGGTCCAGATCAGGATGCGCTGGTCGTATTCGGCCTCCACCCCTTCGATAGCCCGTTGTTGCGCCAGACAAGCGCCGACCAGCGCGGCGTGATTGACGGGCAGAAAGCGCAGCAGCTCATCCAGAGGGCGATCGGCCAGCAGCGCCAGCAGGGCAGCGTTCAGCTCGACGGGATACGCGTGCTCGTCCAGCAGCAGGCTCGGTTGCGGATCCAGGCCGAGCAACGGCGACTGACGCGCCAGGCCGCTCGCGCATGCGAGCAGGCTGAGCAACAGCTCGCGTACCCAGCTCAGCGAGCAGGGACCGACATCGCCATCGGTGGCAAGCAGCAACAACCCGGGTACGGCTTCATCCAGATCCAGCGCCAGCACGGCGCCCTGAACGATACCTGCCCGGCGCAGGCGGCCGGCAAGCCAGCAGTCCAGCCCACGGACAACGGCGAGGTCGAGCAGGCCCTCGCCGCCGAGCCGCTCATGCAGCAGGCGATCACTGGCCTGCAGCGGATCACCCAGGCCGGGAGGCAGCTGTGCGCCACTGCCCTCATGGGTGTAGATGCCGGCACCGGCCTGCCAGGTCATGTAGTACGCCTGGCGTACCCCGGCGCAGCCGCGCAGCACCCGGCACAGGGCATCGGCGCGCGCGTCGAGCGCTACCTGTTCACGCTGCAGACGCAGCCAGGTGTGAAGGCGAACGGGAGTTGTGCTCATAAGCAATCCGTCTGAAAGGTTGGCCGGGAGAAACCCCCTGGCCCGCACGGAAATAGATATAGGAGTATTACCATATTCGTCCAGCAATACTTCCATATGCCTTCCGACTGATCTATAAGATTTGCAAGCCGCCCGGGAGAAGCTCCCAGGCGATGCAGAACAAGAGCTAATAATCAGCCAAGTGGTGTCTTGCATGACCATCTACGAACAGGGCCTTGCGCCCGCCGCAGTCAACCATGTTGCCCTCAGTCCGCTCAGCTTCATCGAGCGCACCGCCAGCGTTTATCCGGATTACCCCGCCGTGATCCACGGTTCGATCCGTCGCACCTGGGCCGAAACCTACATGCGCTGCCGACGCCTGGCCTCTGCGTTGGCCGGGCGTGGTATCGGCAAGGGCGATACCGTCGCGGTGATGCTGCCCAATATCCCCTCGATGCTCGAGGCCCATTTTGCCGTGCCCATGATCGGCGCGGTGCTCAATACGCTCAATGTACGACTGGATGCCGAAGCCATTGCCTTCATGCTGCAGCATGGCGAGGCCCGGGTATTGATCGCCGACCGCGAGTTCGCCTCGGTCGTGCGCGCGGCCGTCGGGATGCTCGATCACCCGCCGCTCGTGATCGATGTGGACGACCCCGAGTACGGCGAAGGCGAGCCGGTTTCCAGCCTCGACTACGAAGCGCTGCTCGCCGAAGGCGACCCGGCGTTCGCCTGGCAGTGGCCGGAAGACGAGTGGCAGGCGATCAGCCTCAACTACACCTCCGGCACCACCGGCAACCCCAAGGGCGTGGTCTATCACCACCGCGGCGCCTATCTGAACGCGCTGGGCAACCAGATGACCTGGGCGATGGGCAACCATCCGGTGTATCTCTGGACGCTGCCGATGTTCCACTGCAACGGCTGGTGCTACCCATGGACGATTACCGCGCTGGCCGGCGTCCATGTGTTCCTGCGCCGCGTCGACCCGCAGAAGATTCTCGGGCTGATTCGCGAGCATCAGGTCACTCACCTGTGTGGCGCGCCGATCGTGCTCAATGCGCTGGTCAACATGCCCGCTTCGGCCAAAGCCGCCATCGACCACCCCGTGCACGCCATGGTCGCCGGCGCCGCGCCGCCGGCCAAGGTGATCGGCGCAGTCGAGGAAATGGGCATCAAGGTGACGCATGTCTACGGCCTGACCGAAGTCTATGGGCCGGTCACCATCTGCGCCTGGCATGCCGAATGGGACGAACGCCCTCTGGAGGAGCGCGCGGAAATCAAGGCACGCCAGGGCGTGCGCTACCCGACCCTGGAAGGGCTGATGGTGGCCGATCCCAAAACCCTGGAGCCGACCCCGCGCGACGGCCAGACCATCGGCGAGATCTTCATGCGCGGCAACACGGTGATGAAGGGTTATCTGAAGAACCCCAGTGCAACGGCCGAAGCGTTCGAAGGTGGCTGGTTCCATACCGGCGACCTGGCCGTCTGCCACCCGGACGGCTACGTGGAGATCAAGGATCGGCTCAAGGACATCATCATTTCCGGCGGGGAGAACATTTCCACCATCGAACTCGAAGGTGTGCTGTACCGCCATCCTGCCGTGCTGGAAGCTGCCGTGGTGGCTCGACCGGATGAGAAATGGGGCGAAACCCCCTGCGCCTTCATCAACCTCAAGGCCGATCACCAGGCCGTCGACGAAGACGCCATCATCAGTTTCTGCCGCGAGCACCTGGCCTCGTTCAAGGTGCCACGCACCGTCATATTCGGGGCGCTGCCCAAGACCTCGACCGGCAAGATCCAGAAGTACGTCCTGCGCGAACGGGCACGCGACCTGTCGCCACCCCAGCCTGCACCTCTGCGCAATCTGGCCTGACCCCTCTTTTTTCTGCCTGGTACTGCCATCCCGTTGCAGGGATGGCGGCTGCCGGCGGCATCCGTTCACAACAACAAGAAGGCGCCACACGGCGTCAACGGAGGCTCCATGCAACTGTACAAACGTAACGACGGCGATGAACAACCCTGCTGGAAGGCCGGACCGTTCAAGCTTCGCCTGCCCTTCGTGCACTACCGCTGGGAAACCGCGGAGATGCTCCAGGCGCTGATCATGTTCGTGGTCAGCCTGGGCATGATCCCGCTGTTGGAGAAATACCTCGGCCTGCCCTACGAGGTGGCGCTGGCCTACGTGGTGGTGTGCGGCATCGGCTTCATGCTGCCGGCGTTGCTCGGCGTGCCGCTGGTGCCGGGCTGGATCACCCCCGGCATCCCGGTGGTGCTGCTGTTTCTCGGCAACTTCGAGCCGGGGCCGGAGGCGATCCGCGCGCTGTTCGCGCTGCAGATCCTGGTCTGCGTCATCTTCTTCCTGCTCGGGGTCACGCGCCTGGGCAGCGTGATGGTGCGCATCGTGCCCAACTCGATGAAGGGCGGGATCATCATCGGCGCCGGCATCGCCGCGCTGATCGGCGAGATCGAGACCGGCGGGCGCCTGGCCAACACGCCGATCTCGTTGGTGCTGGGCAGCCTGATCTGCCTGTACCTGATGTTCTCGGTGTCGTTCCGCGGGCTTACCGAGCGGGTGCCGCTGGCGCGCAAGATCGTCAACTACGGCATGGTCCCGGGGATGATCGTGGCCATCGTCGCCGGCATCGCGGTGGGCGAGTACAGGATGCCGGACGTGCGCTTCGGCATCACCGTGCCGGCTTTCGACCAGCTCTGGCAGTACCTGCCCTTCACCGCCGGCTTCCCCGACGCCCAGGTGTTCATGCTGGCGGTGCCCACCGCGGTGATCGCCTACATCATCGCCTTCGGCGACATCATCGTCGGCCAGTCGCTGATGCAGCGCGCCGACGAGCTGCGCACCGACGAGAAGATCGAGATCAACGTCGACCGCATCCACCTGGTGTGCGCCATCCGCAACGCCCTGCATGCCTTCTTCGCGCCCTACCCGGGCCTGGCCGGCCCGCTGTGGACGGCCGTGGCGGCGACCATGGCCGAGCGCTACAAGTACGGCAGCAAGGCGATGGAGTCGATCTACAGCGGCGCCGGCACCTTCTGGATCACCGGCTTTCTCGCGCTGTTCGTCCTGCCGCTGGTGAGCTTCTTCCAGCCGGTGCTGCCGATCGCCCTGTCGCTGACGCTGATCCTCACCGGCTACATCTGCCTGATGGTCGGCTTCGAGCAGCTCAACAACAACGCCGAACGCGGTATCGCCGGCACCATGGGTGTGGTGCTGGCGGTGTACGGCGCGGGCTGGGGCCTGGCCGCTGGCGCCGTGCTGTACCTGCTGATCGAGCGCACCCACCTGCTGCGCTTCACCTCCCCCGGGGTGCGCGCCCAGCGCCCCAGCGAAGCCGACTGACCGCCGCCCGCCCCCAAACCTCCCCGCATTGGTCCGCGTGGCCAGTGCGGGCGACTAGAAAAGCCAGTCCTGATGAACAACTACAGCAGGCCATTGCAACAACCTTCCGCGGCGCCCGGCTCAACAGCCGCGAGAAGGAAGGGCTAACCGTCGACTCTGGAAGGCTGGCTGGAGGTGATGAATCAACGCAACTCCTCGTTCCACGATGATATGCGCGCCCCCAAGGACGTCGCGCAACATCGTGTTCAGCCAAGACGCCAGCGATGATTCCTGTTGGTCCTGTTGGTCCTGTTGGTCCTGTTGAAATAGGGGCAGTTGCTGGGAGAACAGCAACGCCTGTTCTAGTCGCTCAATCCCGAAATCACGTCCGCCTAGCACTTCACGCGCAGCGTCGAGGAGTGCCTGAATGTCAACAATCTGAGCAGCTACCTCGTGAATCTCTATAGCCCCGCCGGGCCTTCCTCGATTGATCCAAGAGTTGATGGCGCGAGTTCTCGTCGGTACCCCCATAGCAGCCTCTATAACGTAAGCACCCGGTACTAGGGAGCTCGTCCAGACCGAATGGCCATGCAAGAAAACGAGAAACAACGGTGTGGTCCATTAGCCTTGCAGCGGCCGCCTCGGTCCTTAAGCTTCCGAAATTGGCGCCGCTCGGGCGCATACGCGCTCCTTCATCTTGCCGAGCACCTGCAGGCAAATGTCGCTGTGCGGCATGATCCGGCAGGCTAGCACTATGTCCTGCGCCTGTTCCTCGGCGCTGACGTGGGCCTGGCTCATCACCTTCGCCTCGTAGCTGCCCTGGGTGATCTGCACCTTGCACACACCGCAGCCGCCGCCACGGCAGCCCAGCGGTATGCCGCGCCGACCGAGGCGCGCCATGCCATGCAGGACCGACTCGTGCTCGTCGCAGGGATAGTGCTCGGCGGTGTCTTCGATGGTTATCTGGTGTTTCATCATCGCGCCCTCACTCTGCCGTATTGAGACCCAGCGCTGCCAGCGCCGCGCGGGCGCAGGCTTCGTCCTGCTCCTCGCTGCCGCCGGAAACGCCGACGCCACCGATGCAGCGGCCGTCCGCGACCATCGGCAAGCCGCCGCCGAGCACCACCAGCCGTGGCCGCGTAGTCAGCCCGGCGTGCAGGCGCGGGTTGTCGCCGATCACCTCCAGCCATTGGCCGGTTGGAAAGCCGAAGCTGGCGGCCGTGTAGGCCTTGTCGATGGCGATGCTCTCCGAATGCAGGAAGGCCTCGGCCATGCGCAGATAGGCCAGCGTATTACCGCTGCGGTCGACCAGCGCCACATGCACACGGATGCCCAGCCGCTCGGCGCAGTCCAGCGCCGCCTGCGCGGCCACGGCGGCGCCGCGCCAGTCCAGACGCAGCCCCTGGGGTTGGAGGAATTCGGCCTGCGTCATGGCTCGACCTCCCCTGCCTGCTCGCGCGCCGCGATTTCGGCCGCGCGCAGCAGGTCGGCCGGTATGCCGCCGATCGACCAGTCCTCCGGTTCGACGCGAATGCACAGCCCGCGCACCAGCTGCGGCTGCACATCCAGAATGCGTACCAGTAGTTCGGTGAAGCCGGCCATCAGCCGCCGTCGCTGCTCGAGCGGGCGGCCGTCGAGCACGCGGAATTCAAAATACGGCGCCTGCCTGCCAACTTCGCCGGCCACGGCAAAACACTCGCGCGGGTACAGGCTGATCATCGCCCGGACCCGGTCGATCGGCGCGACAAGTACCTCGCTATATAGCCGCGAGGCTTCGCCTAGCAGCTCGATCTGCTGTTCGGGGCTGGCGCAGCCTTGCGCCAGGTGGAAGTTCACGATGGGCATTGGGGTTGTCTCCACGGCGTCGTTGTAATTGTTCGTCCGCTTCGTTTCGGTTGGCTGCCTGGCTCAGGGCAATCCGCGGCGGCGCCCCGAGTCGAGCATCAGCGTCGAGCCGGTCATCGCGTCGGCTTCCGGCGCCAGCAGCAGCGCCACCGCCCAGGCGACCTGCTCGGGCGTGGTGAAGGTGCCGAGCGAGGACTCCGCGCACATCTCGGCCAGCACTGCCGCGCTGTCGATGCCGCGTTGCCGCGCGCGGTCGGCGGCGACCCGGTGCAACCGCTCGGTGTCGGCCGGGCCCGGGGCGACCAGGTGTGCGGTGATGCCGCGCGCGCCGTAGGCCAGACTCAGCTGGCGCACCGCGTTGACCAGTGCCGCGTTGGCGATGCCGGCCGAGGCGGCGTAGACGGTCGGTTCGAAGCCGTAGTGCCCGCCGATGGCGACCAGCCGCGAGCCGGCGCGCAGATGCGGATCGACCGCACGCACCAGCCGCAGCAGACCGCCGACCTTGATGTTGACCGCATCCACCAGCGCCGCAGTGGGCGCATCGAGGATGCCACCGGCGACTGCCACGCCCGGCCCGTGCACCACCATCCGCACCGGCCGGTCGAGTGCCGCAGCGATGGCCGTGACCGACTCATCGGCAGCGATGTCGGCGACGCAGGGAATCACCCGCGGATACTGCGTGCGCAACGCCTGCAGCGGCGCTTCGCTGCGCGCCACAGCGAGCACATCGAGGCCGCTGTCGATCAGCCGCGCGACGATCCGCCGCCCGAAGTCGCCCGAGGCCCCCACCACCACCGCCAGTTCGTTGGCCACTGTCCGCCCTCCTGCGCTGTGCGTGGCATCAGGCCCGGAAGGCGATGCCGCGCTCCTTGGCCATGGTCATGGCGGTGTCCGGGATCATGTCTTCCTGGCCGCCGATCATCTTCTTGCGGCCCAGCTCGACGAGGATGTCGCGCGCCGGCACGCCGAAGCGCTCGGCGGCCCGCTTGGCGTGCAGCAGGAAGGTCGAGTAGACGCCGGCATAGCCGAGGGTCAGCGACTCGCGGTCGACCCGCACCACGTGCTCCATCATCGGCACGATGATCTCTTCGGCGACGTCCATCAGCTTGAACAGATCGGCACCGGTTTCCATGCCCATGCGCTCGCACACGGCAGCGAAGACTTCCAGCGGCGTGTTGCCGGCACCGGCACCAAGGCCGGCCACCGAGCCGTCGATGCGCGTCGCGCCGGCCTCGATGGCGGCGATGGAGTTGGCGATGCCCATGCCCAGGTTGTGGTGGCCGTGGAAGCCGATCTCGGTCTCGGGATTGAGCACTGCATGCAGCGCCCCGACCCGCGCCTTGACGTCCTCGGGCAGCATGTAGCCGGCCGAATCGGTGACGTAGACGGTCTGCGCACCGTAGGACTCCATCAGCTTGCCCTGCTGGGCGATGCCTTCGGCGTCGTTGAGGTGCGCCATCATCAGAAAGCCCGAGGTGTCCATGCCCAGCTTGCGCGCATAGGCGATGTGTTGCGGCGAGGTGTCGGCCTCGGTGCAATGGGTGGCCACGTGCACGCTGCGCGCGCCGCAGTCGTAGGCCGATTGCAATTCCTTCATGGTGCCGAGGCCGGGAATCAGCAGCACCGAAACCTTGGCCTGCTTCATCTGTGCCGCGACGGCGCTGATGTATTCCTCGTTGCTGTGCGGCGCGAAGCCGTGCTGCAGCGAGTTGCCGCCCAGCCCGGCGCCGTGGGTGACCTGGATATAGGGCACGCCGGCATCGTCCAGCGCGGTGGCGACCTTGACCATCTGCGCGACGCTGATCTGCTCACGCTTGGCGTGCATGCCGTCGCGCAGGCACATGTCATGCAGGATGACCTTGCGGCCTTTCAAACTGTTGGACTGACTCATCACGCAACCTCCACGGCAGGCAGCTGGATTTTTCCGGCAAGGATTTCCTCGGCGAACATCTCGGCAGTACGGGTGGCGGCGGCGGTCATGATGTCGAGGTTGCCGGCGTACGTCGGCAGGTAGTCGCCCAAACCGGCCACTTCGAGGAATACCGAAACCTTGTTGCCGTCGAAGATCGGCCCGTTGACTAGGCGGTAACCCGGCACGTACTTCTGCACCTCGCCGATCATCTCGAGGATCGAGGCGGTGATGCGGTCGCGGTCCGGCTCCTCGTCGGTCAGGCAGTAGACGGTGTTGCGCATCATCATCGGCGGCTCGGCCGGATTGATGATGCACAGCGCCTTGCCGCGCCGCGAACCGCCGACCTTGCAGATCGCACCTGAGGTGGTGGTGGTGAATTCGTCGAGGTTGGCGCGGGTGCCCGGACCGATGGATTTCGATGCCAGGCTGCCGATGATTTCCGCGTAGTCCACGCTCTGGATGCGTGACACCGCATAGACCACCGGGATCGTCGCCTGACCGGCGCAGGAGATCATGTTGACGTTCATCTCCAGCTTCTCGGCGTGCGCCTTGAGGTTCACCGGCGGCACGCACAGCGGGCCGATGGCCGCCGGGGTGAGATCGACCATCAGCACGCCGAGGGCGTTGAGCTTGCGGCTGTTCTCGGCGTGCACGTAAGCGCTGGTGGCGTCGAAGGCGATCTGGATGCCGTCTTCGAGCACGTGCGGCAGCAGGCCGTCGACGCCCTCATGAGTGGTTTTCAGGCCCATTTCACGGGCGCGCTTGAGGCCTTCGGACTCGGCGTCGATCCCTACCATCCACATCGGCTCGAGCACCGGGCTGCGCATGATCTTGTAGATCAGGTCGGTGCCGATGTTGCCCGAGCCGATGAGTGCGCATTTGATCTTTTTCATTGTGCCTGCTCCCGTTTCGCGGCGCGTTGGGCCAGCGTCATGCCGCCGACATAGAACTCGCCGCTGCCGTGTTCGGTGATGAGGATCCGTACCGTTTCCGGCGCGCAGTCGAGACTCTCGGCAACCGCCGCGGTGACGGCGGCGGCGACGCGACTCTTCTGCTCGTGGGTGCGCCCCTCGACCATGTGCATTTCGATGATTGGCATGAGTGGTTCTCCGGTTAGTCGACGAAGCGCATCGAGACGCTGCCCAGGTCCTGGAAGCGCGCGACCACGTTGTCGCCGGGCTTCACCGCCACGGCTTCGGTGATTCCGCCGCTCATCACGAAGCTGCCGGCCCGCAGGCTCTCGCCCAGCTCGGCGAGGATGTTGACGACCATCGCGATGGCCTCGGCCGGATGCCCCATGACCGCCGCCGACGCACCGGTGGCGACGATCTCGCCGTTGATCTCGATCACCACGCCAAGGGTGCGCAGGTCCAGATCCTCGACGTAGCGCGGGCGACCGCCGCCGACGAAGCGCGCCGACGAGGCGTTGTCGGCAACCACGCTGGCGAGGTCGAATTTGAAGCCGGAGAATCTCGAGTCGATGATCTCCACCGCCGGCAGCACGTAGTCGGGGATGTAAGCCGGAACCCCAGAAATTTCCGTCACCCTAGTTGGGTGGGCTCAACACTCGTGTCACCAGCTACCTTCTGGAGAATCGAGCTCGGCCATCCCTCCCTGGACGGGCATCGCTCGACGATGTTCAACGGCTCCCTCACGGGGCCGTCGTTTTGTGGGGGCTATTCCATCCACAAGTCGTCGAGGTTCTTGAAGTTCCAGAGCGTCGGGTCTTCGGGGCCAGTGATACTGTCCTTGCAACTCGTGGCCGCCAGGTCGATGGTCTGCATCGGGATCGGCTCTCTCGAGCGTAGCGAGAAGAACACGCGAACCTTGGGAGTCAGCAGTGATTCCATTCCCGGCTCAACGACAACGGCCAGACGCTGAGAGGACAGGCGAACCAAGGAGCCGACGGGGTAGATGCCCACGGCCTTGACGAAGGCGTGGAAGATGCGTTTGTCGAAATGGCCCTCCCACTTGGCCATCTGCCGCATCGCCGCGGACGGGTCCCACGGCTTTTTGTAGGCTCGCTCCGACGTCACGGCATCATAGACGTCGCAGATTGCGCCCATGCGGGCCAGGAGTGAAATGGCGTCACCGGCCAAGCGATCCGGGTAGCCGGTTCCGTCGATCTTCTCGTGATGGTGCAGGGCAATGTCCACCACCCCGGGCTCGGCCCCGCCTGCGCGCAGCATCTTTGCGCCCTCCACAGGGTGGCGCTTCATGATGGCGAACTCGGCATCGGTGAGCTTGCCTGGTTTGTTAAGCACTTCCAGCGGCATCGCGGCCTTGCCTAGGTCGTGCATCAGTCCGCCGATGCCAGCCAGGCGCGTTTGCTCCTCGTCTAGATCGAGATGCCGGGCCAGCGATAGCATCAGGGCGCAGACGGCAACCGAGTGCAGGTAGGTGTAATCGTCGTGCGTTTTGATGCGTGCGACGCTGATGAGGGCATGAGGTTGGCGCAGCACCGAGGCAGCGATTTCTCCGACCAGCGGCAACGTCGTGCTTGGGTCGACGGCCTTGCCAAGCCGGGCTTCCTGGAACATGTCCATGACTTGGGACTTGGCCGCAAGACAGAGTTTCCGTGCATAACACATTTCGCTCTCCATTGAGGTTGCGCCGTCACTTTTCTTGCTTAGTGGACTAGACGGCAGAGATTGCTCCTCCGACAATTCTCTGGGCTCTGGGCTCTGGGCTCTCTGGGCTCTCTGGGCTCTCTGGGCTCTCTGGGCTCTCTGGGCTCTCTGGGCTCTCTGGGCTCTCTGGGTCGACTTGGCTTTTGGCCAAGTCGACCCAGACCTCCCCGACGCCACATTCTCGAATGGCAGAGAGATCCTGAGGCTCGGTCAGCAGGAAGCTGCCGCGCCAGAATGGGTGTCGAACCCAAGAGCCGGCGAGCTTGTGGATGTACATGCCGAGACGAAGCTCGGATACGGGAATGCGTTTTACCAACTTATTTTCCTTTCTGAGTTGGGTGGTTAGGCGTGCGCCGAGGCTGGCACCCAGCGGTAGAGCGGAGGTAAGGTCACGCCAAGATTCTTGGATCAGCCGGAACCGCCGAAATTTCCGTCAGCCGATCAACATGGCTTTGTCTCGCGCTCGGTCGATGCGTTCCTGCATCGCCTGCATGACTTCTTCGTGGGTGTACGACTTGGCGTTGGGGTCGTCGGCCTCTCGGAGAGCTTCCTCGACCTCGCGGGTCATCCGCGCATATTCTTCCGGCCACAGCGCTTGCTCCATGCGCAGCGACGCCTGCCCAAGCAGGTGCAGCAGGCCGAACAGCCGCATGTCATTGGTGGCGACGACGTGCTCTCGAATCCGCTCCTGGATCACCTCGCAGGCCCGATGCGCCTCTGGCGTCGCCGTGCCCTCGTAGCCGGCTGGGAGTTCTGCTTCTTCAGCGATTCGCGCCCAAGCGATAGCCAGCGCCTCGATGGTGGACAGGTTCATTTGCTCATCCACTTGCGCAGCAGACGCTTTTTCAGGGAGGCGCGCTCTTGCGGATTGCGTCCCTTGTGGTTGGCAATGCGATCCGCCGTGGCGGCCTGGCGCTTGATGGGCCAGTAGGAGCGGCCATCCTTACCCATCGACCAGACGTTGCTGACCTGGTTTTCCAGTAGAGGCAGATGGGCGCATAGAGCTTTCGGCGACGCGCTGGCCAGCGCGGTGCGCTCGTGGGTTCGCCAGCGCTGATGCCAGAGTTTCTTGTCCTCGCGCTCGCTACGGCAGGTCGTGTGCCCAACGATGGGCGTTTTGCGGCGGCTGCGGCTCATGATGTGGTTGTCTCCAAGAACATTCAGGACAGGCTTTCTGGGTAGAGCGCCGTCAACCGGGACAGGGTTTCTTGCACTTGTTCCAGCGAGGTCATCAGATGATCAACCTGATCCTGAAGATCCACGGCGAGATCAAATAGCTCAGCCACTCGGCTGCGTGATCCCTCGTTGAACGCGGCCATTGCCAGTTGATGCAGCTTCAACAGGTCGGTGCGCAGTTGCGGAGGTGCGCCGTCTGCGCTGTCATTCAAATCGCCGCGCAGCACGTCCACGGCATCGACTGCACGCAGCAGTGCCGTGGTATCGAAATTCTCGGGAGTCAGTTCGTCCCATTCGTCGTCGGTGATGCGGGCTGCCATCAGGAGAGCTCCGATTAAGCGGTTGCGAGCGTTAGATGCCCGATCGGCTCGGCTGCTGGCCGTACCTTGATTTCGATGTCGTAGCCGAGGCGATTCAGACAATCCATCAGCTTGCGTTCGGATAGATTGGTGAAGTCGCCGCGCATCATGCCCGACACCTTCGGTTGCGGGATGCCCATGCGTTTGGCCGCCGCTTGTTGAGTCAGCCCAAGGGCGCGCATGGCCCTCCTGATCTCGACCACCAGGCCGGTCTTGATCTTGAGCTTTTCAGCGTCAGGCAGTCCAAGGTCGGCAAAGACGTTGCCCGAGCTGCGCTGAACCTCGACGCCTTCAATGATTCGTTTTTGCATTTCGTAGCTCCTGTGCCAATACCTCGGCCACCTTCAGCCGAGCGCGGATGATGTCCATGTCGGCCTTTGGCGTGGCGATTCCGCTCTTGCTCTTCTTCTGGAAGCAGTGCAGGACGAACACCGCTTCCGCAAACTTGACCGTGTATACCGCTCGATAGGTGCCGCCGGCATCGTCTTCGACGACCTCCAGCACGCCGGCACCACCGAACCCCTTGAGCACCTTTGCTGCGTCATCCTGATCGCCTATCTGCGCCAACGAGAGCGCGTAACCGAAACGGCGACGCACGTCGGACGGCAACGCCATCAAATCCTTGTGGCTGCTCGCGATCCATTCGAGCGGTTTTTCTTTGTTTGTCATGACGGAATTTTATACCTGTTCAGGTAATGATGTAAACGCGGCAACCTCAAGGAGGTGTCGTAAAACATTTGTTTTGCGACAGGCTGTCAGCCGCCGCTGTGCTACTGTCGTTTTCAGAAGACGACCGCACCATCTGACTGGATGTAACGCC
The DNA here is from genome assembly GCF_009789555.1 of Stutzerimonas stutzeri. Classification (NCBI taxonomy): domain Bacteria; kingdom Pseudomonadati; phylum Pseudomonadota; class Gammaproteobacteria; order Pseudomonadales; family Pseudomonadaceae; genus Stutzerimonas; species Stutzerimonas stutzeri. The sequence continues at coordinate 100,055 of NZ_CP046903.1, forward strand.
TGGTGTGCATACGGCTCCTGACAGCCCAATATCAGGAGTCGTCTGCACCAATCTCGACTATGCTCAATACTCGTGTGCACCAAAGCGAGGTTTGGGCATGACATCAGACACTCCACCGATTGCCGCGCAAGGCGTGGCCACCCTGCCCGACGAGGCATGGGCGCAAGCCCGGCACCGGACGGAAATCATCGGGCCACTGGCAGCGCTTGAGGTGGTCGGGCATGAAGCCGCCGATGAGGCAGCCCAAGCGCTGGGCCTGTCCCGGCGACAGGTATATGTCCTGATCCGTCGCGCCCGGCAGGGTACTGGCCTGGTAACAGACCTGACGCCCGGCCGATCCGGCGGCGGCAAAGGCAAGGGGCGCTTGCCGGAACCGGTCGAGCGCATCATCCGCGAGCTGCTGCAAAAGCGCTTCCTGACCAAGCAGAAACGCAGCCTGGCGGCGTTCCACCGCGAAGTCGCGCAGGCGTGCAAAACCCAGAAGCTGCCGGTGCCGGCGCGCAACACCGTGGCCCAGCGGATTGCCGGACTACACCCGGCGAAAATAGCCCGCAGCCGGGGCGGGCAGGACGCTGCCCGTCCCTTGCAAGGCGCGGGTGGCATTCCGCCCGAAGTCACCATGCCGCTGGAACAGGTGCAGATCGACCACACCGTCATCGACCTGATCGTGGTCGACGAGCGCGACCGGCAACCGATTGGCCGCCCATATTTGACCCTCGCCATCGACGTGTTCACGCGCTGCGTACTCGGCATGGTGGTCACGCTGGAAGCGCCGTCCGCCGTCTCGGTCGGCCTATGCCTCGCGCATGCCGCCTGCGACAAGCGGCCCTGGCTGGAAGGGCTGAATGTGGAAATGGACTGGCCGATGAGCGGCAAGCCCAGGCTGCTCTATCTGGACAACGCGGCCGAGTTCAAAAGCGAAGCGCTGCGCCGTGGCTGCGAACAGCATGGCATCCGGCTGGACTATCGCCCACCAGGCCAGCCGCACTACGGCGGCATCGTGGAACGGATCATCGGCACGGCGATGCAGATGATCCACGACGAATTACCGGGGACGACCTTCTCCAATCCCGGCCAGCGCGGCGAGTACGATTCCGAGAAGATGGCCACCCTGACGCTGCGCGAGCTGGAGCGCTGGCTCGCGTTGGCGGTAGGCACCTATCACGGCTCCGTGCACAACGGCCTGCTCCAGCCGCCGGCCGCGCGCTGGGCCGAGGCCGTGGAGCGCGTTGGCGTCCCGGCCGTCGTTACCCGCCCCACCGCGTTTTTGGTCGATTTCCTGCCGGTGATCCGCCGCACCCTGACCCGCACCGGCTTTGTCATCGACCACATCCACTACTACGCCGACGCCCTCAAGCCGTGGATTGCCCGGCGCGAGCGCTTGCCCGCCTTCCTGATCCGGCGCGATCCGCGCGACATCAGCCGCATCTGGGTACTGGAACCGGAAGGTCAGCACTATCTGGAGATCCACTACCGCACCTTGTCCCATCCGGCCGTCACCCTCTGGGAACAACGCCAGGCGCTGGCCAAATTGCGTCAGCTCGGGCGCGAGCAGGTGGACGAGTCGGCGCTGTTCCGCATGATCGGGCAGATGCGCGAGATCGTGACCACCGCCCAGAAGGCCACGCGCAAGGCGCGGCGCGACGCTGATCGCCGCCAGCACCTCAAGACGTCGGAGCCACCGGCCAAGCCCATACCGCCGGATGTGGACATGGCTGACCCGCAGGCAGACAACCTGCCGCCGGCCAAACCGTTCGATCAGATCGAGGAGTGGTAGCCGTGGACGAATATCCCGTCATTGACCTGTCCCACCTGCTGCCAGCGGCACAGGGTTTGGCCAGGCTGCCGGCAGACGAGCGCATCCAGCGCATTCGCGCCGACCGCTGGATCGGCTACCCGCGCGCGGTCGAGGCGCTGAACCGGCTGGAAACTCTGTATGCGTGGCCGAACAAGCAACGCATGCCAAACCTGCTGCTGGTCGGCCCCACCAACAACGGCAAGTCGATGATCGTCGAGAAATTCCGGCGGGCGCACCCGGTCGGCACCGACGCTGACCAAGAACATATCCCGGTGCTGGTCGTGCAGATGCCGTCAGAGCCATCGGTGATCCGCTTCTATGTCGCGCTGCTGGCTGCGATGGGCGCGCCGCTGCGCCCGCGCCCACGGCTGCCGGAAATGGAGCAACTGGCGCTGGCCCTGCTGCGCAAGGTCGGCGTGCGCATGCTGGTGATCGACGAACTGCACAATGTACTGGCTGGCAACAGCGTTAACCGGCGCGAGTTCCTCAACCTGCTGCGCTTCCTCGGCAACGAGCTGCGTATCCCCCTGGTCGGGGTCGGCACGCGCGAGGCGTACCTGGCCATCCGTTCGGACGATCAGTTGGAAAACCGCTTCGAGCCGATGCTGCTGCCGCCGTGGGAGGCCAATGAGGACTGCTGCTCGCTGCTGGCCAGCTTCGCGGCGTCACTCCCGCTACGGCGGCCATCCCCGATTGCCACGCTGGACATGGCCCGCTACCTGCTCACCCGGAGCGAAGGCACCATCGGCGAGCTTGCACATCTGCTGGTGGCGGCGGCCGTCGCCGCCGTGGAGAGTGGCGAGGAAGCGATCAACCACCGCACGCTCAGCATGGCCGACTACATCGGCCCCAGTGAGCGGCGGCGACAGTTCGAGCGGGAACTGATGTGAAGTCCGCGCCGCGCTGGCCGCTGCATCCGGCACCCAAGGAAGGCGAAGCCCTGTCCTCATGGCTCAACCGGGTCGCCGCCTGCTACCAGATGGACGTGCACGAGCTGCTGGCCCACGATCTTGGTCACAGCCAACTTGATGACCTGGATACCGCACCATCCTTGTCGTTGCTGACGGCGCTCTGCCAGCGCAGTGGCGTCGAGCTGGAGCGGTTGCGCAGCATGAGTCTTGCAGGCTGGGTGCCGTGGCTGCTCGACAGTCTCGACGATTCGGTACCAGCAGCCTTGGAAACCTATACATTCCAATGCGCGGTGCTCCTGCCCAAGCGCACCCGCAAGGTGCGGTCCATCACTCGCTGGCGTGCCTGGCTACCGAGCCAGACGATTCGCCGGGCGTGTCCGCAGTGTCTGAACGATCCAACGAATCAAGCTGTGCTACTCGTCTGGCAGCTCCCCTTGATGCTGAGCTGCCCGCAGCATGGCTGCTGGCTGGAGTCCTACTGGGGCATGCACGGCCGGTATCTTCAGTGGGAAATCGCCGATGCTGCGCCGCGCCCTGCCGATGACGCAATCGCCTGCATGGACCGGCGCACCTGGCAGGCGCTGACGACGGGTTTTGTGGAGCTGCCGCGTCGGCGTGTCCACGCCGGCTTGTGGTTCCGGCTGCTGCGCACCCTGCTTGATGAGCTGAACACGCCGCTCTCGCACTGCGGCAGTTGCTCGGCGAGCATCCGCCATGTCTGGGAGCGCTGCGGCCATCCGCTGCGCGCCGGGCAGAGTCTGTGGCGTCCCTACGAGATTCTGGCCCCGGCGGTGCAGTGGCAGATGCTGGAGGCGGCGGCCACCGCCATCACGCTGATCGAGTCAAAGGCGCTGATCCCGCGCGGGGAACAGGCCGCGCTGTTTCAGACGGAGCCGCACACTGGTTTCACCAACGGCCTGCCGGCGAAGGTGCCGAAGCCGGAACCCATCAACCACTGGCAACGAGCAGCCCAGGCCATCGATGAGGCCATCATTGAAGCGCGACACAACCCGGAGACGGCCCGCTTGCTGTTCACACTGGCGTCCTACGGGCGACGCGACCCCGAATCCCTGGAACGTTTGCGCGCCACGTTCACCAAGGAGGGCATCCCGCCGGAGTTTTTGTCACATTACGAGCCTGAATGGCCGTTTGCAGGTCTTAGACTAAATGACGGGTTAAGTGACAGTTTTTGACGGCGAGAACTTTCTGGCTCACACTGTCACATAATCGAACGTATATGTGACAGGTACGACATGCTGATAGGCTACATGCGGGTATCGAAGGCGGACGGCTCCCAGGCTACCGATTTGCAGCGCGACGCGCTGATTGCCGCCGGGGTCGATCCAGTACATCTTTACGAGGACCAGGCATCCGGCATGCGCGAGGATCGGCCCGGCTTGACGAGCTGCCTGAAGGCGTTGCGAACTGGCGACACACTGGTCGTGTGGAAACTGGATCGGCTCGGACGCGACCTGCGACATCTCATCAACACCGTGCACGACCTGACTGGGCGCGGCATCGGCTTGAAGGTATTAACCGGGCACGGCGCGGCCATCGACACCACGACCGCCGCCGGCAAGCTGGTCTTTGGCATCTTCGCCGCCCTGGCCGAGTTCGAGCGCGAGTTGATCGCGGAGCGCACGATTGCCGGCCTAGCCTCGGCCCGCGCGCGCGGGCGGAAAGGCGGCCGGCCGTTCAAGATGACCGCCGCCAAGCTGCGGCTGGCGATGGCGGCAATGGGTCAGCCAGAGACCAAGGTCGGCGACCTGTGCCAGGAACTTGGCGTCACGCGGCAGACCCTGTATCGGCATGTTTCACCCAAGGGTGAGCTACGTCCAGATGGCGAGAAGCTACTCAGCCGAATTTGATGCCGGCATGAGGCAACGTAGCGACAGCGTGGTTTGTCTCAATGGGAAGCGCTCATGATCGATCTTTGAAGGCCCGCAGCAGTCGTGTCACAGACAGGACGAACAAACCGGTCAGCGTGAGGGCTGCGATACCCCAGTACTCTCCGATGAACGCGCCGGCCGTCGTGCCGGCCAGCACAATGGCGAGAATCGGCAAATGGCAGGGACAGGTGAGCACGGCCAGCGCGCCCCACAGGTAGCCGGTGATCGGTTTGTGCGTCTCGGACGGCAAGCGCTCGGGGCTGTTCATGGCAGACTCTCCGCGTGCTGTGCCGGCTCGGTCGGCATGGTGGCCAACTGCACCTCCAGATCGGCCAACGCTTCGCGCCGACGCTCGACGAACTGGCGCAGAACGGCAAGCTGCGCGGCCGCTTCATCGCCGTCCGCAGCATCCAGCGCCCGGCACAGCCGCGCCAGCGCGTCCAGGCCGATGCCCGCCTCGAAGGCCGCCCGCACGAAGCACAGCCGTTGCAAGGCGGCATCATCGAACAGGCCATAGCCGCCCGGGGTGCACGCCACCGGACGCAGCAATCCGCGCAGCAGGTAGTCGCGCACGATATGCACGCTCACCCCGGCATCAAGGGCCAGCCGGGACACGGTGTAGGCGCTCATTGAAAACCTCCTTTTTTTATCCAGCGCAGCAGGAAAGCTGCTTCACGTCCTTGTTGAAGGTCTGCGCCGCAAGCTTCAACCCCTCGACCATTGTCAGGTAGGGGAACAACTGGTCGGCCAGTTCCTGCACCGTCATGCGGTTGCGGATGGCGAGCACCGCCGTCTGGATCAGTTCGCCCGCTTCCGGGGCCACCGCCTGCACGCCGATGAGCCGTCCGCTACCTTCCTCGATGACCAGCTTGATGAAGCCGCGTGTGTCGAAGTTGGCAAGCGCTCGCGGAACGTTGTCGAGTGTCAGCGTGCGACTGTCGGTCTCGATGCCATCGTGGTGCGCTTCCGCCTCGCTGTAGCCCACGGTGGCGACTTGCGGGTCGGTGAACACCACTGCCGGCATCGCGGTCAGATTGAGGGCTGCGTCGCCGCCGGTCATGTTGATCGCGGCACGGGTGCCGGCGGCCGCTGCCACGTAGACGAACTGCGGCTGGTCGGTGCAGTCGCCGGCCGCGTAGATGTTCGGGTTGCTCGTGCGCATGCCTTGGTCGATAACGATGGCCCCTTGCGCATTGACAGTGACCCCCGCCGCGTCCAGCGCGAGGCTGCGCGTATTCGGTGCCCGACCGGTGGCAACCAGCAACTTGTCAGCGCGCAATTCACCGTGTCCGGTGGTCAGCACGAATTCGCCGTTCACATGGGCGACCTGGCTGGCTTGCGTGTGCTCCAGCACCTCGATGCCCTCGGCGCGGAAAGCGGCTGTCACGGCCTCGCCGATGGCCGGGTCTTCCCGGAAGAACAAGGTGCTGCGTGCCAGGATCGTGACCTGGCTGCCGAGCCGGGCAAAGGCTTGCGCCAGTTCCAACGCCACCACCGACGAACCGATCACGGCCAGGCGTGCGGGAATGGTGTCGCTGACAAGCGCTTCGGTGGAAGTCCAGTAGGGTGACTCTTTCAGGCCCGGAATCGGCGGCACGGCCGGACTGGCACCGGTGGCGACCAGGCAGCGGTCGAACGTTACCTCGCGCTCGCCACCCTCGTTCAAACGGACGACCAGGCTCTGGTCGTCCTTGAAACGCGCTTCACCGTGCAAAACGGTGATGGCTGGATTGCCGTCCAGGATGCCTTCGTATTTGGCGTGCCGCAGTTCATCGACACGGGCCTGCTGCTGGGCCAGCAGTTTGCTGCGGTCAATCGCAGGCACAGTTGCCGCAATACCGCCGTCGAACGGACTTTCCCGGCGCAGATGGGCAATATGGGCAGCGCGGATCATGATCTTGGACGGCACACAGCCGATATTGACGCAGGTGCCGCCGATGGTGCCGCGTTCGATCAGCGTGACCGTCGCGCCTTGCTCGACGGCCTTCAGCGCCGCCGCCATCGCGGCCCCGCCGCTGCCAATGATGGCGATATGCAAACCGGCGCCCTCAAGTGCATCACGGATTTTTGGTTCATCTTTGAAATCACCAACCCGGATCGAGCCTTGATAACCCAATGCGGCGATGGCGGCCAGCAGTTGGTTGTGGCTCACGGCGGTGTCTGCCATGACTTGCGCGCGGCTTTCTGGATAGGACACCACAGCGGCATTCACGCCGGGAATCTTTTCCAAAGCATCTTTGACATGGGTGGCGCAGGATGTGCAGGTCATGCCATTCACGGTGATTTCGGTCATTTTTTTACTCCATTGAATTTCGGGGTGCAGCAGGCATCGGCTTGGCGTTTTCGTTGGATGGCGTAGATGGTCAAGCCGATGAAAATCGCCAGCGCAGGCAGCAGCACATAGTCCAGATAGCCGGTCAGCGCGGACAAGCCGACCACACCGAGCAAAATGACCAGAACAGGGGTGAAGCAACACAGCGCCACGAGGGTTGTGCCAATGATGCTGACCCGCAGCAGTGTCTTCGGGTCTTTCATGATCAGTTCTTGACTGATGATGGGTAGCCCGCATCCTCGGTAGCCTTGGTCAGTTTCTGCACGCTGGTCTTGGCATCATCGAAGGTGACCACCGCTTCGCGCGTCTCGAAGGTCACGTCAACTTTACTGACGCCATCGACCTTGGAAATCGCCTTCTTGACAGTGATCGGACAGGCCGAGCAGGTCATGCCCGGTACGGACAGCGTAACGGTCTGGGTGGCGGCCCACACGGGGGCAACAACGGCAGCGAGGGCAAGGGCGGAAAGCAGCTTTTTCATGGTGAACTCCTGTGATCAATAGAAAAATGGCACGACGTAGGGAAATCCGAGCGCGACCAAAACCAGCACGGCCACGCCCCAGAAAATGAGCTTGTAAGTAGCTCGCACTTGGGGAATCGCGCAAACCTCACCCGGTTTGCAGGCGGCTGACGGCCGGTAGATGCGCCGCCAGGCGAAGAACAACGCCACCAGCGCCACGCCGATAAAGATGGGGCGATAGGGTTCCAACACCGTCAAGTTGCCGATCCAAGCGCCGCTGAACCCCAAGGCGATCAGAACCAGCGGCCCGAGGCAGCAAGCCGAGGCGAGGATGGCGGCCAGCCCGCCAGTGAAGAGCGCGCCGCGCCCGTTTTGAGGTTCAGACATACGTTTGTCCTTTCGAATCTGAATTGGATAGCTTAAGCTTACTTCCGTAGTTATGTACGGAGTCAAGCGATATGGAAAACAATTTGGAGAACCTGACCATTGGCGTTTTCGCCAGGACGGCCGGGGTCAATGTGGAGACCATCCGGTTCTATCAGCGCAAGGGCTTGCTCCCGGAACCGGACAAGCCTTACGGCAGCATTCGCCGCTATGGCGAGACGGATGTAACGCGGGTGCGCTTCGTGAAATCAGCCCAGCGGTTGGGCTTCAGCCTGGATGAGATCGCCGAGCTGCTGCGGCTGGAGGATGGCACCCATTGCGAGGAAGCCAGCAGCCTGGCCGAGCACAAGCTCAAGGACGTGCGCGAGAGGATGGCTGACCTGGCGCGCATGGAGGCCGTGCTGTCTGATTTGGTGTGCGCCTGCCATGCGCGGAAGGGGAACGTTTCCTGCCCGCTGATTGCGTCACTGCAAGGGAAGAAAGAACCGCGCAGTGCGGACGCGGTGTAGCCCGAGGGAACTACGCCTTAGCGTGCTTTATTTTCCGTTTTCTGAGGCGACTCCATATTGCGTTTTTCCGGGGCGACAAACAGGCCCTGGCGGCTGTCGGCGACGGCCCGCTGGCCCAGCAGCAGGGTGCCGCTGTCGGGCTCTTCCAGCCCGGCAATGCAGCGCAGGGTGGTGGTCTTGCCGCAGCCACTGGGACCGAGCAGGACGAAAAATTCGCCGTCCTGAATATGCAGATCGAGTTGCTCGATGGCGTTGACGCGACCATCGAAGGCCTTGCGAATCCCGTTGAGAGTGACACTGCTCATGCTCAGAACCTTGGGTTGGTGCTGCTGGCCAGGGCCAGGGCACGTTGTTCGTGACGGTGGTGGTTGAGATGGCGGGCGCGGCGAAACAGCCAGAGCGTCAGCAGGCTGGCGAGCCACAGGGCGATGGAAAAGGCCATCAGCACCATCAGCAAGGCGGCGGCCAGGCTGTAGTCGCCGGCGCTTTGCAGGTTGTAGGTGATCACGGCGAGGGTGTTGACCCCCGGCGACTTGAGCAGCAGGGGCACTTCCAGATTGCCGGAGACCATCAGCGCGCTCATAAACCAGCCGGCGATAAAACTGGGCGCGGCCAGCGCCAGGACAATCTCGAAAAACGTCTGGGTCGGCCCGGCCCCGCTCATGCGGGCGGCCTCGGACAGCGACGGGGCGATTTGCGAGATGGCCGACAGGGCGATCTGGCTGGCAAACGGCATGGCGGTGACGATCAAGGCCAGGGCCACCAGCCAGATCGAGCCGTAGAGCGAGGCAAATGCCGGCAGGCTGAGCCAGGCCCAGGAAATCGCCACCGTGGTGACCACACCCGGCATCGCGAGCGGAATCAGGGTGGCAAAGCGCACGGCGGCGCGGCTGCGGCGGCCCATCTGCTGGGACAGACGGGTGACGCTAAAGGCCAGGGTCATCACCACCGCACCGACGATCACCCCCAGTACCAGGGTCACGCGGATCGCCTCGACCACCCGTGGCTGACTGAGTACATCGCTGTAGCGCGCCAGGGAGAAGCCGCTGTAGATCCCGGGGTAGGGCTGCAATGATGAAAACAGCAGGGCGCCCAGGGGCAGGGCGAACGAGAGCAGCAGAAACAGGATGACCAGCCCACTGACCAGGGTGCGTACACCGCGCAGCGGCAAGAGCCGCGTGCGGGAAAACTTGCCGCTGACCGAGACATAGCCCTTGCGCCCCAGCACCCGCAGTTGCAGCACATAGAGCACGGCGACAAAGGCCACGAATACGCTGGAAAGAATACTGGCCTGGGCGTAATCGGCCGGCCCCGCGCCCCCGCCGAGCAGGTTGAGCAGCAGGGTGGCGATCACCACGATATTGTCCGGCCCGCCGAGAATCAGGATCGGCTCGAAGACCTGCAACCCGGCGATGATCCCCAGCAGCGCGACGCTGGTCAGGGCCGGGGCCAGGCTCGGCAGGTTGATCCGCACGAAGGTGCGCAGCGGCCCGGCCCCGCACAGGTACGAGGCTTCGTCCTGGGCGCTGTCCAGGGCCCGGAATGCGCCGACGATAAACAGGTAGCTCAGCGCGACCTTTTTCAGGATCAGCACGGTGTAGATGCCCCACCAGCCCTGCACGTTCAGCCAGGGCGTCGGCAGGTCGAAGGCATAGCGCAGGGCATCGTTCACCAGCCCGGTCCAGGGGTTGGCCAGTTGGGTAAAGGCAATGGCGTAGAAGATCCCCGGCGTGACGAACACCAGCAACATGCTCGGCATGATCGCGCGGCGCAGCCACAGGCTGGTCCGCTCGCTGATAAAGGCCAGCGCCGCGGCAATCACCAGGGCCGCGAAGGTACTGACCAGCGCAATCTTGATCGAGGCCCAGACCGCCGCCAGCATGCCCGGATTATGAAACGCCACGCTCCAGGCGCTGAGTGTCCATTCGCCCGGCAAAAAGGGCGCACGGCTGCGAAAGGCACCGACCACCAGCATCACCAGTGGCCAGACAAACAGCACGCCGATCAGGCCGAGGAAGGGCGTCAGCCAGACGCCCTTGAGCAGCGCCCGGGCGCTGACGCGCTGGCGGCTCAGGCGCGCCAGCTGGATGGCGAGCCAGTGCAGGGGACCGGGTGAGGGCGTCACGGTTTGGAGGGTATTGGTGGTCATGGGCTGCGCTCCGTCTTAGAACTGGTACGTCTCAGAACTGATAGTTCAGGCCGACGTAATAGAAGGCCCCGGAGGCGCCCGCCGGGGCGATAAAGCCGTAGCGGTTGATGCCGTTGACCTGGTTGAAGGACTTGAATTTCTCCGGGTAGGTGTCGAACAGGTTATTGGCCCCGGCGTTCACCCCCAGTTCACGGGTCAACTGGTAGCGCACGTCCAGGTCCACCACCCATTGGGCGCTAAAGGTCTGGTCGCGGCTGGCGAGGGTCGGGTGGTTGTAGGTGTACTCGCCAAAGCGTGTGGCCTGCACGTTTACGCCCACGTCGCCATAGGTGTAGTCACTCGAGAGGATCAGCTTGTTTTCCGGCGTGCCGTTTTCCGGGTTGCGCAGCACATCGCGGTTGAACAGGGTGGTGCCGGTGCGGGTCAGGACGGTGCCCTGCTTGACGTTGCTGACTTTGGTGTCGGTCACGCTGGCCCCGGCACCCAGTTCCAGCTTGCCGAAGCGCTGCAGGTCGAGGCGGTGCTTGAGCAGGGCGTCGATACCCTTGGTCCGGGTGTCGTAGCCATTGGTATAGAACGAGGCACCGGAGAAATTGCTCAGGCCGGCCTGGGCCAGCAGGTCGCGCACAGCGGTGGAGCTGTTGTCGGCCGGGTCCTGCAGCACCGAGGTGGCGAGGATATTGCCCTCGATATTGATCCGGTAGGCGTCCACGGTCAGCGAGGTGCGCTCGGTAGGGGTCCAGACAAAACCCAGGGAGTAGTTGCGGGCCTTGACCGGGTCCAGGTCCTTGGCGCCAAAGGCGGCGACCGCTGAGTCCCCGGGACGGAACAGGCGGGTACGCCCGGGCGCCGCCTGGCCGCCGTCGAAGCTCCAGCTGCCGGTGTAGGTGGTGGTCTGCGTCGCCAACTGGCCCAGGCTCGGGGCGCGGTAGCCGGTGCTGAAGGTCGAGCGCACGGCAAACGCCGGGGTAAAGGTGTAGCGCGCCGAGAGCTTGCCATTGACCGTGGCGCCGAAGTCCGAGTAATGCTCGGCGCGCAGCGCGGTGCCCAGCTCCAGGTTATCGGTGAGATGCCCCTCCAACCCGCCATAGAGGCTGTAGACATTGCGCGACTGGCTGCCCAGGTCATCGGGGTTGATCCCCGCCAGGTCCACCGCGCCGAAGCGTGCCGGTTGCCCGGCATTGAGCTGGCCGGCGGGAATCAGGCCGCCGCCGTAATTCCAGGATTGCTCGTCGCCGATCTCGTCGATGGCGAAGTATTCATGGCGATACGCGGTGCCGGCGGACAGGGTCCAGGGCGAGGGTGCCCAGTTGAAATTCAGCTCGCGGTCCCAGTCCAGCGTCAGATTGGTGGTCTTGCTTTCGGTTGCGCCCAGGGCGAAGTGGGTGGCGCTGGCCAGGCCGTAGCTGGGGCTCAGGCTGTTCTCCAGGTAACCCTTGACCTCGTTTTTGCCGTAGGACAGCGACAGGTCGAAGTTGCCCAGTTGCGCCTCGCTGTACTTGACCCCCACCACGGAGGACAGGTCGAAGCGCTTCTCCCGGGTGCGCGGCTGGAAACCGTTGGGGTAGACGGCGAGGATATTGTCCTTGGAGCGGCTGAAGTTGGGGTTGATGTCGTTGAAGTTTTCCGTGTAGCCGTAGTTGAGCGTGGCGTAGCCGCGGGTCTCGTCGTTGAAGCCCAGCTCGCCGTTGGCCAGCACCGAACCCTGTTGACGGCCGCCCTGGCCCCAGCGCCCGGTGCGCAGGTCACCGGCGGGGCCGGCGTTGACGTATTGATGGTCGGTGCCGCTGCGGTCCACCGGGTTGTTGCTCAGGCCATCGGCGCTCAGGGTCAGGAAACCATCGCCGGGCAGGCTGGTGCCCCACCAGCCGCTGGCGTTGCGGGTTTCGCCGTCGCCTTCCTTGTATTGCCCGTAGCGGGTCTGGAAACCGCCGCCGCTGTCGCGCTCCTTGAGCACGATATTCAGCACCCCGGCGATGGCATCGGAGCCGTATTGCGCCGAGGCGCCATCACGCAGGACTTCGACCCGCTCGATGGCGCTGATGGGGATATTGTTCAGCTCCACCAATTGGTCGGCGCCCCATGGATCGACACCGGACAGGCGTCCGGTCGGGTTGCGCCGCTTGCCGTTGACCAGGATCAGCGTATAGGCCGGGCTCAGCCCGCGCAGCGAGGCGGCGCGCACGGCGCTGGTGCCCTTGGAGGCGTTCTGGCCCTGGGGGAAGTTGAAGGAGGGCACCAGTTGGCTCAGGGCCTGGTTCAGGGTCACGGCGCCGGTGCGGGTGATCTGCTCGGGGGTAATCAGCTCCACCGGCGCGAGGCTTTGCAGGGCCGTGACATCCTGGCGACGCGTGCCCAGGGTGACGACGGTGGCCAGTACCGGATCGGCGCCGCCCGCAGGCGTTGCGCTACGGTTGTGCTGGGCTGCGGGCTTGGGACGGGCGCTGGCGCCGCTGCTGTCCTGGCTGATCACGATGGCGCCACTGGCGGTGTAGTGGGCGCGCAGGCCGCTGCGCTGCAAGGCGTGGTCGATGGCCTGGTCGCGGCTCAGCTGCCCTTCGATGGGCGCACTGGTCAAACCGTCGAGGGCCGCCTGGTCGAAGGAAATCGGCGTATGGGTCTGACGCGAGATGGCCAGCAGGGTATCGGCCAGCGGGCCGGCGGCAATCGAGAACGATTCGAGCGAATGCACGACCGGGGTGTCGCCGGCATGGGCGCGCTCCGGCAACGCGGCAGTGGCGGCCAGCAGCGCGTAGGCAAGGGGAACAAGGGCGAAGTGGCGGGCTGGGGTCGGCATGGAAAATTCACTGTTTCAGGGTGGAGTTATTCACCATGAGCAATGAGCGGGCTGAATTTTCCACGCCGCCCTAGACCGTTTGGGCCTATGGATAGAACCGCTCAGGCGCGCTCGATTTCGATCCAGTAGGGGCTGTAGCGCGTGACCCGGATCGGCAGTTGCTGCTGGAGCATTTCCAGGGTCTGGTCACTGTTGTCCAGCGGGTACAGGCCGCTGACGGCCAGGTTCGCCAGGCTGGCATCCAGGCGCACAATGCCGCGCCGGTAGGCGCGCACGGTTTCGATGATCTGCGCCAGAGGCTCGTTGCGTGCCTCGATCCAGCCGTCGAGCCAGGCCGTATCGCGGCGGCTCATGGGCGCCTGTTGGAGGATCGAGGTCTGGTCGAAGAGCACGCTGCGCCGCGGTTCGATAATCTGCTGCACGCCATTGGCCGGGGTCAGTCGAGCGGCGCCGCTGAGGGTGATCAGGCGGGTCGAGTCGCCTTGCTGGCGCAGCAACAGACGTCCGCTGCTGGCGCTGACCAGGCCCTGCTGTGAGCTGAGGTGGAACGTGCGCGTCGGGTCGGCGGCCAGCTCCAGCACCAGCTCGCCCTGATACAACCGCAGGTCGCGGCGTTGCGTCGAGAACGCGGTGGCCACCCGGCTGCGGGCATTGAGTTGCAGGCGGCTGCCATCGGCCAGTTGCCAGTCGCGGCGCTGGGCGGTGCCGGTCTGCAGATCACCGGGCAGGGACCAGGGCAACAGCCCGGCACGTGCCAGCAGGCCAACCGACAGCGCCAGCCCGCCGAGGGCCAGGCTGTTGCGCATAAAGCTACGGCGGCTCGAAGGGGCTTCGAGCGCTTGCAGCATCGGTCCGCTGGGGCGTCCCTGCCAGGGTGACCGGCGCGCGATCGCCAGGCCCCCGGCCAGCCGCTCGAATGCGCTGGCGTGGCGCGGATCGGCGGCCTGCCAGGCGTCGAAGGCCTGCTGCTCGGCAGCACTGACTTCCCCGGACTGCAACCGCACCATCCACAAAATGGCCGCTTCGGCGACTGCATCGTCCAGCACCGTGCTGGCGTTGCGCTTCATGCGCCAAAGACCCGGTAGCAGCAGCGCAGGGCATCGCTCATATGCCGATGCACGCTGCCCAGGGACAGCCCCAGGCGCTCGCCGATGCCGGTATAGGTCAGCCCTTCGAGCTGGCTAAGCACAAACACCGCCTTGCCCTGGCTCGACAGGCCGTCGAGCAGCTTGTCGATGGCCAGCAGGCTTTCGATCAGCATCAGGTGTTCCTCGGGGGCCGGCTGCTGTTGCTCCGGTACATCATGCAGGGCGCGCAGGTAGGCCTTTTCCAGATCACGTCGGCGCCAGCCTTCATAGATCAGGTGCTGGGCGATGGTGGTCAGCAGCGCCCGGGGCTCGCGCACGGCGCTGGGATCCGGCAGGGCCAGCACGCGGGCAAAGGTTTCCGCGGCAATGTCGTCGGCATCGTGGGGGCAGCCCAGGCGTGCGCGTACGCGCGCCCGCAGCCAGTCATAGTTGAGTTTGAACAGCTGGCCGACCAGCTCGCGGTCGGCAACGTGGGAAGTAGCCATGGCGAATCACGCAAGAAGCTGCTGCGCCGCAGGGAGCGAAGGGTGGCAGGCAGTGAGTGTGCAACCGGCGACCTGGGTATAGGGGTACGCCCTGCCGAGGGCAGTGGGGAAACTATGACTGGAATTTCATAGCAGTAGAAAGAATAAAATATGGAAAATAAATTCCATTAGGTTATATGTGCGGCAGGGTTGGCGGTCGTTTTTACGGGCGTTTCAGGGCGGGTCGGGGCCTCGGGCTGTCGGCGCAGCAGGTGGCTTGTATCGGCTGGCGATCTGTCTTACCTTGACGTAAGCGTAAGGGTCGATGACGAAAGCGTTCGATTGTGACTCGTCGGTCATTGCCCTGGCGCCGGCTGCATGTTTATGTGGCGGGTGTGTTCCTGACGGGCCGCTGCCTGACGCCCGTAGGTGAGTGCTGGAGTTGGCATGCAGACAAAAATAAGAAACGAAGCTGTTTTGCGTGAATTCCTCGATGTACGCAGTATCGTCCGCCAGGAAGGCGTGATTCCCGATGGGCTGTTGCGCGATGAAATCGACGCGTCCTGGCGCCGTAGCCTCGGCCATGGCCGCCGCCTGGGCGATGGCTGCGATACGCCGCGCACCAGCCATTCGCGGATTTATGAAAGCAACCGGCCCTTTATCGACGCGGCCACGCCGATCATGGAGCAACTGGCGGCGCAGTTCGGCAAGACCCACGGCGACAGCCTGGTGATCCTGGCCAATGCCCAGGCGACCATCGTCGCCGTGGAAGGGCACAAGGCCCTGGCGCAGCGCGAATTGCGCGATATCGCCCCCGGCGTCTGCTGGAGCGAGGCCTCGCGCGGCACCAATGCCCTGGGCACGGCGCTGGTGGAAGTGCGGCCGATGGTGATCGACTACAACGAGCATTTTCTCGACCGTCTCAGCCCGTTCTGCTGTACCTCGGTGCCTATCCGCGATCCGGCCGGTCGGGTGCAGGGCGTGCTCGACCTGACCCGCCAGGGCCACAATCGCCAGCCCCATGACAGCCTGTCGCTGCTGGCCCTGAGTGCCAGCCAGATCGAAAGCCGGCTGTTCAGCGCCTGCTATCCGCGCCAGTTGATCCTGGCCTTCCACCCCCGTCGTGAATACCTCGAATCCTCCTGGCAGGGCCTGCTGGCGATTGGCGCTGACGGCGAGCTGCTGGCCGCCAACGAGCATGCCTGCGCCTTGTTGCGCCAGCCCCGCGAAGCGCTGCTGGGCAAGACGATCCAGGCCTTGCTGGGCGACGAGGCGAATCAACTCGCACGCTTGTCCCAGGGCGCCACCGCCAGCCTGCAAAGCCCCCGTGGCGAACTGTTCTATCGCGCATTGCAAGCGCCGTTGCGCTTGCTGGTGCACGAAATTGCGCAGCGCCCGCCGGTCGCCCGCGAGCGCACAACCGATGAAGACCGCCTGCTGGCCCTGGCCGGCGGCAACCTGCGTTTTGCCCGCAGCCTGGGTATGGCGCGGCGCGGTTTGCGCAATGCCTTGCCCATCATGCTCCAGGGCGAGACCGGTACGGGTAAGGAGCGTGTGGCCCAGGCCCTGCACGACACCAGCAGCCGTGCGGACAAGGCCTTTGTCGCGGTCAACTGTGCGGCCATTCCCGAGGGGCTGATCGAATCCGAACTGTTTGGCTATCGCGAAGGTGCCTTTACCGGCTCGCGCCGTGGCGGCATGGTCGGGCGTCTGGTCCAGGCCCATGGCGGCACGCTGTTTCTCGATGAAATCGGCGATATGCCCCTGGCGTTGCAGGCCCGCCTGTTGCGCGTGTTGCAGGAACGCAAGGTCGCGCCCCTGGGCGGTGGCGAAGAGCAGGCGCTGGATATCGCGCTGATCTGCGCGACCCACCGCGACCTGAAGCAGGAAGTCCAGGCCCAGCGCTTTCGCGAAGACCTCTATTACCGGGTCAATGGCCTGTGCGTGCAATTGCCGCCGCTGCGCGAGCGTGACGATCTGCCAGCCCTGTGTCGCCAACTGTTGTCAGGTATGGGCGGCGAGGGCATTCGCCTCGATGAGGCCTTGAACGAGCTGCTGAGCCAATACCACTGGCCGGGCAATATCCGCCAGCTGGAAATGTTGCTGCGCACCGCCATGGCCATGCGTGACGAAGGTGAAACGCTGTTGACCCTCGAACATCTGCCCGATTGCACCCTCGATGATTTGCGCGAGCCCGCGCTGGGTACGCGCCAGGACGGATCCGGGCAGGGCGCGGCGACGATCCAGCAGGCGCTGGATCGGCATCAGGGCGATGTGATGGCGGCCGCCCGCGCGCTGGGGATCAGCCGGGCGACCCTGTACCGCAAGCTCAAGCAATAACAACGGCGCGCCCCGGATTGGCTGGGGCGCGTCGGCGTACCTCAGAGCTTGATCAGCACCGACTTGAGCTCGGTGTAGTGCTCGATGGCGGCGGCGCCCATCTCCCGGCCGACGCCGGACAGCTTGTAGCCACCAAACGGCAGCGCCGGATCAAGGGCGCTGTGGCAGTTGACCCAGACCGAACCGGACTTGATGCGCGGGATCATCCGATGCACCTGGCCCAGGTCGTTGGACCAGATACTGGCGCCCAGCCCGTAGGTGCTGTCATTGGCCAGGCGAATCGCGTCCTCCACATCGTCGAAGGGAATCGCCACCAGCACCGGGCCGAAGATTTCCTCCTGGACCAGCGAGCATTGCTGGTCGACATCGGCGATCACCGTCGGCTGGACAAAGTAACCCGGCCCGTAGTGTTCACCGCCACACGCCAGGTGCGCGCCCATCTCCCGGCCCATGTCGATATAGCGCGAAACCCGCGCTTGCTGCTTGGCCGAGATCAGCGGCCCCATATCGACACTGGGGTCCAGGCCATTGCCCAGCTTCATGCGGTTGGCGATCCCGGCAATATCGGCAACGACCCGGTCGAAGTGCTTGCGCTGCACATACAGGCGCGACCCGGCACAGCAGACCTGGCCCTGGTTGAAGAAAATCGCACTGGCGGCGCCGGCCGCGGCCGTGTCCAGATCGGCGTCGGCGAGCACGATGGTCGGCGACTTGCCGCCCAGTTCCAGGGTCACCCGGGTCATGGAGTCCATGGCGGCCTTGCCGATTAACTTGCCGACTTCGGTGGAGCCGGTAAAGGTCACTTTGTCCAGCTGCGGATGGGCCGACAGCGCCGCACCGGCCACTGCGCCGACCCCGGTCACCACGTTGAGCACGCCCGCCGGGTAGCCGGCTTCGAGCACCAGTTCGGCCAGCTTGAGGGCACTGAGCGGCGTTTCATCGGCCGGCTTGAGAACCACGCTGCAGCCGGTGGCCAGGGCCGGGCCGAGCTTCCAGCAGGCCAGCAGCAGCGGGAAGTTCCAGGCGACGATGGCGCCGACCACGCCCACCGCTTCACGGCGCACAAAGGCATGGAACTGGCCATCGAACAACGGCACGGAAGGCTCCAGGGTGCTGCCTTCGATCTTGGTGGCCCAGCCGGCCATATAGCGCAGGGAATCGATGGCCATCTGCACATCCATGGCCCGGGCGACCTGGGCGCTCTTGCCGTTGTTCAGGCATTCCAGCTCGGCCAGCACCTGGGCGTCCCGCTCGATCAGGTCGGCGAGTTTCCACAGCAGGTTCTGCCGCTCGCGCGGGCGCATCCGGCTCCACGGCGAATCGTCGAAGGCCTGGCGTGCCGCGCGCACGGCACGGTCGACGTCCTGGGCGGTGGCGGCAGGCACCTGGGCCAGGGCCTGGCCATTGGCCGGGTTGACCAGTTGCAGGGTCGCGCCATCGCTGGCGGCGCACCAGTCGGCGCCGATCAGCATGCGGTGCTGACGGTCGAGGAACGCTTGGGTATCCGGGTGAATCGGGAAGGCATGGGACATGGAGTGGCTCTCTTCTTATTGAAAGTGACGCTTTGCCTCGGCAACCCCTATGCCAGCTTCAAACCAGTACCAAAGTACTTGTTTTTCAGGGGTTTGAAGGCTTTTACCGAGGCCGTTTGTCTCGCATGATGAGAATCGCGATGAGACAGCTGAGACAGCCCCGAGACGGCGCCAAAGCCTCGGTAAATCGGGCCTTCGCCGCCATTGCGCCGGCCACTGCCCATCCGGCCGGTTACTGGGGATATTGATTAAGTAGCTGATATAAAAGGATTAATTTTATTGGCATGAAGCCTGCTATTGCCTGAGTGCTGCCCACTGGGTGGCTCATCCACAAAAACAATAAACAGGTGACACGATGAGCAAGACCACACTGTCAACCGTGCCCGCGCTCCCTGTGCGGCGCCGCCCCCTCGCCACACTGTTGCAGGCCTGCACCCTGGCCCTGGCTGCCGGCCTCGCGGGCCAGGCTCAGGCCGTCGACGTCGATGCCGGCGACTACACCGCGCTGCCCGAAGGCACCACCCTGGGCATGGTCTATTACCAGCACGCCGAACGCCGCTCGCTCTATGCCGACGGCCACAAGCAACCCCTGCGCGCCGGGCTCGATTCGGATATCGGCATCCTGCGGGGCGTGCACTTCATGAAGCTTGGCGGCTTCACCATCGACCCGCAATTTCTCCTGCCGTTCGGCCAACTGGAAGGCAAGCGCGACACCAAGGGGCTGGGCAAAAGTGATGGCGGCATCGGCGACCTGATCCTGGCGTCGACCATCTGGCTGGTGGAGCAACCCGCCGAGAAAACCTACTTCGGCATTACGCCGTTCCTCTATGTGCCCACCGGTCGCTACGACCGCGACGATGCGCTGAACATTGGCGAGAACCGCTGGAAATTCGCGCTTCAGGCCGGCTATATCCAGGGCCTGGGCGACAAGTGGTGGCTCGATCTGGTGGGGGACGTCACCTGGTTCGGCAAGAACGACGACGCCACGGCAGCCGGCCTGACCCTGCGCCAGTCGGCCCTGTACCAGGGCCAGGCGTTCCTGCGCTATCAGGTCACCCCGACCTTCGATGTGCGCGTCGGCTACTCGCGGCTCTGGGGCGGTGAGACCCGTCTCGATGGCCTGGATCAGCGCGATGAACCCAAGACCCAGAAGTTCACGGTCGGCGCCGGCTGGTTTGTCGCGCCCAAGACCCAACTGCTGGTCAACTATGGCCGCGACCAATCGGTGGAAAACGGTTTCAGGGAGGGTGATCGCATCAACCTCCGCCTGATGCAGATTTTCTGATCCGCGCCCCCAGCGTTCACCGAGGAAGCCTTGCAATGTTCAATACTCTGTCTTTCCCCAGTTCCCTGCGCAGCTGCGTGCTGCTGATGTGCCTCGCCGTGCCCATGCCGTTGCTGGCCGCGGCGGTGGACGAAGCGGCGATCCGCGCCACCGAACACGAGGGCGGGCAATGGCTCAGCCATGGCCGCACCTATTCCGAACAGCGCTACAGCCCGCTGGAGCAAATCAACGCCGGCAACGTCAAGGGCCTTGGCCTGGCCTGGTACAAGGACCTGGACAATACCCGGGGCCTTGAATCGACCCCGCTGTTCCACGACGGGGTGATCTACACCTCGATGTCCTGGAGCCGGGTGATCGCCGTGGACGCGGTCAGCGGCAAGGAACTGTGGAGCTACGACCCGCAGGTCGAGCGGGTCAAGGCGCGCACCTCCTGCTGCGACGCGGTCAACCGGGGCGTGGCGCTGTGGGGCGGCAATGTCTATGTCGGCACCCTGGACGGCCGGCTGATCGCCCTGGATGCCAAGACCGGCAAGGAACTCTGGAGCCAGCAGACCACCGATCCGAGCAAGCCCTACAGCATCACCGGCGCACCGCGCGTGGTGAAGGGCAAGGTGATTATCGGCAACGGCGGCGCCGAATATGGCGTGCGCGGTTTTGTCTCGGCCTATGACGCCGTGAGCGGCAAGATGGTGTGGCGCTTCTACACCGTGCCGGGCGATCCCGCGCTGCCCTACGAGCACCCGGAACTGCGCGAAGCGGCCAAGACCTGGAAGGGCGACCAGTACTGGAAACTCGGTGGCGGTGGCACGGTGTGGGACAGCATGGCCTACGACCCGGACCTGGACCTGCTGTATGTCGGCACCGGCAACGGCTCGCCGTGGAACCGCGAGATCCGCAGCCCGGGCGGTGGCGACAACCTGTACCTGTCGTCGATCCTGGCGATCCGTCCTGACAGCGGCAAGCTGGCCTGGCATTACCAGGTCACCCCGGGCGACAGCTGGGACTTTACCGCGACCCAGCAGATCACCCTGGCCGAGCTGGAAATCGACGGCAAGCCGCGCAAGGTGCTGATGCAGGCACCAAAAAACGGCTTCTTCTATGTCCTGGATCGCACCACTGGCAAGCTGATTTCGGCCGAAAAATTCGGCAAGGTCACCTGGGCCGAGCGTGTCGACCTCAAGACCGGCCGTCCGGTGGAGGCGCCCGGCGTGCGCTACGAGAAAGAGCCGATCGTGATGTGGCCGAGCCCCTTTGGCGCCCACAACTGGCATTCGATGTCGTTCAGCCCGAAAACCGGCCTGGTCTATATTCCCTACCAGGAAGTGCCGGGGGTCTATCGCAATGAAGGCAAGGACTTCGTCTCACGCAAGGCATTCAACACCGGCGCCGGCTTTGCCGATGCCACCGATGTGCCGTCGGCCGTGGTCAGCGGTGCCTTGCTGGCCTGGGACCCGGTGAAACAGAAGGAAGCCTGGAAGGTGCCGTATCCGACCCACTGGAACGGCGGCACCCTGAGCACCGGCGGCAACCTGGTCTTCCAGGGCACCGCGACCGGACAGATGCATGCCTATTCGGCGGACAAGGGCGAACCACTGTGGAGCTACGAAGCGCAGAGCGGCATTGTCGCCGCGCCCATGACCTTCGAGCAGAACGGGCGCCAGTATGTGGCGATCATGGCGGGCTGGGGCGGCGTGGCTACCCTGACCGGCGGCGAATCGATGAACCAGCCGGGCATGAAAAACCGCAGTCGTCTGCTGGTCTTCGCCCTGGATGGCAAGGCGCAGTTGCCGGCGGTAGCGCCGACGGCCGCGAAGAGTGATCGCGTACCGCCTGCCGTCACGGCCGATGTCACGCCGGGTAAACAGTTGTACGGGCAGTTCTGCAGCGTCTGCCATGGCATGGGGACCATCAGCGGCGGCCTGGTTGCGGACCTGCGCCAGTCCAGCGATGCCACCCGCGAGCACTTCCAGCAGATCGTGTTGCAGGGGCTGCTCAAGCCTGCGGGCATGCCGTCCTTCGAGGACTCGCTCAAGCCTGCGGACGTGGAGCAGATCAAGCTGTACGTGATGTCCCGCGAGTACGAGGACTATATGGCCCGCCAGAAAAAGGCCCCCTGAGAAAACCAGCGGGCCGGCACCCCGGTACCGGCCCGCTGATGGCGACCAACAAGAACAACAAGGGAAGTCAGCATGATCGAGTCCTACACCCGCGGCCCCCGGGACAAGTCCCTGTTGGCCATGACCATTGGCGAAGCCCTGGATGCCACGGTGGCCGCCTATCCGCAGCGTGAGGCGCTGGTGGTCTGCCACCAGAACCTGCGCTACACCTGGGCCGAACTGGCCGCCGAGGTGCTGGTCGTGGCCCGGGCCCTGCTGATGCTCGGGCTCAAGCCCGGCGAACGCCTCGGCATCTGGGCACCGAACTGCGCCCAGTGGTGCATTGCCCAACTGGCCAGCGCCAAGGTTGGCGCAATTCTGGTCAATATCAACCCGGCGTATCGCAGCAGCGAGCTCGAATATGGGGGTTGGGGAGCAATGGAACTGAAAACCAACGTAAGCCGAATTAGAGTTCGTTTTACTCGTCAGCGACTGCGAATTAACGAACTTTGATTCGTGAGAAAGGTTTATTGCACTGATTTTCGGGTGTTGGTGACCTTTCCTCGCGATAGCGGAAACGGTTTCATAAAACGGTCGTTTTTCGAAACTATCCAGACGTTGCAAGGGTTTGCGGGGCAGCGACTGAGCTTAAGTGCACTTTCTGTTCCGTTGCTCCCCCAACCCCACACTTCCCGACGCAAATTCATCGGCGCCGGCGCTCTTCAAATATAACGATAACGTATTTTATCGTTAATTAATTGCCACTGAGTGCCAAGAGCGCTACTCTGAAACCATTAGCGAAAAAAGCTTGACGTGAGGGTGGAGTTATGGCCGGTAAACAGCAGTCAGCGGCGATGCGAATCGGTGGGTTTGTTGGCCGCGCCTATCAGGGTTTTGGCACTGCCGAGGGGCGTCTCCTGGGTCACCTGCCAAGATCGATCGCCCTCACGATTCGAGTCGTCATTAGAGCAGCAGTTGCAGCAACGCTGCTCTACTTCCTGTTTGTCCCAACCTTGCTCATGCTGTGTGCAATAGGAGTGATCTCCAAGATCGGGGCCGGTGAGACGGTCGCGGATCTGGTGTCACAGCCAAGTTCCTCGGAAGCAGAGCTGTTTGAAGGCAATGAAGGGTTCGGCCTCTACAAGGATGGCGCCCGAATCGGCTAAGTAGCACTGAACATCCCAAAGGAAAGAAGCCCGCACGACGCGGGCTTTTTCGTATGGGCCGTTTTTATGCGTTGACGGTGGTCGCTGCTGCACCATTTCAAGCGCTCAGAAATAGGGTGGTCGGCCAGATCATCTTTTCCGTTGATCGACTATGCGAAAAGGTAAAAGGTTGGAATAGCGTAAAGGGTAAGGGGTTAATGGAATGGGGCTTCAAAGGTAAAAGCCCTACCCTGAAAGGGTTACAACGACCCGCTCTGGAAATTGCCTCAGGGGATAGATAACTCGTGAAAGGGCCAAAGGGCAAAGGGGCGGCAGCGTGCCTTCGGCAGTGCCGTCTATGCAGTATCAGTCTGGACAGCGTTATCTGCTGGGAGCGCAGCTATGCGTAGTCGAATGCTGGCGTGGATCCCCTTCATTCGCTCGGCCCCGGCCGAAAATGTACATAAAAGCGCTGATGGCTTCGTCCCTTACAAGTCTGCGGATGAGCTTCTGGCCACGCCGCGTCGGCAGCTGTTGCTCGAAAACATTTGGCACCGTACGTCGGTGAACCGGGAGCAATTCAACAAACTCTACCTCGACCCTATCAAGCGGTACGCGGAAATCGTCCAGCAGTTGCCGGCTTCCGAGAATCATCACCATGCCTACTTGGGAGGCATGATCGACCATGGCCTGGAAATCATCGCGTATGCCCTAAAACTGCGTCAGTCCTTCGTCTTGCCGGTCGGAAGCACCCCAGAAGTTCAGTCGGCCCAGTCCGAGGCTTGGTCCGCGGCGGTTGTGTTCGCAGCGCTCCTGCACGACATCGGCAAGGTAGCGGTCGACGTCAAAGTCCAACTTCGCAGCGGAGAGATCTGGCGCGCATGGGACGGGCCGATGAAGGAGGATTACCGGTTTCAGTATGTGAAAGGGCGGCAGTACAACCTGCATGGGGCTGCTGCAGGACTGTTGTATACGCGGGTGATTCCTTCCGAGGTGATGAATTGGTTGTCGCAGTATCCAGAGCTCTGGGGTGCTTTGCTGTACGTACTGGCTGGCCAGTTTGAGCACGCTGGGGTTCTTGGGGACATCGTTGTAAGGTCTGACCAGGCGTCGGTCGCCCATGAGCTTGGCGGCAATCCAGACAGAGCTGTGGCAGCACCGCGTAACACTCTTCAGCGTCAGCTCCTCGATGGGCTGCGCTACCTGGTGAAGAACGAGCTCAAGTTGAATCAGCCAGACGCTTCCGATGGCTGGATCACGGCCGATGCGATCTGGCTGGTCAGCAAGACCGTTTCGGATCGGCTGCGTGCTCACCTCCTCAGCCAAGGGATTGAGGGTGTTCCGGACCGCAACTCCACTCTCTTCAATGTCTTTCAGGATAACGGCCTGATTGTTGCGAATCCTGCTGGCAAAGCTATTTGGGATGCCGAAATCCTGAGCCCTACGGGATGGAAGAACGCATTCACGTTCTTGAGAGTTTCACCTTCACTCATATGGGCAGCTGGCGAAGACCGCCCGGAGCCTTTTGGCGGCTCGGTGCAAGTCCTCAACGAAGAAGCAGCCCCTGCCGCAGCTTCCGAAGCGCAGGAGGAAAAGCCCAGCCTTACTGCCGGGGGCGGCGATGCCGTTGCGGCAGAGCCTCAAGGGGACGAACCCGCAAGTGACCATGGACCGCAACCCGATGAGGTAGATGATACAGACTACCTTCTGGATCTGATGGATATGCGTGACGCGCCGACCAATTCGGTACCCGCCCCGGCGATGCCGGCGGCGTCCGAGGTCGAAGCTCAGTCAGACACTGCCGCGACCGCTACCATCGCTGGCCCGATCGGCGACACGCTAGGTCACCTTTTCATGCACTGGCTAAAAGTGGGTGTAGGAACCCACAAGATCATTATCAATGATGCAAAAGCCAAGGTTCACACCGTTAACGGCACGGCTTTTCTAGTGACACCTGAAATATTCAGAAGGTATGCCCAGGAGCATCCGACGCTCTTCTCCGCGAGGGCTGGTGAAGGACAGCCATGGCTGCAGGTTCAAAAGTCGTTTGAAAAGCTGAAGCTTCACGTTAAGAAGAACAACGGACATAACATCTGGACGTGCGAGGTCTTTGGACCTCGGAAAACGAAAACATTGAAGGGTTATATGCTCAAAAAACCCGGCGACGTATTCACAACTGAGATGCTGGATAACCCCAACCTCAAACTTTGTGAGAGTCAGGATGAGCATTAGGTATCGGATAGCCGTTTCCCCAGCGCTCCGGTGCTGATAACGGTTGTGCGGATTGGCGCCACGCGTACAACAATATGCGATTAAGGACTTCAATATGCTCTGGAAAAAACATCTGTCCCACTCTCCTCACTATCAATATTTGGCGGTCCTAGAGGCAGAGGAAGTAGAAAATAAAGGTATGCTTTATGGCCAAAGAGAGTTTCGTCTAAAGCTCGCTGATGGTTCGACTGTTAACCATACGTTCGATGCGGACGAATATCAGCAATGGTGGTCGTCATTTTTGAAGGGTGGTCAAGTAGTTAACCCATAGGGGGACGATAAACCTATGAGTAATCGAGCAAGCCTTGAAAGGCTATCAACGCTACCTTCGTCTGAGGCAGACGGCGACGCTTGGAAGCGGCGGATTGCGCGGGACTGGGAGAAAATGCCGCTGGCTATGCGCGTGTCCTTCCTCGCCTCGTTCTTAGTTTGGAGGTGGCTCCCATTATTCGGTTATGCATTGTTGGCAATGGTTCCGCTGATGTTGCTTGGCGCTATTGACGGTTCATATTTGGTAGGCGGTTCAGGATTGATAAATGGGCGCTATCTATGGCTCGCCGGATGTTCTCTTATACTTGTAGCGCTCTTTACAGTTGTGTTGCCAAGAGCAATGGCCCTAGGGGTCGAAAGCTGGTATCGGGCGAGACGGAAGGAACTAGGGAGAGCACCCACATAGGACCGTGCATACATCGAGGATTACACAGGGGGCTGGACTAGGGTGCGTGCCGAGATAAGGGAAAATTTCACTCACTTCCTCTCTAACCTTTTGATCCATAGGTGAATTCTACGCTCGAATACATTGGGCGTGCCGACATACGCTACCCTCGTCACACCGAGGCGAACTCGGATCGCGTTCATGTGGCGATATTGCTGGAACCACTTGTATTCCGCGAGTTTCACCTTGCTACGCTGACCCAACTCTCCGCGAATGAAATCCACCAGTTGATCAGGTACGTCGGTGATATCAGGAAAATACCGGAGCACCTGAAAGGTCTTGAGGAGAACGGCGAGATTGAGGTGAAAAGGGGCCTTGGACTTGCTTCGTACCCATTTAATCTCATCATCTGAGAACGAAAAATCTCGCTGCAGCTCAGCTTTTGAATACGCCTTTGGCAGAGTGGGATACGCCGTACGCTCTAATGAAGCCATAGGAACTCCTTTTCTGAGGAGTCAGAAAAGATAGTCCACGATCAGAGGCTGTGCGGTCTATTTGGTAAATTCTCTTGGCATCAACACGTTACGAGCGAAGTGAGTGAATTTTCCCTTCATCTCGGCATGACCCGGTCTACATCCTGCCCAGCTGCAAGACCCATGCAGGGGTACGTCACTGCCAATGGATCGAGCCGCGCGGCCACGCGCCGAACAGCGAGGCACGGCCAAAAGTGGAGTCGGGCCAGGGCATCGCAATCTGAGCCAATGGGCTCTCGAAACAGAAAACTGCATTCCAACAAGCACAGGAGATACCGCATGACTCGACAGGAACTGGTAAAGGCCGTTGCAGAGCGGGCAGGCCACAGCCAAACCGCTGTAAACGAAATGCTCAACGCCATGATTGGGACGATCCAGGACACCGTGGCTGCAGGGGACAAAGTGGTACTGGTCGGCTTCGGCGCTTTCGAGCCGGTGAGCCGGCCTGAGCGCGATGGGCGCAATCCTCAGACCGGCGCGAAGATCACCATTGCCGCATCGACGACCCCGAAGTTCACCCCCGGCAAGGCATTCAAGGATGCCGTCAATCAGGGGGGAAAATGAGCATCCAGGAAGAGATTCAGGCGGTCATTACGGCTCCTGAAACCAGCCACTGGCTGCGTGATGCGCTGATAGCAGCGTCGTTGCGCGATCCCGTGGATGCTGCCAATGATGCCGAGGTGTTGAGCGATCTGATGTCCCGACGCTGCGCGCAGCTTCTGGGGGGAGGGGAGGGCTAAACCTACAACAATCGTGCTGCTTTAGCCCCTTTTGGTGGAGGCTGCGTATGGGACCATACCGCAATCACCAAGGGGCTTTTTCATGTCCACGATTTCTTGCGGCAAGACCACCGGCGCCGGTCATTTCACAGACCTAGCGAGCCACGCCTGGATGATTCTGACTTTCCGCCATCGGGGCGCGGGGCTTGATCTGGGGGGCGCGCACATGCTGCTACTCGGCATCGTCGCGAGCCTTGTCGCCGGAGTAACTGCGCTGCTTCCGGTCGCCGGCGATCAAGTTGAGTTCTTGGCGTTCTGGCAAGCCGCTCTGGTAACCGGCATAGCGATCAGTGTGTTCTACGTTGTGCTCGGCCGGCGAAGCGCGGCAGCCATGATCGCTCTCATACTGTTCACCGCGCCGGTGGAACTCGCCCTGCTGCTGCTCTTCGAAAGCCCCCATCTGTTCATCCTGCTGATCAAGCTCTGGCTGTTCAGTGCTCAAGCCGTCTTTGTCCTCCGTGCTGATCGTGTCGCGGTCAGCTGCCAGTAATTCCAGGCGAATTTTTCTCTGTGAATCCGACCCACGAACAACAACCGATCATCGACTATCGCGGGCCATATCTCGTTGTGAAGGCGTATGCCGGCTGCGGAAAAACGGCAACGCTCGAAGCCTTCGCCTACGCCAACACGTCGATCAAGATTCTGTACCTGGCTTACAACAAGGCCATCAAGGATGAGGCCATGGCCCGATTCCCTGACAACGTGATCTGCAAGACAGGCCATCAGTTGGCATGGCCGCGCTTTGGCACCCGGTACGCCCATAAGCTGGGCAATCCGAAGCTCACCGATGTCTCCAAGCTACTTGCGACACGCGATTGGGGGTTCGTGCGGCACGTCATGGCCGTCTTCAACAACTTCACCAGCAGTGCAGAACCGGAAATTGGCATGTGCCATTTCATCGCGGCTCTCTCGGACGAAGAGCGAGACGCATACGGAGATTCACGCATCGAAAAACTACTCAACGGGGCGGGGGCAGTCTGGGAGGCCATGACCGACGAGAAGAGCGCTTTTGTCTGCGCGCATGACGCATACCTGAAGCTGTACCAGCTTAGCGATCCGCAGCTCGACTACGACTGCATCCTGCTCGATGAGGCACAAGATACAAACCCCGTCCTTGGAGCCATAGTCGCCGGCCAGCGTGGGCAGAAGATTTTTGTGGGGGATAAATTGCAGCAGATCTACAGGTGGCGCGGCGCGGAAAACGCCCTGGATAAGCAGATCGAGCAGGGCGCCGAAGCGATGTACCTGACCAACTCGTTCCGCTTCGGGCCGATGATCGCTGGCGTTGCCAATGCCATTCTGCGGCTCCAGGGCGAGACACGCCCACTGGTTGGGCTAGGGCCGGCTGACAGAGTGCAGACCTCAATGTCCGGGATACGCGGCCAGTACACCATCCTGAACCGCACCGTGACAGGTGTGCTGATGTCTGCCATCGACTCCGTAGCCAACGGACTCACTGTGTTCTGGAACGGCGGAATCGAGGCCTACAATCTGTCACAGCTCGAAGATGTCTACTACCTGAAGACCAACAAGCACAGCCAGATCCAGGACTATCGGCTCAAGCACTTCAAGTCATACGAGGCATACACCGACGCTGCTGAGGCGAGTGAAGATCCCGAGATGCTTCGCACCATGCGGATTCTGAAAACCTACGGTGACATCCCCCGGCTGATCTCATCGCTGCGTCAATGCACGGTCGATGACATCACCGAAGCTGACGTGGTGCTGAGCACCGCGCATCGAGCTAAGGGCCTTGAATGGGATGTAGTGCTGCTGGAGGAAGATTTCCCGGACATTTTCGATGAGGAACGAGTAGACCCCTCGCAAGTAGGTGATGAGCTGAACCTTCTGTATGTGGCCGTGACGCGCGCGCGACGAACCCTTGTCATCAATTCCATCGTTCAAACGATCATCGTTCGAGCACACAGAGCGGCGAAGAGAGGGCTGCCTGCAAGTAGAGAATCCCTCCATGATTGAGCTATTTGTTGCCCTGCTGCTGGTGCCTGCATCGGTCATAACCATCTGGGATCTGATGATGCACAGGCTTGCACCCAGTGCGCGCAAACTGACGCGGCTGACGGGCTATATCGGGGTGCCAGTACACGAACTGTCTCACGCATTGGTCTGCGTGCTGTTTGGTATGCGGATAACGAAGATGGCGTTCTATCAGCCGAACAGTGCCACCGGCACGCTAGGGTTCGTCGAGTACCGCTATTCGCCGTACTCAATGAAGCATGCGCTTGGGATGGCCTTGCAGGGCATTGCGCCGCTTCTCGCCGGAGCCGTCATCGTGGGGCTTCTGCTGGCCAACCGTGGGCCAGCTGAGCTGCCGGATAGTGGCGTAGGACATATCGTGGGGTGGCTTGGCGGAGTAGTCGTAGGTACCGCTCTCGCAGCCTGGGCTCAGGCCATGACCGGCCCGGTGGGGTTAGGTGCTGTGCTATTGGCGACAATCATCAGCATGCACGCAATTCCGAGCCTGGCAGATATCAAATCCGGCTTGCGGGGCTTGATCGTATTGGTGGGGTTTGCAGCAGCTGTAGCTGTGGCCATCGATCTGTTCTGGGTGTACGGGCCAGACGTAGGCAAGGATCTCGACAGCATCGTTCGAGTGGTGACGCTCCAAATAGAAAGGGGCATGTGGGCAGCCCTTTACGGGGCCGTGAGCTTGGTCACCTTGACGATCCTCGGCGGGCTGGCACTCATCGTGATCCCCTCTCTGTGCCTGCAAGTAGTTCAGTTCATCCGAGGGGCGCGCGGCGATATCTGAGTGACCAACGCGGCAGAAATTGCTCAGATATCTAGGGAAGCGCGTCCCAAGATCTTCAGTCCCGTGGGGCAAGCGATTTGGGTGCGCTGAAGCCGAGCCCATACCACCTCGGTGGGTCAGGATCTTGTGTGCACCCCTTGTGAAACCCATCCAGGCGATGGCATGATGCTCTGGCGCAAGCTGTGCGCTGAACAGCTAAAGATCTCTTGCAGACGTGCAAACGTCTCGCACTCCAAGTGTACCGAAAGGTGCCGCTCCAGAAATCAATCACCCACGCATGCGCGTTGGTGTTTGTTCCGTGCCTAGCACGGGTCGAAGCTGACGACTCATTCAGCCCAATAGCCCTTGCGGGGAATCTCCGTAAGGGGGATTTCTCCGCTCAAATCTGGAGTAGAGAAATGGAAAAGCAGCACGTAATCAATCTGACGAAGTTCAAGGCTACTGCCGAGATGGAACGTTTCGGCGTTCACGATTTGTCGGATTGGAAACAGTTTCAGGAAATCCGAGATCTTCTGTATTTCCCGACCCCTCCCTCGCCGGAGATTATCACCAGTCGCGTTGAGCGCCTGGGTGAGATCGCCCTGCAGGAGGCTAAGAAAACGGGTGCGGTTGACGTTCTGGTCGCCTGCCCGCCTTGGATGAACGCTACGCTTTGCCGTGAGCTTCTGTATCACGGCCTCAAGCCAGTGGTGTCTTTCACCAAGAAAAACCTTGAACAGGGACATGTCCTTGTTTCTCTTGTAGCAGCTGCATAAGCCGCAACAAATAACCAACCTACCCATCGGGGGAGATATCCCCTATGGGAGTTCTCCGTCTTTGGGCAACTTGCTTTTGAGAATGGAGAAATAAAATGCAACTGAATATCCAAGTTGGAATGAAAGAGTTTGGCTTCCAATCCGATGCAACTGCGCCGGCTTTTTCGCCAAACCACAATCTTTCGCAACACGTTGAGCCAGCAAAGCCGTACTTCTTCAGGAAGGAACTGCTTTCTCAGTTTATGAGTTGGCTTTACGCCCCGGCAGGTGACAGCTGTTTGCTCGTCGGCCCAACGGGTGCCGGTAAGTCTTCGCTCGTCGAACAAACGTGCGCGCGACTCAACTGGCCAAGCATTACCGTCTCAGCACATAGCCGCATGGAGATGCCGGAGTTGACAGGCTACAACCTGCCAGTAACGGACCCTGTGTCGGGCGATCTGAACACGAAATTCGTGGACGGGCCGCTCACCAAGGCTATGCGACATGGGCTCGTGTTCGTCCTGGACGAGTACGACACCCTCGA
This sequence comes from Stutzerimonas stutzeri, assembly GCF_009789555.1. Classification (NCBI taxonomy): domain Bacteria; kingdom Pseudomonadati; phylum Pseudomonadota; class Gammaproteobacteria; order Pseudomonadales; family Pseudomonadaceae; genus Stutzerimonas; species Stutzerimonas stutzeri. Next base: position 131,520 of record NZ_CP046903.1, read on the forward strand.
TCCTTCGGTAACGGTGGGCCTCCACGCGGTAATGGAGGGGCGTCCACTGGTGATCGCTGAAAACAACGGCGAGGTCATTCGGCCACATGCCAATTTCCGTTTCGTCGCTTGCGGCAACACGGCAGGGCAGTCGGATGAGATGGGGGTTTATGCCGCTACGATGCAGCAGAACCTGGCATCGCTCGACCGATTCCGAGTGTTCGAGGTGGAATACCTTGAGCCGAAGGATGAAGTTGATCTGGTCGTTAAAGCCGTACCAGGGATAACAAAGGAAATCGTCGAGAACATGGTGAAGATTGCAAATAGTGTTCGTGATCAACACCAAGGTAAAGGCGGTAACTATCTCAGCGTTACAATGTCCACTCGGACTTTGTTGCGTTGGGCTCGGATTGGCAATGGATATACATTGGCCAAGAAGAAAAACCCGTTGAAACTCGCTCTGCAAGAGTCGCTGCTTAATCGCTGCGACAAAGTGCAGAAGCTTGCAATCGATAAGATGGCAAGCAGCGTGTTTGGTAACGACTGGCCGGTTGAAGTAGATAAACCGTTCTAATCGTAAACAGCCCTGAGGGGGAACTTTCCCCTTAGGGGCGAAGTTCCCCCTTTTTTTGCTTTAGAGAAAAGGAGAACTTCGCAATGACTATCCAACAGAACGAAATCCAGATTCTGGACCAGATCCTGCTGGTAGACCTCTCGGGCATCCACCTGTGGACTGCTCGGAAGAAACTGAAGCCTGAAATGCTGGAGGGTAAAATTCCACCGGCACGGCTGGCCTCATTGGGTTCGATGCGAGTAATCGATCCCGAAAAGCTCAAGCCGTTCGAGAAAGTCAAACGGCGTGCGATCAAGGTCCTGGAAGACTATGGAATCAAATTCCTCGGCGGCTATGCCATACCGCAGGAGAAGATCCAGAGGGTTGTAGACGAGCTTGAAGCTCTGAAGAACCAGTTCTATGACCTGAAGAAAAACTTCATTCCTAACTATGACCGTTGGGTCAATGAATGGGTGCAGCAGGAGTGGGAGCGTGCCGAATGGCGAGAAGCCATTATGCAAAGCATCACGCCGAAACATCAGGTAGAGGCCGGTCTTCAGTTCGGTTACGCGGCTTGCCGTGTGGCGCCGGACGGCGACAAGCACCTATCTGCAACGCTTGGGAGTCAAGTGCGCGGCCTGTCGGATCAGCTCTACGCTGAGACGGCAGAGACAGCCGAACGTTTGATGGAAAACGGCCTGGCCACTCGTGGCCATGTCACCCAGACGACCCTCAACACGATTCGCAAGATGAACACCAAGCTCAAGGGCCTGATGTTCCTGTCGAGCGATGTCCAAGCCCTGTCCACCTACATCGACGAAACCCTTGCGGTTTTGCCGGCCTCAGGGGTGGTCAATGGCACGCAGTACAGCAACATTGTGACGTTGGTATCGGGGCTCTCGGATGAGGACTCGATACGCCGGCTGATCATGAACCTCAACATCGCCAATGGCTCGCCCGAGCAGGATGATGTTGCGGTACCAGCTGCTGTGCAGCCTGCGGAAACAGTCACGACGCAACCTGCTGAAGCGACTGAGCCGAAGGTGCAGCTAGAAAACGAACTGGTATCCCAGCAGATCCAGGCAGAGGAAGAGATCGAGCAGGCCGGCATGGCTGATTCGTTCAACCCCTTTGATCTGGTCGGCGCCGAGGATGCTGCTTCAACCGAGCAAGCAGAGGACGAGGACGTGCTTCCAGAGCCTCAACCGCTGGTTGTTCCACCCGTATCTGTCAGTAGCGTCGTCTCTCACGGCGTATTCAGCTTCTGACACCAACACTAAACCCCGCCTGGGAGCAAACCTCCCAGCGGGGGTTTCTCCGTCTGGCGGTGGCGAGAATGGAGAAACGAAATGGCTAAATCCCTGATTGGATCGCTCCCGTACTACGCACAACACCTGGCCGAACAAACCGGCGTCAAGGTGGTGGTGCAAGGAACCCGAGCCTTCACAGATGGAAAAACGGTAACTGTCCCATTCAGTGAGGATGATTTACCGCTGTCCTTCGGCTTCATCGCGCATGAGTGCTCCCATGTCCGTAACACTGACATGGCGGTATTCGGCGCGGATGCCCCGGTTCCGTTCCGCAAAAACTTGCTGAACATCCTGGAGGACATCCGTATCGAGCGTCTGTCGATGGATCAGTACCCTGGCACCGAGGATGACATTCGGTACCTGAACCGCAAGGTTCTGCTTGATCCGTTTCAGCCTGAGCGAGTCGCGCAGGCAACAGACGTAGAGATCATCCATAACGCAATCCTCATGGGCGGCTACTGGAAACTGCAGGAGCCGCAACTAGAGGTACCCGCGCGAGCCTATCTCGAAGCGCTTGAAGCCCGACTGGGCCAAGAGTTAGCCGACAAGATCATGGCCGAGGTGCTGAAAACTCTGAAGTGCGACAGCACGAAAGAGGTTCTGGCGCTGGTGGATTCGATAATCGAGCTGCTTCCGTCAAGCGAAGATAAGCCTGAGCCGGAGCCTGAAAAGGGCAATGACGAAGGTGCTGACGAAAGTGGTGAAAACGGTGAGTCGGAGGCCGACCCGCAAGGGGAGGGCGAAGGCGAAACCGGCAACACCGACAGTGACGGTACCGGCGAAAAAGGAAGCGATCCTTCGGGAGAGCAGAACTCTTCGCAGGGTGACGAAGCGGGCGGTGATCAACCAGCCAATGGCGGTGAGGATGGCACGGGAGGCGGGCAACCAAATTCCGAGCAGAAATCATCTCCTGAAGGTCAGGGCGGAAGTTCCGACCAGAAGGATTCAGGCCAGCGCGATGCAACGCTACAGCCCGGTGATGGCCAAGGTGCCCCACTGGGATTGCGTGAGCGCGTAATGCAAGCCACTGAAAAAGACCTGCAAGGGTTGATTTCGGAGGTTGGCGATGCGGCAGCTGAGTTGCTGGGCCGAAAGGCAGCGGCACACTTCACTCCGATCAAGCCATTCCCCCTGGGAGGGAGAGCGGTACGCCGGTCAGCCGAAGCCTCATGCAGGCGTCGTATTTCCGGTGAAACGCACTCTGCTGGTCTGCGTCAGATCCTAAATGGACTGCTGCAGGCACAGGTGGACTGTCGGGTAAGGCTCAAGCGCCAAGGGCGTCGGATCGATACCTCGCGCATTGCCATGCTTCCAGCTGGCGAAACGCGGGTGTTCCGAAGCAAAGCGCGGGCCGAGCGTCAGTCAGCTGCTATCCAGTTCCTGTTCGACAAGTCAGTAAGTATGGATGCGGCAATGGAACAAGCTGAGGCGGCGCTGTATGCCGTTCTCAGGGGGCTTGAAGGGCTGCCACTGGTGACAACTGGGGCGATGTCTTTTCCAGGCACAACCACAGCTGGGGCCGGTCAATGCTGCGATCTGATCAAGCGTTCAACCGAGCGTCTTGGCGCTGCAGTGGAAGCGGGTGGATTTGGTGCTCTGCCGCATGGTGGAACTCCATTGGCACAGGCTATATGGCCTGCCGCGATTGAGGTTTTACGCGCAAAGGGAGAGCGGAAGATTCTTTTCGTGATAACCGATGGCGAGCCAAATTCCGGTACTGACGGATATTGCAAAGAGATGTTCGAGCGGTGTGAGGCTTCAGGGATACAGGTTATTGGACTCGGCTTCGGCTCGGCTAATAGCTATGTTCTCAGCAAGCTTTTCACCAAATACGTTGCAGTTGGGACGGTAAGTAGATTGAAGACAGCGCTGTTTGAGGTTGTTCGAGACGTACTAACCGCTTAACTAGACAACAAACCATTCCCAGCAGGGGCCAACCCTGCTGGGGGAGGCCTTCGCTTGGAAAGGGAGGCCAGAATGGAAAATGTAGCTGTAGCTCCATTACTCGACTTGTTCGGTGATGAAGTAATTATTCAACGCCGCTCTCTTGAGCGCCGCACCCGGCGAAAAACTGTTCCCATCCAGGTACAGGTTCAGCTTGGGTTTCTCGACATCCTTGAGATGTCAGATGCGGAGTTGGAGTTGCTGCGCGCAGAGGATGAAATCACTGACGATTACATCGACTGGATGCGCAGTTACATGATCAAGATGACACTTCGCCAGATTCTTCACCCTCAGGTGAGTATTGAAAACTGGTGGGATGGCATGTTGTGGGTGCTGGCGGACGAAGATGAACCGTTCAGCTTCAAAACCTGCTGTAACGCAGCTGGCGCTGATCATGAGGAGGTTCGTGAGAATTTCCTGAGCATGATGCGGCGCAAGTAAATATGAGCCCGGTAGGGGGGGAAGCCCCTTACCGGGCTTTCTCCCTTCTGGAAAATGAAAGGAGAGAAACATGTCAGTCATGGTGATACCACGGCTGTATCTGCGCTATCGGATCTACTTGCGCGAACGTGTGAACGGAGCTTTGCTCCCTGAAACAACGTTCGAGTGCGATGCAGAAGATTCGCTACATGCAATTGAGCAAGCTCGGGATAAGTATCCTGCTTGCTGGTTGAACTACGCATCATCTTGTCGTGTTTACTCAAACGGCGAAGAGGGTGAGTTTGTCTGACTAATGCTACTCGTCGTGGTTAACACGGCGAGCGCCTAAAACCCGGCTGGGAAACTCCAGTCGGGGTTCTCCAGCATCAAAAATGAATGGAGAATAGACATGTTTGCAGGCTCAGTTGTTTCTTACCCGGATCGTGGTCACTGGGGCAAGTCATCCTATCGCGGTAACTGCACAGGAAGAATTATCAAAGACTTTCTGGAAAGTTACATGAAAAGAAAAGATGGCCTGGTCGTAGATCCGAGCATCGGTGGCGGTACTAGCGTCGATGTTGCTAGGGAGATGGGACTGCGATTTGTTGGCACTGACCTACATCAGGGCTTCAACTTGCTTACGGACGACCTTGCGTCGTACATCGGTGAGATGGCTCACGTTTGCTGGTGGCATCCCCCATATGCGGATGCGGGAATGCTCAAGTATAGCGGCGAAGAGTGGGGGGAGCCAAATAAGTGGGATATGTCACGGATGAATTTCCAGGACTTCACTGAAGCACTGGAACTTGCCGTTATGAATATCCACGACGCAGTTGAACGTGGCGGCGTATATGGAATCCTCATGGGCAACATGCGCGCCAAAGGTACATACTATAACCTTAGTTCACTCGTGGAACGAATTGCGCCGGGCCGGCTGATCGATGAGGTCATCAAGGTCCAGCACTACCACCCTGTCAGTATTCGATTTGTAAATCGTCATAGCGCACTTGCCCCAAAGTAGTCACAAACACTGGCATCCAGCTCAAAATTGCTCGCGATGCCCAACGCAAAGATGTAAACCAAAAATCGTCTTCCACTCAACTGCGCAAAAATGTAAACATGCCCTACACAATCAAAACCTTCATGACAAGGTCCGGCGAGCGGTTTTCCCAGCTTTACGACACAGAGACGCCAGGCCTCCCTTTATTCTACCCGACAGCCTTTGTCGCTCGCTTCCTCCGCTCAGCCACTCACGAGACGCAGAAAGTCTATCTGGCCGTGATCAAGCGCATCTGCGAATGGGAATTTACCAAACAGGTGGACCTCGCCAACTGTTTCCATAGAAGTAAGTTTCTCACCTGTGCCCAGATTGATGACCTTGCTAACCATCTAAGAGCCAGCAAGCTCGGAGGAAAAGGCGAAGTCATCGGAAGCCCGAAGTACAACACCTATGTCGCCTATGCAACAGAGTATCTTCGCTGGCTTGCCCAAGAGGTTATTACGGACTGGAACACAGTAAACGTAAGAGCATCAATCGAAGCTCAAAGCGATATGCTCTTAAAAAAGAAAATCCGAAAAAGCGGTTCAAAATCCTCGCAAAACCGTCGTGTAGTTACCAAAAGCCTGACCACTGCCTCCAGCGGCAAATTATTGAGCCTGTTCGAGCAACCATTCGAAGGCATAACGCGCACTCAAGATCTAGGATCCAGGATACGGAATATCGTAATGCTCCGTATTCTCTACGAAACTGGCATGCGCGTCGGCGAGCTACTAGGCCTCAAGCTAAAAAACTTTAGCAATGCAACTGGCGAGGATAGTGCCACCTTAGAGATCACCCGCAATCACCATGATGAATTCGATTCAAGACTGACCAGCCAGTTGCTAAAACACTCGGCCGTACGCTTCCAATATCGGAAAGCCTCGAGGCACAACTTGATGAATACTGCAACAACTGGCGAGCTGAAGTCGAAGGTGTCGGTTTCTCTGACGAAGACTTCATTTTTGTAATCCATCGAGCCGGGCGAACCCTAGGCCAAGCACTCCCTAAAAGTTCTTTCGACTCCGGACTTTCTAACCTCAAAAAATCCTTTCCGGCACTAACACCGATTCACCCGCACCTTTTACGCCACGATTGGAACTATCGATTCTCAATGAAAGTAGATGCGATCGGCATGTCATTTGAAGAAGAACGACAATTAAGAGAGTATTTAATGGGCTGGGCCCCCGGCTCAGCCATGTCAAACCGCTACAACTATCGACATGTGCAAGAAAAATCGCTCGAAGTCGGCTTATCCATTGCATCTGACTCAGCGAGGGGCCTACAGTGAATAGCACGCCAACACATGCAAACATCTCAACAGAGCTTGACATCGATCTACAACGCACGGATCGCCCTGAGCCTCATGGAGATTTGTTTTATTGGGATAATGACACTTTAGTTAGAACAGGTCAAAAACGGATCGACATGACCCATGGCCTGTCGCGATTACTCTCATCAATCAAGACCTCCTTCAAACTTCACCTAATCTCCTTCAGCAAACAGGGAACTTATTCAGCCACCTCCTGCACGACTTTCTTCATGAACTTCAGGGCAGCATTGAACTCCAACCCTCCTGAAGAATTCAACGCAGGCTGGATAGCGCATTCCATTGCCAGACCGGGATTCCATGGCGCGAAAAGAGTCGCCATCGAATTTTTCCTGCACTGGAAGGAGCGTTACGATTCAGCCATTAAGATAGACGCATTGCACTTGCTGCAAGAAACAGCTGCTCGCCCTAACGGCCCACGTAACGTGCTCTCAGACGACCCTGAGAAGAGCTGGCTAACCGATGATGAATACGAGTCCTTGTTGATGTCCACTTGGAACAACTACGACACAGGAGTCTCTGACACCCAAGTAACACTAAGTAAAATCTTGTCTATGCAATACGCGCGAAGGCCAAATCAAATCGCGCTACTAAAAGCTGGCGATATAAGGGGCTTTGATGAATCAAAAGAAATCGGACTAACGGGCCGAATCATCGATTTCCCAGGAATCAAAGACCAAGCAGCCGAGACTGGCTTTCGAGACAGCAAATTCGAACCACACCCACTGGCAGATCACGTATGGGGGCTTTGCCAAATTCAGCGCCAAGAAGTCAGAGAACTTTATGAGCATACTCTCGGCCTCTCTCTCACGGACGACCAACTAAATCTACTACCTTTCTTCTGCAGTGAAGAACGCATTAAAGAAGCCCGCAGCCTGATTGAAACCCACCTCAAACTAGAGCTTCTTGACAGCCTAGACTCTCCTCATTTCCATCTTGAACGGCATTCAATTACTGAGATATTAAGATGGAAGAGAAACACCCCGTCCTGCGCATATGGCGCAGCTAAGGGTCAGTACTCTAAATGCCCGAAGGCACCAATCAGCCCCCGCACCAGTCGGGTAATGATTATTAATGCGACCCGAATGCGTCATACACGAGCACGTCAACTTGCGCGAAAGGGCGTACCAAAAAATTTGCTTTCGCACTGGCTGGGCCACACAACAGAAAGAGCACTCGAAGCCTATTATAACGACCCAGCGGAACAGGCCCGTGTCATAGACGAGGCCATGGGTCCGGCCTTGGCACCGCTAGCAATGGCTTTTGCTGGAGCTTTGATCGATTCAGATGAGCAGGCCACAAGAGCCACCGATCCGACTAGCAAACTCGAGTTCTCACGCCCTGGAGAGCTACTTAGCGTCGGACGCTGTGGCAAGCACAGCTTCTGCGCTACGACCTCGGTTCCTATACCCTGCTACCGCTGCAAGCATTTCGAACCTCTCGTACATGCGCCACACCATGAAGTACTAGATGCTCTGCTACAGAGGCAGTCTGAGGAGAATCAAGCGTTAAGAATTGGCGGGCAGCGAAATCTACTTATTCCCATTGATCTCTCTGCCGACATTCTTGCAGTAAAAAATTGCATTACCCGCTGCAACAACCGAATTGTCGAACTGGGGCTAACTCAATGACCCAGATTATCCAATTTATTCCAAAGCACGAAATATCAGCCAATCAGAACCTAGACGACTTCATCAATTTTGCTCATAACGAATTAACGCTTTGGTCCGACCTGCGCGGCTTTACTTGGACAGCTGATAGGTGGCAAACAACGCACACGGGCATCCGTTTTATAAACTTTGAAAATAAAGACCTACCACCCAAGTCCCGAAGCCAGCCAATCCATTTGATGCATCCATCCTTTATCGAATTCGCCAAGGCATTTCTCCGATACAAACACACCCTGCACCCAACCAAGGGAATAAGCAGAGACATCGCTGCATTACGACTGATCGAATTTTCGTTGCGCCAAAACATGGCAACACCCGACATCACTAAATTTGACCAGCGGCATTGGGAAATAATCGTCTGCACTTTGGAGTCAAGCACTATACGGCAATCGCTCTGCAACATAGTGCTTTCCATTCTAAAATCGTTATCAGATCTCTTCATAATACAGGTCGACCCGCGTTTTTGGAGGCACCCTTACCTAGGTGCGCGCAGTTACGATTACTTAAATGGTTCTCAAGCACCTGCTGAAGTAAAGGCTCAGAAAGCTCCTGATCAGGATGCGCTACTTGCGATTGCAGAGGTATTCTCACATGGCGCCTATGAAGTGCAGATTGATAATGACGTTATGGTCACTTGCATTACCGCTTTACTACTAAGTGCACCCATGCGTATAGGTGAGACCCTGCGCTTTCGCATTGATTGCTTGCGAGACGATCACGACAAAAACGGGGAGATTCAATACTATTTAGTCTACTGGGTCCCAAAGACCAAAGAGTTTGCACGCAAACCAATTCCGAAAACACTAATAAATATCACTACAGACGCAATAAATCGGCTAGTAAAAATCACTGACGAAGGCCGCTCCTTGGCCCGTTACATGGAAACCAACCCATCGAGATTCTACCGCCACGCCAATTGCCCTAATGTTCAAGACAACGAGCCACTCTCGGTAAAGCAAGTAATGCAGGCTCTAGGTTTTACCGATCGAACCTGCTGCCAATCCCTTATCCATAGACTAACCGGTAGTTGGTCATTGTCCGGATTTACTCTAGACTCGCTTTGGAAACTTATACTAATAGAGCACAAAGCCACCAACCCATATTTCCCCTACCAGGAGCCACACCAGGGATCTACCAATCCTCCATTGAAAATGTCTGAGTCACTGCTATGCCTTCGTCGCAACCAATTGCGCTTGCGGAGCACTGCAAGTCCCGTTCTGTTAGCGCCATTTGATCCTAGTTTTTATGGGAAGCGCCTGGACACTGGAAACGCCGCGGCCGAGTCCATTAACTTTTTCGCCTATCACGGATACAAGGCATTTAAGTTAAAGTCACACAGCATTCGCCACCTAATTAATAGACTCGCTCGCAGCAGCGGCATTTCATTGGATCTGATCACGGAGTGGAGCAGTCGCGCCACCAGTCGGCAGACGCGCACATATTTGAATGATGACCCGCTCACGTTCGTCGCCAAAGGAGCAGACATACTAGGTACGGTCCAGAAAAATGAGCCACTTCAACCGGTTACTGAAGAACATGCAGAAAAATATGGCCATGGTCCATTCCATCGCAGCCGCTACGGTATTTGTCGTCGTAGCTGGCGAGCTGGCCCTTGCAACAAATTCGCAGACTGTCTTAATTGCTCTGAGCTATTGATGTGTAAAGGAGATAGGCTGGCCACTGATACGATTCAACATGATCTAGATAACCTTAGACAGACGTACGATGCCGCACAGCAGGCGATATCAGATGGAGAAAGGTCGGCGTCGCGCTGGACGCTTGTTACGGCCGCACAAATTAAGCAAATCACTAATTTGCTTTCAATTTTGAATGATATATCGATCCCGGATGGGAGTCCCATCGAAATAGAGGGCAGGGACTTCAGCCATGAACAGACAATTGTTTCCGAAAAAGCCGAAGCAGCCGCGATCAGGCTGCCTGACAAACAAATGCTTGGAATAACTTATGGCGATGACCTTCTAGCTTGCCTAGAACTTCTCCGGAGCACCGACAATGCCTAAGATCATCTCTGACAAGAATGAAAGGCAGATCGCGCAACTTGTTAGAAACTGGCCGACTGATCATTCACTGAACTGGAACAGCATCTGCCTTGGTGCTCAAGAAATTTTAGGCTGGGGAGCCCCACCAACTCGTCAAGCACTCAATAAAAAACTGCTGATTAAAAGCGCCTACAAAGCAAAGAAAGGTCAACTCAAGTCCGTCGAAACAAAACTCGATGGGATGTCGAAACCAAGAAGCACACTAGATGCGATGAAAAAAATTTCCCGACTTCAAGCTGAGAATGACGCTCTGAAGGCACAACTTTCCACAATGGCTGAACTCGCCAACCGACTTATCTATAACGCATCTATAGCAGGACTTTCACGAGAGAGACTCATGACCCCGCTCCCTACAGTCCATGAGCCAAAGAAAAAGCTCAAGCCCAGAAAATAGCCTGCATGCCTCACCAGTCCGACCAGCCAAGCTAGTTCTTGACTGCTCGCAATTGGCCGATAGCTGCGTGTCACTAGCGTCCGCCACCGGCCAGAAGCGGCCATTTCGGTTCTGGGCATTAATACGAACATACCTGCACATTCCATTCGTCAACCCAATATATTGAATGGCAAGTGATATGCTGACCCTACCGCGCGTCTTGGGCCACGCCACCCCGGCCACGGCGCGAAACTATGCGGGCACTTGGAGGACTTGAGCCCTTTAACTAGTCCTCTAAAGCAGTGATAGGAAGGGATATCTAAATGCTAGTAGAAAAATATTCTCAAAATCTGGCTGGAATCAAAACCGAGCTTTCTCGCTACTCCCATCTATCTGTATTCAATTGCGCTTTGAATCATCTAAACCCAAGAGACGGCAAAGACTCGTTTGGGACTATGCCTTGGGTCATCATGTTTTTATTGAAGCTTTCTCTTCAAGAAAAAAGTGGCGCTCTGCATATAAGTCCGCAAGCATTTCACGTATTGGCGAATAAAATTTTCAAACTGGGAAATTATCTCGTAGATGTGCCGAGCAAGACATTTTTGTTGATGGTTCGTTCGATGCTGGCCCAGCAGCTATGGTATCAGGTGCCACCTGCTGAAGCTTGGCGCTACGTGTATCTGCAAAAGACTTTGCTTGATCGATCAGCGGATATTAATGAAAGACTATTCCTGTCGCGGACGGGGATCAGCTTGCAGGATTACTACAAAATTACTGTGTATCTTCTAAGTCAGGCGGGAAAGCAGAGTTCGAATAGTGTTATCCGATATGGATTGACATCTTTCTACTCGCACCTGTCGCCGCAGATGCCTGATGAGACATTGGTGGGCTTTCTGCGTCTGGTAGCGCTTCCATTTTCACACCTCCATCCTTACATGCAAAAGTTCGTGGTTAAAGACTCGAACTCCGCAGAGCTTTATCAAGAAACTCCCCTCAAGAATAAACCAATCATTTTAGAAGGTAATGGGTTGGTAATTTTCAATGCCGGGATATGTATCAGCGGGCTGAAAAGCATTGCTATGGACATCCTTAAAGGGGATGACGCCTTCACTGATCGGTTTGGTGAAGATGTTGAGGACTATATTGGTGAGCGGCTGAAATTAACTCCGCTTGATGTGTATTCGGTGGAGGACTTGAAGGGGGTGATAACGGTTAAAAGCGGAAGTATCGCTGACTACGTCGCAAGCGATGGTAGTGAGATAATAGTGTTTGAGTCAAAATCCATAACACCCAATGTGCTAATGAAGTGCGCTTATGACCCTGAACATCTGTCTAAACTGTTAAGAGATAGCTTCATCAAGGGGATTGCTCAGGGGCAGGAAACTGCGCATAAGTTAGCGGTATCGGGAAAGTTCAAGGGCATGAGAGCCAGGGTTATAATTATCACCCTTGATGATTTCTTTATATATGGTGGCGAGTATGTGGCTGATTTTATAAGCGAGGGCCTTGAGGCGGACTTTGTTAAGGAGTACGGAGCGCTGCCGGTGCCAATGGCGGACGTTCTATATATGACGCTTCAAGATCTGAATTTTTTGACCGAGTGGCTAAAGGACAAGCCTAAAGACTCAGTTTTTAAGTTGCTTGATCAGCTAGCAGATAAACAGCGTGAGGCGGGAGGAGCAAGGTTCAGCTTGGCCCAGCATATCGGTGAACACATAAAGGGGCTGGATATGCGCGGCGACGTTGGTATCGAGGTTGCCGTTGAGCGATCGATGGCTGACATGGAAGGCCTGTTAGGGGCTAACGGTAAATACTGGAGGGCGCAGCACCCTGTGACCTTCATGAGGGCGTTCGATCGGTTCCAGCAGCGCCTGATACAAAGCTTTGCTTGAACGAAGTACCTATATTAGGTCGAAGCAACCTGTCGCCCAGGGCCGCTATCGCCCCGGAGCGAATGGTTCGTGACAGGCGGGAACCGGCCAATAGCGGTCGTTTACAATGGTTTAACAGTGTGATGGGCCAGTGAAGCCAAGGCTTGTCGCGAAATACCATCCGTACAGGGCTGGTTGGCGAGTGTTAAGGCTCGATAAAATCGACATTCCTGAAGGGCTCGTCAGGCCGGTTAGCAACGGCTTCAAGTGCCAACCGACCTAGATCAGGCGGCCTGGGTCAGGTCAGGGGAGCCGAACCCAGGAAGGGCTTTGTTAAAAGCAGGGGTATCAGTAACGGTTGACATCAACCACAACGCGCCCTCGGACTTTGCCATTGAGCAGATCATGGGCCATGTCAATGGCCTCGCTGAGCGCGATCTCCCGAGTCATTTCATCCAGTAGCGCCAAGCCCAATTCTGAGGACAGGCGCTGCCAAGCCGTTACCCGTTCCTCATAGGGGCGGGTCACACTGTTGATTCCCAGCAAGCTGACCCCGCGCAGGATAAAGGGGGCGACAGTGGCTGGGAAATCCATGCCCTGGGCCAGGCCGCATGCCGCAACGGCGCCATCTGCACGTGTGCTGGCGCAGGCATTGGCCAGAGTATAGCTACCCACCGAGTCGATTACTGCTGCCCAGCGCTCTGCTGCCAGGGGGCGCCCTGGGCTACCCAGCTCGGCTCGATCGATGATTGTGCTAGCACCCAGGTGCTTCAGATAGTCAGCTTCGGCCGGACGACCGGTTGAAGCGGTTACCGAATAACCGCGCTTGGCTAGCAGTGCGATGGCAAAGCTACCAACCCCACCATTGGCACCTGTGACCAGCACTTCACCACTCTCTGGTGACAAGCCGTGACGCTCCAGTGCGATCAGGCTCAGCATGGCGGTATAACCGGCAGTACCGATTGCCATGGCCTGCCGTGCGCTCAGTTGAGCGGGCTGGGGAATCAGCCAGTCACCTTTAAGCCTGGCTTTTTGAGCAAGGCCCCCCCAGTGCGTCTCACCAACGCCCCAACCATTGAGTAACACCCGGTCGCCAACCTTGTAACGAGCATGATCGCTGGCTTCGACAACGCCTGCCAGGTCAATGCCAGGAACCATGGGGAACCGCCGTACCACCGGACTACGTCCGCTGATGGCGAGACCATCCTTGTAGTTGAGCGTGCTGTACTCGACGCGCACGGTAACGTCGCCCTCAGGCAGCTGCGAGTCATCAAGCTCGGTCAGCCGCGTCTGATAGTTGTCGTCGTTTTTCTCGATGAGTAATGCGTGGAACATGGTCTCTCCTTATTTAGACTGATCGTCTTTAAATGGTCGAAAAAACACTACCTCGCGGCACCGGCCAGAAAGCCCTTGGCAAAGGTGTCTAGTGGTTGGGCGTTCTGCGCCAGCTTGGCGCGTAGTACTGCGCCTTCCCAGCCAATCCAGAAATAAGCGGCAAGCGCATCGCAATCGCTGTCGGGCTCCAGCTGCCCGTGGTTGACTGCCTGAACCAGGCAATTGGCCAGCCGGTCTTGCCAGTCGAGGAGGACATCCTCCAGTGCTTGGCGAAAACTGGCGGGTAGTGCCGTGATCTCCTGACCAAGGTTGCCGACCAGACAACCTCGGCGAAACTCATGCTTGGCCATGCCGGCTTTGGCATCATCGACGAAATTGCTCAGGCGTTGCAGGGGCGGTACCTGATCGTCCAGCAGCCAGCGATCCAGTTTGCGCGCGAAATAAGCGGCATAGCGCTGCAGCACCTCTTGGACGAAGGCTTCCTTACTGTCGAAGTAGTGATAGAACGAACCCTTTGGTACGCGCACGCGCTTCAGGACGGCATCTATGCCGGTGGCGGCAAAACCCTGTTCGGTCAGCACTTCCATGCCGCAACACAGTAATGCCTCGCGAGTGTCGTCAAAGCCTCTCGCGACTTTGGGTGGTCGGCCACGGCGGGCTTGGGGCTTTGAAGTAGTCATGGGAATACATTAGACCGACTGTCTACAATGTCAACATTCTGTCTGCTTGTCGTAAATGCGGTTTGGGATTCAGTGCTTTATGCATGGCCAAACGTCTGCTCTGCCGTTTCCAAAGCGTCATCTACCTCGATCCCGAGATATCGACGGCATAGCCGGTAGCGTTGTTCATATGGGGTTCCTATTAGTTGGACGTTTCGGATGAAGTCGTTGACGGCTGGGTGATGGTCTTGCGAGACGATCTCAATAGGAGGCATTTCAAGGCGCTCACTGAATCGCTCATGGGCGCTACTCTTGAATCCAGCATTGGCTACCTACCGCATGAGCCGGTAGCCAGATACCGTCAGAAGCCCTCCAGAACGATCTTGCCCTTTGCCTTGCCGCTCTCCAGCAAGGCATGGGCGCGACGTAGGTTTTCGGCGCTGATACGCCCGTAGTTTTCGCCAACGGTGGTGCGCAACACACCCGCATCGATCTGGCGGGCCACTTCATTGAGGATGTTGTGCTGCTCCTGCATGTCCTCGGTCTCGTACAGCGAGCGCGTGTACATCAGCTCCCAGTGCAGCGACAGGCTCTTGCGTTTGAGCGGTACGACGTCCAGCGTGGCCGGGTCATCGATCAGGCCCAACCTGCCCTGTGGCTTCAGTGACTCGATGATCTGCTCGTAATGCCGATCGGTCTGCGTCAGGCTTGCGACGTAGCTGACCTGCGGAAGGCCGATGCGCTTGAGCTCTTCGCTCAGTGGTTTGGTGTGATCGATCACGTAATGGGCGCCGAGTTCGGTGACCCAGGCCTGGGTTTCAGGGCGCGAAGCCGTACCAATGACGGTCAGGCCGGTCAACTGACGCGCCAGCTGAGTCATGATTGAACCCACCCCGCCTGCAGCGCCAATGATCAGCAGCGTTTCGCCACGGTCGGTGGTGTCGCGCGCTACGCCGAGGCGATCAAATAGCAATTCCCAAGCGGTCAGAGACGTCAGGGGAAGCGCCGCGGCCTGGGCGAACTCCAGCGACTGTGGCATCGATCCGACAATGCGCTCGTCTACCAGCTGCAACTCACTGTTGCTGCCCGGGCGGATCAGCGACCCGGCGTACCACACCTTGTCACCGGGCTTGAACAGCGTTACGTCGGAACCGACCAACTTGACCACGCCGGCAGCGTCCCAACCGAGGATGCGCGGCTGTGTTTCGTCTGTATGCGGCACGTAGCCCTGGCGGACTTTGGTATCGACCGGGTTGACCGATACGGCCTTGACTTCTACCAGCAGGTCGCGCGGCCCCGGCACTGGCTCGGGTAGATCGATCTCCACGAGGGCGTCAGGGTTCTCAACAGGCAGGCATTTGAAGTGTGCAATCGCTTTCATTCGGAGCTCCTCAGGAGACGCGGTACATTTTCATGACGGAGAATTTTTCGGCGGCGCGCTCGATAACCGGCAGCGCTGCCTGGAAATGCGGGGTGGCCTCGTGCGCAGTCAGCGCCGCTTCGTCTCGCCACTGCTCAACCATATGGAAGGTGCGAGGCTGTTCTGCATCTTTATGAAAGTCGTATTGGATGCAGTCCGCTTCGGCGCGACTTGGGCCTTGCAGATCCTGCAGCGTCTGCTGGAGCTCATCTTCGGAGCCGGCCTTGGCGACCAATGTGGCAACCAGTGTGAGTGGGGTGGTCATCGAACCTCCTGTCTGTGCATGTGTGAAAGACGCATCGAACTGGCATGGGCTTACCGAAGGTGACCCTACCGGCCATGCCGCGAAGACCTGAACGTGGTTTACAGCGTTACAACAATCTTGCCCACCTGGGCATTCGATTCCATGTACCGGTGAGCCTCGGCCATCTCGTCGAAGCTGAATGTACGGTCGATCACCGGACGCAGCTGTCCAGAGGCGAGCCCTTCATTGATGAAGTGCTTGGCCCGTTCGAGTTTTTCTCGATTCTGGGTGATCTCGAACAGCTGATAACCGCGCAGCGTCAGATGCTTGCCGAGCAGGTCCATGACCGACACAGGGATATCCCGAGTGTCCAAAGCGCCGTACTGGAAGAAGATGCCGTGGTTCGCTAGCGCCTTGAGCACCAAGGCCACTTCGGGTCCGCCAACGGGATCGAAGGCCATGCGAGCGCCTTTGCCATGAGTCACCGTCATGACCTCAGCCACCATGTCCTGCTCCTGGGTCGCGATGACTGCCGCCGCCCCCGCTTGAAGCAAGGCTTCGCGCTTGTCGCTGGTGCGGGTCAGCGCCACAGGAACGGCGCCCACCATGTTCGCAATCTGGATAGCGGCAAGCCCCACGCTGCTGGACGCCGCACGGATTAGCACCGTCTCGCCGGCCTGCAGCCCACCAAGCTCGATCAATGCGCCATAGGCGGTGACAAACTTCATCCAGGTCGCTGCTGCCTCCGTGAAAGAGAGCACTTCCGGGTGTTTGACCACCGCGTGAGCCGGCGCGTTGACCAATTCACCGTACAAGCCGTATTCGTCAAAGGAGAACGCGGGCACTACGCTGACCGCATCGCCAACAGCGAAGCCGACCACACCGGGACCCACTGCAGATACGGTCCCAGCCGCTTCATAGCCCAGCATGGCGGGAAACGTCGGTTCGATGACGTACTGGCCTGTGCGGTACATCACTTCAGCCCGGTTGATGCCGAGCGCCCTGACGTTGATTTGAACCTCGTTCGCGCCGGGAGCCGGCACGTCGATCTCGTCGATCTGGAGAACCTCCGGTCCACCGGTGCGATGAAAGCGTATGACGCGAGACATAGCGTAATCCTCAGCTATCTATCGGAAGGGCCGAGCCATGAGCGGCCCAGCCAGGTAGCCACCAGCGCACATCGGCGCTGAGGCAGCGGGCGATTAGGCCATGACGGCCGTCTTCGCCCCGACGGATCACTTGTAGCGTTCAAGCCAGTGGGCATAGGGAGCCGGCAAGGTCCAGGACGCACGCTCTACGCCCAGCTCTTGGGCGGCAAGATAGGACCAATTTGGATTGGCCAGATGTGCTCGCCCAATCATCGCCAAGTCCAGCTGACCGCTCTTGACCGCTTCTTCGGCAACGCTTGGCGTGCCGAAGCCCCATGCCGAAGCCACTGGTATCCCCGCCTCACGCTTCACGCGCTGGGCAACTTCGCCCATGAAGCCAGGCGCCCAGGGAATGTTGGTTTCAGCGATGGTGAAACCAATGCTGACGCTCAGCAGATCCAGGCCACCATCTTTGAAGCGACGTGTCAGTTCGATAGCCTCGGTCAGCGTCTGTTCGTCCCGGCCGTCGTATTCGATAACCCCTAGACGAGCGGTTAGCGGCAGGTGCTCCGGCCAAACCTCACGAACAGCCGCCAGCGTTTCAAGCAGGAAGCGGCTACGGTTGTCGAAACTGCCGCCGTAGGCGTCATCGCGATGGTTGGAGTGTTCGGAAAGGAACGACTGGGCCAGATAACCATGGGCGAAATGCAGCTCCAGCCACTCGAAGCCAGCGTCACGCGCACGGCGAGCGGCTGCGACGAAATCCTCACGCACACGGGCAATGTCTTCCAGCGTCATGGCTTGCGGCTGCTTGGCCAGGTGACCGCCAAAAGCTATGGCCGATGGAGCGATGGTCTGCCAGCCACGGGCGTCATCTTCAGCGATGTGGTCATCGCCTTCCCATGGACGGTTTGCGCTTGCCTTGCGACCGGCGTGGGCGATCTGCAGGCCGGGGACCGAGCCGGCTGCCTTGATCGACTGCACCACCGGTACGAAGGCCTGGGCCAGCTCATCGTTCCAAATACCCGCACAGCCAGGAGTGATCCGCCCTTCTGGCGCTACAGCGGTTGCTTCGACAATCACCAACCCCGCCCCGCCACGCGCAAGGGAGGCGTAGTGAACACTGTGCCACTCGTTGATCAGGCCATCGTTTGACGAGTACATGCACATAGGGGGAATCGCAATACGGTTGCGAAGCGTGACGTCTTTAAGCGTGAAGGGTTGGAACAGCGCAGACATTGGTTTCTCCGAGGGTTGTCTATTACGTTAATTCGATAGTATTCGAACTATGGAGATAGAGCAAACCCGTGTATGCTTCGTTCATGCGCCCCTACAAACACCCTCCCGTCACTGAATTCGTCCTCGAGCGTCTGCTATACGCCTTGAGCGATCCTGTGCGCCTGGAGATCGTCCGACGCCTTGCCGAACTGGGCGAAGCCAGCTGTGGCGAATTGGACGGTGGCCGACCAAAGTCCACCATGTCCCATCACTTCAGGGTGCTGCGAGATGCCGGGTTGGTCCAAACCCAAACCATCGGCACGACCCATATGAACTCGTTGCGCAGGGATGATTTGAACAATCGATTTCCTGGTTTGCTCGAGACGATCTTATCTCAGCGCGGCTAAGGCTGGCTTGAGAGTCAATTCATCGAGGAAGACGCTGAAGACGGCCTGCTTCGAAACCCTGGGCTCCAGTGAGCTCAGGGACTACCTCGCCGCTGACTGCGGAAGCATGACTAGTCCCGACGTAAACGCCTTCACCGACGACCTGTTCGCCTCCAGTCAGCCAGCTAATTCGGAGAAGGTGATGGCCGTGCTTGATTCGATCAACGCCAAATGGGGACGGGGAACGTTGCGACCTGGTGTGGTACCAGCAGCCCCCGCCTGGAGCATGCGTCGCGAGCTGATGAGCCAGAGTTTCACGACGCGAGTAGATCAATTGTGGCGGGTATCCGCGCGGTAGCCGGCATCGCGCGCCTGCTGTGCTGCTTCTCCTGGAAGGGAAAGGGCCTGGCTGCGGTAATGGATTGCTGATCCGGGCCGTGCTTGTGCCCCTCTACGCACCCGAGCTTGCAATAGATGATCCGTCTCCAAGGCGGTATGCGATCTTACCCATGCCTTGGGTTATTTGGGGTTCAGGAGATGCTGAAACCAACTAAACCGAGGAGCTAGCCATGAACCTGTTTACGCACATTGCCAATCTCATCACCTCTGTCGTCCGGCCAGAAAAAGCGGCATTCACCACGGTCATCTATCCCAGCCAGGGAAAAGCGGTCGTGGTGCATGACGGCCTTGGTATTCGCCAGGAACGTTGGTGGTATCAGGTCGATTCGCTGGAAGATGGGGACACGAGTACGTCGTTCGACAGCATCCTGCAGGATCACACTAACTGGGCTGATTCATTTGACCCGGTAGGCCAGACCCAAGCCGAGGATACTTTCTCAGCTTTCTCATCGACCCACTTCGAACCCATGGAAACCTTCTGGCTCAATCCCGCCAACGGAATGCCCATGCTCGACAGCTGTTTCGATGTCATGGGTAACGCATTCGGCACGGACACGATGACTGACAGCCTGTCGTTTGATCACGGCATAAGCAGCTTCGGAGACAGTTTTTCGTCCTTCGGTTTCGACTAACGGGCAGTCGCCACAGCACTCAGAGGAGTTTGATCATGTCGCCACTTGCACTGGTTGTTAGCTTCATCCTCACATTCGCCATCGGAATTTCCTGGCTGGCCCTGACCCTCGACGCACGCATTGGGCGCAGCAGGCTCGTCCGGCAGATTCCATTGCCACTGGACGTCCCAGCTTCTGGCTATCGTCACAATCCACAATCCCGACTCCGACCAGTATTGGCGGTAACAGGCTGCATGCTGCTACTTCTTTCCGGAATGAGTGCCGCCATCCTCGGCAGACTGGCCACCATGCAACCGGCAGAAGCGGCAGCGGTGTTCTTCGCTTATCCGCTGCTGAAAAGCCTCTGGGGGCAAATCGTGGGCGTGGGGCCAATCGTCTGCGTCGTCATGGCCGTACCCGGAACCTACTGCATCTGTTTCGGGCTCAGGAGCGACAAACGGTGAAGCTACCGTTGCCGTTTGACCTCCACTGCGGCAACAGGCTCATGCTCGAGATGGCGTTAACTTCCAAAATCACCGTCGCGTTGCCAACGGACCTCCGCTACGGCAACGACTCCGGCCCATCGCAGACCAAAAAGTAATCAATCTACGCTAGCGTTTTTAGAGGTATGCCTCAACTGATACGGAAAAGGCGCGGCAGATTCGTCCTTGCCGCTCTATAACTAACACCCAAACTGTAACGATATTTCTGCAACGCCCAAATTGAAACAGCACGCATAGGGATCAAGAAATGTTTGTCCGTGCCTACCTTCGGGCCTCTACTGCCGAACAAGACGCTGCCCGAGCCCGTTCCGTCCTGGAGGAGTTTGCTGCCGATCATGGCAAGGCCATTGCCGCGCAATACATTGAGAACGCATCTGGTACTCGTGCTGATCGCCCCGAGTTGGTGCGCCTGCTGGCCGATTCCCACCCGGGGGATGTACTGCTGGTGGAATCTATCGACCGACTGTCCCGCCTGCCGGCTGAAGACTGGTCGAAGCTCAAGGCCGCCATCGACGGAAAAGGGCTGCGAATCGTGGCTCTAGATCTCCCAACCAGCCACCAAAGCATGGGAATGTCAGGCCGCTCAACAGTGGCGTTTTTGTACGCATGAGAACCTGGCTGCTTACTGATCAAACCCTGCTCCTTCATCAGGCCCCTGACCTTGAAGCGACCTACTTTGACGCCCTCATCCTTGAGCATGGCAACGATACTGCGGCTGCCAGCTGAACTACGGCTTTGACTGAAAAGTTCGCTAATACGGCTGCGTAAACCCACCCGCCGAACATCAATGCGACGGCGCCGAGCCATATGGGCGTAGTAACAGGAACGAGGCAGTTCAAACACTGAACACAGCAGTTGAACTGGGTAGCGTGCTGCTAACTGCCGAATCGACTTCAACGTCTGCGCCCGTGCTCCTCGGCCATCAAGAGCGCAGTGGCCTCCTTTAAGATTTTCTTCTCAAGCTCCAGCCGGTTGATGCGGGCTTGAAGCTCCTGAATAGTCTGCTGCTCAGGCGTAAGCGCTTTGGCTGTGGGGGTGATGCCACCGCGCTCCAACTGCAACTGGTTGACCCAGCGCCGCAGTGCGGTCTCACCTACATCAAGGGATTTGGCTGCCTCAGGACAGCTGTAACCCTGGTCGAGCACTAGACTGGCTGCTTCGCGCTTAAACTCGGGGGTGAAAGTACGTCGTTGTCTGCTCATCGAACACCTCTGAATGGCGAGCATTCTCGCCCTAAAAGGGTGTCCAGGATTAGTAGACCACTACACGTAGCCATATTCCTTCTATGGCGTTCAACTGTCTAAGTTCGTCACGAGCTGCAAATTCAAGGGCCGCCACGCGCGGGCGACGGCATCACCACTCGTCTGGTCATAGCTCGATTTGTGGAACATACGTTCGTAGATCTAAACAGATATCTCGTAAGCAGACGAAACCACCTCATCGTCGCTTGAACGGGAGAGTCTAATGAAAGCCATCGTTTACAACGGGCCACGCGACGTCAGCGTGCAAAATGTCCCAGACGCCAAGATCGTAAAACCTACCGACGCCGTAGTGCGCATCACCACTACCAATATCTGCGGCTCTGACCTGCACATGTACGAGGGCCGCACCTCGATGGAGACGGGACGTGTTTTCGGTCACGAGAACCTCGGGGAAGTCATCGAAGTCGGCGCCGGCGTAGATCGCATCAAGGTAGGTGATCGCGTCTGTTTGCCATTTAATATCGGCTGCGGTTTCTGCGAAAACTGCGAAAAAGGTTTGACCGGTTTCTGCCTCACGGCCAACCCCGGCAGTGCTGGTGCTGCTTACGGGTTTGCCGATATGGGCTCATACCAGGGTGGTCAAGCAGAACTGCTGCGTGTGCCATATGCGGACTTCAATTGCCTGGTGCTGCCAGAGGATGCGCAAGAGAAAGAAAACGACTACGTCATGCTGTCAGACATATTCCCCACCGGATGGCATGCCACTGAACTGGCTGGCCTGATGCCGGGTGAAAGCATCGCCATTTACGGTGCAGGGCCAGTGGGCCTGATGGCAGCTCATGCCGCGATGATCAAAGGCGCCTCGCAAGTGTTCGTGGTCGACAACCATCCGGATCGATTGAAATTGGCCGCGCAGATGGGGGCCACGCCAATCAACTCCCTGGAGAAAGAGGCGGTTGATCAGATCCTCAACCTGACTCACGGCAAAGGCACTGATCGAGGTTGTGAGTGTGTGGGGTACCAGTGCTGTGACAATCACGGCCATGAGGCCAATCACCTGACGATGAACAACCTGGTAGCTTCCACCAAGGCCACGGGTGGCATCGGCGTCGTCGGGGTGTTTGTTCCTCAGGATCCGGGCGCGAAAAATGAACTGGCGAAGGAAGGCAAAATGGCCTTCGATTTCGGCGCGTTCTGGTTCAAGGGCCAGCAGATACGCACCGGGCAAGCCAACGTCAAAGCCTATAACCGCAGGCTTGCGGAGCTGATCCATCACGACCGCGCCAAGCCTTCGCAGATCATCTCTCACAGCCTGAAATTGGCGGAAGGGCCCGATGCGTACAAGCATTTCGATGCGCGAGATGAGGGTTGGACAAAGGTCATTCTGAAGCCGGCAGCCTGATCGAACGGCTGTATGGATCTGACGCCCTGACGATATCGCCGGGCGTCAGCCCAAAGACCCGCCTACTCGCGCTTACAGTATGGCCGCTATGTATTTACCGACCACATACCACCTGTCGTCCGCTCGAAATGCGAGCGCGGTTGTTGCGCAAGATGATCAAGGGAAAAATGGTAAGCGTACTGACTTCGATGGTCGACCCGCTGCGCTTTCCGGGTGGGGAGATCGTCGACCTTTACAGTCAACGCTGGGAAATCGAGCTGGGCTATCGGGCGATCAAGCAGAGACTGCTGGGCGGCGAATATACCCTGAGAAGCAAGACGCCAGAGATGATCGCTCAAGAGCTATGGGGTGTGCTGCTGGGCTACAACCTTTTGCGCTACCAGATGGTACTGATGTCCAGGCAGTGTCCCGGTGTGTACCCCTGCGAAATGAGTTTCACTGCCTGCAGTTGGGCCATCTTGGGGTTGCTGCATGGCACGTCACTGAACCATCCCGGCAACTTGCCAGGATTTCTGAGAGATTTGCAGGCATCAGCCGCTCGATATGTTTTACCCCATCGGCGACCTGATCGATGGTTCCCACGCGCAGTCGTTGGACACGCTGTCAAATCGACACATAGACGGCACCTCGTGCGAATTGAGACTCGCACGGGTCCCCATGTTCATTGGGGAATCTGCCAGTGATTTACGTTAAATCAATAACCAGGGGTTCACTCGTAGATGAAAGCCCCTCCAGAATGAATGGAGGGGTGGCCTGATCGGAGATAACCGCTTCGAGCAGCTTTCAAACAAGTGTTTCAGTGACGAAGGGCTTGAGCTGGCCAATGAACGTTTTACCATGTTCGAACCAGGCTTTGCGCACTGCCGACTCGATATATCGTTGGTAGTCCTCCGGGCTTTGGAACCAGCATTCGCCAATCGCGTGAACCGGCCCTACATCCAGGTATGGCACATGGGTATCGGCAGGGTTTTCAGCCACCAACCTAACCTCATATTTAAACAGGCCAGGGATACCCTCACTCATCTGATAGTGACGCAAACATTCCTGGCGGAACATAGGCTTTACCAACAAGTAGACAATTCGGATCATCGCGAACATTCCTTATACATGCGTCTGAGGAGAAGAAGGTTGAAGTGCGGGCGTAGCGTCAACTTCGCTGTCATCCAGATCGTCAAGGTGAATACCTTTGTTGTCGGGCAATAGCATCAACGCAATCACGGCAATGGCATACCTGATGCAGCCAGCCTCCATGATGAAAAGCTCAAGGGAGCTGACTGCATAGGCAACCCTAGCGCGAAGCACGGCGCGCTCCCAGCTGATCCAGAAGTGAGCTGCAAGGGCGTGGAACCATGCGTACGTGCCGGAAGCGATATTAATATATTGACATATATGAATATCGAGAATAGCCTACCCATAACCGCGCTAGAAACCTCAGGAGGTACTCCCATGAAAGATTCCAGCGATACCCGTCCGAATCACCTTCCCGACAGCAGCTACGGCCTGTTTATTGACAACCAATGAGTTTCGGACGAATACGGTGAAGCCCTCGACATTATCAACCCCGCCAACGGAAAAATTCTCACCAACATCCCAACGCCACAGCTGCCGACGTCGCCCGCGCGGTGCAGGGCGCACAGCGCGCCTTCGTGACCTGCACCGCTCGGACTCTTCAGACCTCGTTGATCCATGTTTTTTCGACCTACGACATCGAATATTTCAGATATGCAGGTAAGCAAAATGACACAATCAGAACTTTTCAAAACGACTCAGCTGGGCCCATACACCCTCAAGAACCGTATCGTTCTGCCGCCACTGACGCGTTCGCGCAGCTCCCAACCCGGCAATATTGCGAACGACCTAATGGCCACATATTACCGTCAGCGCAGCGGTGCTGGCTTCATGGTGACCGAGGGCACACAGATCGAACCCCGAGGACAGGGTTATGCCTGGACACCTGGCATTCATAGCCCGGAACAGATACAAGGCTGGCGTAAGGTCACCGACGCTGTTCACGCCGAAGGGGGGGTGATCTTTGCTCAACTTTGGCATGTGGGCCGCGTGTCGCACACATCGCTGCAACCCGGTGGTGAAGCGCCCGTCGCGCCATCAGCCATCCGCGCGGACAACGTCAAGGTGTTCATCGAAACTGGCCCCGGCACGGGTACACTGGCCGACCCTTCGACCCCACGAGCCCTGTCCACCAAGGAGGTAAAGGAACTGGTTGAGCTCTACGCCCAAGCAGCCCGAAATGCTTTGGACGCAGGTTTTGACGGGGTGGAGCTTCACTGCGCGAACGGGTACCTGGTAAACCAGTTCATTTCGGCTCATACCAACCAGCGTGATGATGAATATGGCGGTTCGCTGCAGAACCGTCTTCGCTTCCTGCGCGAAATCACCCTCGCTGTTGCTGGTGTGGTCGGCAAGGAGCGCGTTGGCGTTCGCTTCGCCCCGCTGTTCGCGACCACAGACGAAGACCGCGTCTACCTTGGTCTGGTCGAAGAAGATCCTCATCAAACCTACATCGAGGCAGTGAAGATCCTCGAGGAAGTGGGCATTGCCTACCTGTCGCTCGCCGAAGCCGATTGGGAAAACGCACCCGAGCTGCCTGAGACGTTCCGGGAAGCTGTTCGTAAGACATTCAGCGGCAAGATTATCTATGCCGGCAAGTACACCGCTGAACGAGGAAATCGCGTGATAAAAGCTGGCTGGGGCGATCTGATCGCTTTTGGCCGCCCCTTCATTGCGAACCCCGACCTGCCCGCTCGTATCGCCAACAACTGGCCGCTTAACCCAGTTGATCCAAGCACCATGTACGGCGGTACCGATAAGGGCTACACCGACTACCCGACTTACAAATCCTAAACGCTCAATGCCACGCCCCATAACTCAGGGGCGTGGCTCAGCGATTGTTGACCGAGGAAGTTAAGCATGTACCAACCGAGCACGATCCCCTACCAAGAGCATAGGGGATTCAAACGAACCTTCAGGCAGGGTCATCTAAGCCTTGGGCTGTTCTTTCCCCTGGAGGCTTTCGAAGGTGATACACCGAGCATGCTAGATCAGGTCGCGCTGGCCAAACGTGCAGAGGCACTTGGTTTTTCGGCGCTCTGGTTTCGCGACGTCCCACTCAGGGACCCAAGCTTCGGCGATGTCGGCCAGGTTTTCGACCCTTGGGTGTATCTGGGCTACATGGCAGCCCATACAACAAAAATCGCACTAGGCACCGCCTCCATCGCCCTTACTCTGCGTAATCCCTTGCACACGGCAAAGGCCGCAGCGAGCATTGATCAGTTGAGCGGAGGTCGCTTGCTCCTGGGAGTAGCCTCTGGCGATCGTCCCGTGGAGTTTCCCGCATTCAGCATTGATCCAGAACAGCGTGGCGAGACCTTTCAAGAAAACCTCAATGTGATACGCCAAGCCCATCGAACACACTTCGAGCCCATTCGCTGGAGTCACGGCGAGTTACTGGGGGCCGATCTCGTTCCCAAACCTACGACTCGGGAAATACCGCTATTCGTAACCGGACACAGCCGCCAGCCGCTCGATTGGATCGCGCGTGAAAGCCATGGATGGATCAACTATCCACGTCCGCCAAAAATGCAGCGACTCATCGTGGAAGATTGGCGACAGGAAACGGCTAAACAATGTGGCACTATCTACAAGCCGTTCTTGCAATCGCTGTATATCGACCTGGACGAACACCCATCCACGCCACCCTCGCCTATCCATCTAGGATTCCGACTGGGACGTAACCACCTGCGGGCCTTGCTGGATACACTTCAGGAAATCGGTGTAGATCACGTCATCCTGAACCTCAAGTATGGTAAACGCCCCGCAGCAGAGGTTATCGAGGAACTTGGCAAACATATCGTCCCGCAATTCGGCGCACAGGTGCCCGATAGTCCTACCTGACAGGGCAATAGGATTCCAGTCCAAACCAGCCCGTCATTGCGACGGGCAGGCGCGCAGAGATCATGGCGAAGCCTTCCAATTTGATGCGCGAATCAGGAAGATATCTAGATATCGAAAAAAATAGGTCTCAAAAAATTCATGACTATTGACGTCAACGAAGCCCTGAAAGCATTGGCGAACCCGACGCGCCTTGCCATCCTCAATTGGCTCAAGGATCCCAGGACAGTCTTTCCCGAGCAGGAAGTCGACCCAGAAACGGTAGGCGTGTGCGTCAGTATCATCCAAGAGCGCACGGGCCTCTCGCAGTCAACGACATCGCTTTATCTCGCAGCTCTACAGCGCGCGCAATTGGTGACATCGCAGCGGATCGGCCCCTGGACCTACTACAAACGCCACGATGAGAATATCGATGCCTTCTTCAAGGCGCTGCAAGAAAGAATCTAGGGCTGCACACCCTTGTATTTCTGACTGATTTCAGTCTTTGCCGATGTCAAAAACAGCAATCTGACCAAATAACGATCAGATCATCCGAAGCTTCGAGTGATCGAATAGCATTACCAGTGATGCGGTGCGCGGAAAAAACGCTCCTATAGCAAAACTGCCACTTGACAACGCTGAAACCAGGGGCTGTACACGCAAAAGACAGCACACTCCAGAGAGGGACGCGAAGCCCTTCAAGTGCTCTTCTACGGCCAACCTTCTTTAGGGGGCAGCCGCCACGGCGTCGACATCCCACGCCAGCCCCTGGCGCGTTGGGTGATCCAAAGTGGCGAGCAACTGCAACCGTTGCTCAACCTGATGCGCGACAAGCTGCTGGACTACCCCGTGTTGCACTGCGACGAAACGCGCTTGCAGGTGCTGCATGAACCGGGACGCGACCCCTCGGCACAATCCTGGATGTGGGTGCAAAGCGGTGGGCCGCCGGACAAGCCGGTGATCCTTTTCGACTACACAGCCAGCCGCGCGCAGGAGGTGCCGCTACGCCTGCTCGATGGCTACCGCGGCTACCTGATGACCGACGACTACGCCGGTTACAACGCCGTGGCTGCACGACATCGGCAAGGTGGCCGTCGATCTGCTGGTCGAGCTGGCAGACGGCTCGCTGTGGCATCCCTGGCACGGCCCGCTGCACCAGTCGTACCGCTTCCGCTACCGCGAAGACCGCGAGTACCGGTTGCACAGCGCCGCAACAGGGCTGCTCTACCGCCAATTGCTCGATGGTCCGCTCCTAGACTGGCTCAGCGGCTATCCGTCTCTGTGGGCACCATTGCTCTACGTCTTGGCCGGGCAGTACGAGCACGCCGGCGTGCTGGGTGAACTGGTCGTGCAGGCTGATCGCGCTTCTGTGGCACAGGAACTGGGCGGCGATCCCGCGCGCGCCATGGCCGCGCCCAGGCACGCGCTGCAACGCAAGCTGCTGGACGGGCTGCGCTTGCTGCTCAAGGAACAGTTGAAGCTGAATCAGCCGGAAGCCTCCGATGGCTGGCTCACTGAGGATGGGCTGTGGCTGGTGAGCAAGACTGTCTCGGACAAGCTGCGCGCGCACCTGCTGTCTCAGGGGATCGACGGCATTCCTGCGAACAACACCGCCGTCTTCAACGTGCTGCAGGACCACGGCATGCTCCAGCCTACCTCAGACGGCAAGGCGGTCTGGCGCGCGACCGTGACCAGTGCGACCGGCTGGTCCTACTCGTTCACCCTGTTGCGCCTCGCGCCCGCGCTGATCTGGGAATCCGGCGAGCGGCCAGCGCTTTTCGCAGGCACGGTGGCGATCGACACGACGCCAGCGGAAATCAACGGCAGTGCACCAGGCACACCGCCCGCGGTCGTGGGGCAGCCAGCACCCGAAGGTCAGGAGACTCCCCCTTGGGAATGCCCTCGCAGCGATACCGCCTTGCCGACTGCGGCCCCGCCCGTGCCCGACGTCATGGAGGACATGCTGCCGATGGTTGGATTGGATGGCACGGCCGACATGGGGAAGAGTGAAGAGCCAGTGGAGAAAGTCCCTGCCCAGCCTGACGTTCCTGCCCCAACCACAGCCGCAGCGTCTCCCTTGCCACTTACCCCTGCGCCTGGACCTGCATCAACTCCAATAGTCGCGATACCATCCGGGGAGCATTTCATGACGTGGCTGCAACAGGGAGTCGCCGCGCGGCGACTCATCATCAACGACGCCAAGGCGCTCGTGCATACGGTGAGCGACACCGTCTACCTGGTCAGTCCCGGCGTGTTCCATCGCTATGCGCAGGAACATCCCCAGGTGGATGCGCTAGCCAGGCAGGACAAGCAACAGGATTGGCAGTGGGTGCAAAAGCGCTTTGAGAAACTGCAGCTACACCGCAAGCACTCAAATGGCCTGAACATTTGGACCTGTGAAGTCACGGGCCCGAGGAAGTCCCGCCGACTGCATGGCTACCTCCTCGAAAATGGGTCCTTGGTATTCGCCGAAATACCGCCCAACAATCCCTATCTTGCTCTGACTCAGGAAGGATGACGCGACTCGGGCAGCGACCGTCACCACCGTGTGGCGACGATCAATGCCCCGCGAAGCTGGCAACATTTGGCGAACTAAGCTACTCGACCCGCGCCAACTCCCGTGCAAGGAACGGAGCGGTTCGGCTGCCAGACTTTCGGGCCACCTGCTGAGGGGAACCCGCCACCACGATGCTGCCGCCGGCAGCGCCCGCGCCTGGCCCTACGTCGATCACCCAGTCGGCTTGGGCCACCGCACGCATGTCGTGCTCGATCATCACTACGGTATTGCTGGCATCGACCAGGCGCTGCAACTGCACCAGCAGCCGGTCGGCATCCGACGCGTGCAGCCCGGTGGTCGGCTCGTCGAGCACGTACAGGCTTCGGCCGCGCTGGCTGCGCTGAAGCTCGGTCGCCAGCTTGATGCGCTGCGCCTCGCCACCGGAAAGCTCAGTGGCCGGTTGCCCCAGGCGCAGATAGCCCAGTCCGATGTCGCGCAGCAGTTGCAGGGGCCTTGCCACCGCGTCTTCACCCGCGAAGAATTCGCTGGCATCGTCCACGGTCATCTGCAGCACCTCGGCGATGTTGCGCCCGTTCCACTGCACCTTCAGCGTGGCCTCGTTGTAGCGCGCGCCATGGCAGGTCGGGCACGGCGCGTACACGCTGGGCATGAACAGCAGTTCCACGCTAACGAAACCCTCGCCCTCGCAAGTCTCGCAGCGCCCCTTGGCGACGTTGAACGAGAACCGTCCGGCATCATAGCGGCGGCGTCGAGCATCGGGCGTGGCGGCGAACAGCTTGCGCACATGGTCGAACAGACCCGTGTAGGTAGCCAGGTTCGACCGCGGCGTGCGCCCGATCGGCTTCTGGTCCACCTGCACCAGGCGCTGTATGGCGTCCACGTCGCCCGCCAGATGGCCGCCGGTCGCTTCGACCACTGCCGGCCCTTCGCTGGTGGCGCTTTCGGCGGCATCGACTTCAGGCTCGTGGCCCAGGTGCAGCAGCACCAATTCCGGCAGGGCCTGCGCGACGAGGCTGGATTTGCCGGAGCCAGAGATGCCGGTAACGGCTGTCAGCACGCCCAGCGGAATGCGCGCATCCACGCCATGCAGGTTATGGCGGTGGATGCCCTGCAGCTCCAACCAGCCGGTCGCTTCGCGTGCTCGGCTTCCGGGTGCGGGAATTTCGTCGAACAGGTAACGTGCAGTACGCGATTCGGCAATCTTGCGCAGGCCATCCGGCTCGCCGCTGTAGAGCACGCGGCCGCCACGCTCCCCGGCATCCGGCCCGACATCCACGAGCCATTGCGCGCGGCGCATCAGGTCCAGGTCGTGCTCCACCACAAACACCGAGTTGCCCGCGTCGCGCAGCCGGTCGAGTGCATCGTACAGGGCCTGGCTGTCGGAGGGATGCAGGCCCACCGAGGGTTCGTCGAGTACGTACACGACGCCGAACAGCAGGGAACTTAATTGCGTGGCCAACCGCAAGCGTTGCAACTCGCCGGCCGAAAGCGTCGGCGTGGCCCGGTCCAGCGTCAGGTAGCCCAGGCCTAGCCCGCGCAGTTGGCGCAGGCGCGCCATCACGCCTCCAGCCAGGCGCTGTGCGGCGAGGCGCTTTTCTTCCGACAGCGCGGAGGTACGGCGCACGTCGGGCGATACCGCATGGACCGCACGGCCGGTGGCAGCGCGTTCGGCACGCTCGCGCCGGGTCGCTTCCTTGTCCGTAGCCGCACCCGCTGCATGGGCGCGGAAATCGCCCTGTGCGATGGGTTCGAGCAATGCCGCCAAGTGGTCCAGCGGCATCTGCATAAACGCGCCGATGTCCACCCCAGCGAAGGTGACCGACAGCGCTTCGGGCTTGAGCCTCTTGCCGTGGCAGGTGGGGCACGGCTTGCCCTCCATGAACCGGGATACGCGCTTTCTCATCAGCGCGCTCTGGGTATTGGCGAAGGTGTGCAACACATACCGCCGGGCGCCGGTGAAGGTGCCCATGTAGCTCGGCTCCATCTTGCGTTTGAGCGCGGTGCGGGTTTCGGCAGGCGTGAAACCGGCGTACACCGGCACCGTTGGTGTTTCCTCGGTGAACAGAATCCACTCGCGATCCTTTTTCGGCAGGTCCTTCCACGGCCGGTCAACGTCGTAGCCCATGCTGACCAGGATGTCGCGCAGGTTCTGGCCCTGCCAGGCGGGTGGCCAGGAAGCAATCGCCCGCTCACGGATGCTCAGGGAGGGGTCGGGCACCATGATCGCCTCGGTCACCTCGTACACATGACCCAAGCCGTGGCAGGTCGGGCACGCCCCCTGCGGCGTGTTCGGCGAAAAATCCTCGGCGTACAGCATCGGCTGGTTGGCGGGATAGGCGCCGGCGCGCGAATACATCATCCGCACCAGGCTGGACAGGGTGGTCACACTGCCCACGGAGGAACGCGCATTGCTGGACCCCCGCTGCTGCTGCAGCGCCACCGCTGGTGGCAGGCCGTCGATCGCATCTACGTCCGGCACGCCCGCCTGGTCGATCAGGCGCCGTGCATAGGGGGCCACCGACTCAAAGTAGCGTCGCTGCGCCTCGGCATAGATGGTGCCGAAGGCCAGCGAGGACTTCCCGGAGCCGGAGACACCCGAGAACACCACCAGCGCATTCCGCGGGATGGAGACGTCCACCTCTTTGAGGTTGTTCTCGCGCGCGCCACGCACCTGCACGAGGCCGCTGGCTGCAGCGGTACAAGAGGATTCACCGAAAGAATTGCTTGGCATGTTCTTATCCTGTAGTTCGCCCCGCTCAGGACGGGACTTCCTGAGTGCGAGGGCCGCGGCGACTGGCTTCGAGCACTGCGGTGAGAGTGCGGGCGTCGTAACTGCCGAGCAGACGACGCCCCTCGATGAAGAACGTAGGAGTGACGTGCGCACCGCTGGCGACCGCGCTGACGAGGTCACGCTCAACACGCTCTATCACTGCGGGACTGTCGAGATCCGCGATGAACCGATCGATGTCAAGACCCAGCTCGGCGGCGTAGCCGATCAAGTCCTCTCGCTCCAGCGCATGCTGACGGGTGAACACGAAGTCCAGCCACGGCCAGAACATCCCCTGGTTCGATGCCGCCTCGGACGCCCGCGCGGCGATCGGCCCGTGGGGGTGGTGCGGCAACTGGCGCACCACATACCGCAGGTCGTCCCCGAAGTGGGCGCGCAGATCGTCCCACGAACCGGTGGCGTGTGCACAGTACGCGCACTCGAAGTCAACGTACTCCACGAGCGTGAGCTGGGCGTCCTCCGGACCGCGGATGTGATCGACCTCCGGATCGACTGGTGGCTCAAGTACCATCGGCAAATCGGCAGTCTCCTCCCCCCACTTGAGAGCGGCGACCTTGAATATGAGCCACCCCAGCAACGTGGCGAGTACCATCGACACGAGCACCCCGACCGTCGCCTGGCGGCCCAGGTTAGAGGTCGTACCGAACGCGAGCCCGATGATGAGCAGCGACACGGTGAAACCGATCCCGGACAGCGCCGCACCACCGAACACGCTCCCCATCCCGACGCCCATCGGCAGGCGCCCCAGTCCGAGGCGGACTGCGGCTAGAGTGATGAGCCCGATGCCTAGAAGCTTACCGAGCACGAGTCCCGAGATGACGCCCCAGGTCACGGGCGAGCCGAAGGCCTCAGCGAGCAACCCGCCACGCAGATCCACCCCGGCGTTCGCCAAGGCGAACACCGGCACGATCAGCAGTGCCGCCGGAAGCCGCAGGAACTCGTGCAGCCGCTCGTTCACAGAGATACCGCGGGATAGTCCGCGGTCCACCGCGTGGGCCGATGCGGCACTCGGAGACTGCCAGAAGTCACGGAACAGTTGTCTTGCCGCGACGACTTTGTGACGCTGCGTCGCGTAGGCGGGGATCAGGAGCCCCGCAGCCATCCCGGCCAGGGAGGCATGGATGCCGGAGTACACGGTCGCGAACCACAGCACGATCACGATCAACACATACGGCGTCGCCCGCCACTGGCGGGTGCGCCCCAACAACCACAATCCAACGAGGCTGGCGAGGGCGATAAGCAACGGGACGATCCGGATCTCCTCGCTATAGACGATGCCGATGATGGACACTGCGAGGAAGTCATCGACCACGGTCAGGGTGAGCAGGAACACGCGCAACTGACCCGATAGCCGCGGGCCGACGATCGCCAAGGTGCCCAGCATGAACGCCGTATCGGTGCCGACCACCGCACCCCACCCGTGCAGGCCCTCACTTCCGGCTAGTTTCACGATCAGGACATACACCAGCGCGGGAAGCACGACTCCCGTGACCCCCGCGATCAGGGCGAGGCGGGCACGGCTGCGGTCACGGAGCGATCCGTGGGCGAACTCCTGACGCACCTCCAGTCCGATCAGGAAGAAGAAGACGACCATCAGGCCGTCGTTGACCCAGTGATGCAGATCCATGTGTAGGCGCAGTGGCCCGAAGTTGAACCCGACGTCTAGGTGCCACAACTCGAAATAGGCGTTAGATAGCGGCGAGTTCGCCCACACGAGCGCCACAACCGTGACGATCACCAGCAGCACCGCAGCGCCAGACTCCGTGCGTAGATAGTGGGCAACGCGTCTCCGTCTGATATGCGCCGAGGACTCACCGAAAGAAGAGGCTGGCATGTGCTTATCCTGTAGTTTGTGAGATCACGATGGGCAGGTTTCGGATGGACCGATCAGGCGTCCGCCTCTGGCGGCGTCTCATCATCGAGCGAGCGCAGCCAAGCGAGTCTTTCTCCCAGCCTGCGCTCAACACCTCTGTCCGTTGGCTGATACCAACCCGGCCGCGCCACGCCCTCGGGAAAATAGGTTTGCCCAGCGGCATAAAAGGCTAGAAATGGTGTCCACTTAAATCAGGTGGACACCATCGCCTTTGGCGTCGGGGCCAAGAAGGTGTGTTGGCCGGACGGATACACAGAATCGGCCAAAAGCGGTCATCAGGGCTGGCTTGAGTCGGGGCCGAAGGATTACGCTCTCAGCCCCATAATTGCTGGTCAGACAGTTACCACGATCTTGCCGATCTGCTGATTGGCTTCAAGGAAACGATGGGCATCCTGGATGTCGCTAAGTGTGAATGTCTTTGCGATGATCGGGCGCAACGCACCGGACTCCAACCCTTGCAGAATAAAAGCCTTTGCTCTCTCTAGGGCTTCAGGGTCGGCCACAATCTCTGCGTAGAGATAGCCCTTCAAAGTCAGGCTTTTGCCCAGCACGGTAAACAGTGGGAATGGTGTCGGTTCAGAGCTAAGTGCGCCGTACTCCAGCAAAATTCCGCCCCGCGCCATGCTCTGCGTGAGAGGTTCCAAGGACGGCCCGCCTACAGGATCGAATACAACGCGAGCGCCTTGACCGGCAGTTATCGTCATAACACGCTCGACGATATCCTCTTCATCGCTGACGATGACATGCGCAGCGCCTGCATCAAGTAGGGCTTGCTTCTTCGCGTGAGTTCGAGTGATCGCAATCGATGTGGCGCCGACCATACGAGCCATTTGGAAGGCGGCCAAGCCAACACTGCTTGACGCGGCGGTAACGATGACAAAATCGCCCTGACGTAGCTTCGCCTGTTCAATCAATCCCCCCCAGGCGGTGACGTACTGCATCCAAGACGCCGCAGCCTCTTCAAAGGACAAGTTCTCAGGGCTCTTTACCACCAGGTGGGCCGGTACATTGGCCAACTCGCCGTAGGTGCCCCAGCGAGCAATATCCAGAGGTGGGATCAGAGCGACCGAGTCACCAATCGTGATCTCGGTTACGTCGCTCCCAACTGCCGTTACGATGCCTGCGGCCTCGTAGCCTAAGCGGCTGGGGAACTCCGCTTCTTGTAGGTATGCGTGATTGCGGAACATCACTTCGGCTCGGTTCAAGCCAAAAGCTTTAACACTAATTTGCACCTCGTTTGCTGCTGGTGCCGATACTTCCAGATCTTCCAGCTTCAGAACGCTGGCGTCACCGTATTCATGAATTCTGACAATGCGTGCCATCATAAATACCTCGTTTATCAATGGGCCTCGACGTACATCCGGAAGGTATCCGGGCACTCGAAAGGTGACAAAAATTTAGTCATTGGTTGGCGCTAGATAAATGCCTACGATGGCGTATTACTAGAAACAGAGTGTTTATAATGGATCGCCTGACCCAGATGGCCACGTTCGTCAAAACAGTTGAGCTGGGTTCATTCAGCGCCGCTGCGGACGACCTGAATCTGTCCCCTCAATTGGTAGGGAAACAGGTGAAAATGCTCGAACAACATCTGGGTGTTTCCCTGCTGCACCGGACTACGCGCAGGCAAAGCCTCACCGACTTCGGCAGGGCGTTCTACCCGCGAGCAAAACTGATCCTTGCAGACATGCAGTCTGCCGAGAGCCTGGCTGCCCTCACTCGGGGCACACCAAGCGGCCGCCTTCGCATCAACGCGCCGGTCACGTTCGGAATCCGCACGCTTTCGCCACGCCTGCTGGAATACATGGTTCGGTATCCTCAGGTGTCTGTTGACCTAACGTTATCGAACGAACTGGTCGATATCGTTGATGATGGTTACGACGTGGTATTTCGCATCGGCGAGCTGGCGAGCAGTGGGTTGAAGGCATTGCCACTGGAGCCCTATCAGATGGTTTTATGCGCTGCGCCGTCCTATCTTGCACGTCGCCCTCCCATCATCAATCCGTGGGATCTACAGCAGCAGGAATGTCTGGGGTTTACCTATTCTGATGGCCGCTCACACTGGAGCTTCGACAGCCCGGAGGGGCGTATAGATGTTCCTATTACAAGCAAATTAACGATCAATCAAGGTGATCCACTGCTGGCAGCGGCTGTAGCTGGTCTAGGCGTGGTTCTACAGCCGATAGAGTTGGTTAGCGATGCACTGCGCGATGGGACACTGGTGCGTCTGTTGCCGCAGTACCCGGTGCCGAATACCGCAATGCACATCCTCTATGCCCCTGACCGAAGAATGACTCCAAAGCTGCGCAGCTTCTTGGAGTTTGCGCGTGAGGCTTTTGGGCAGCGAGGCCCTCTCTAACGCACGAAAATCAATGTCTGCGCTATCCGGTATTCGTAAAGGACGACGATTACCGTGGCTCACCGGATATGACCAAGCACCCCTTGCTGAGGAAGTACCTGCTGTAGCACTTCGCGGCGGAAGTCGAAGAACTGAAAGATGCCATGTTCGTTGGCTTGGGGCCGTAGGTCCAGAGCGTGCTGGACCGCCTGATCCAGGAGCGGGTTCTGAATCCCGACCGGGTGATTGCCGGCATGCTGCACCCCTCCGGAAACTGCACCTACCGGATCAACTACCTCATCGGCGACAGAAGCGCGCTGGTCCCGCACGCCACCAGCCCTGTGCCTTACGACCAGGTCCGGCGAGCATTTCGGGAGCGGTTCGTCACCGCCTGATCGAACGTCGGATGAGTGGATGCTGACGCGGGTTCAATTCCCAAACGGGAATAGAACTGGCGCCCTGTCTGATGCGCTCGGTTGGTGACCCGACCAGGGCAGAACTGGTAGGATTGCGGGCATCAAGGCCCGGATTCCGCACCTTTCCGCAGGAGTTTGCAGCGGTCGCAAGGCGCTGAGTTACATAGGTTTGGCGCAGGGTTCCACCCCACCGAGCCCCTGCAGGAGTTCGAATCGTTACGCCCCCCAGAAACCCTCACTAGCCCGAACGGCCCGAACGGCCCGGTGCTAGGTCGTTGATTTTCAACAAATCGCTCGATCGATCCGCGCTTGCGGACTGCGGACTTCCAATGGGCCGGAAATCTGGCTCGCCCAGACGGCTCTCGGTAGCGACACGTTGCAAACAGTCGGTACTTCTCGATAACTACCCGACGAATCGGAACATCACAGCCAGCCCTGATGTTGCCCCTGCTTGCTGACGCAGCTTGGAAGTTCTGGCTGCAATATTGCCCCCCGTCGCTGTGGAAGGTAGCTCCCTGGGCAAGTGCAATCGAGGGGGGGATCGCTGCGTAGAGCTTGTGCCCCCCATCCTGCAGCGTGACCTGATTGGGTCAAGGCCGGGTTGTCATGCAGGCAGTTTGGCTGCAAGCAGTTCGACCTTCTCGATATTGGGCGGAGAACTGAGCAAGGTCGCGGCGTTGGCCATCAAGGCCGCGGCGATCTGGCCGTTCAGATGTGCTTGGCGACCTGCCTCATCGGCAAAGGCATCGAACACACCGAACGTCGAAGGGCCAAACTTCAATGCGAACCAGGCAGTGGTGCCGGACTCGGCGTTGGCGAGCGGCAGTGCGCTGGCCAGGAAGTCGGCAAGCGCAGCCTCCTGGCCGGGTTTGGCTTCGAGGCGAACAAACAGGGCGAGCTTGGTCATACTGTAATCCTTTGGGTAACTGGGTTAGATGAATGGATCGACGAGCCTGCAGTCTAAGTCTTCATGACAGCCATCTCTATAGACAATAATGACAACATTGATATCATTGTTGCCATGAAAATCCACATCCTTGTTTGTGATGGCGTGTTTGATCTGGGGCTTGCGGCGCTCACCGACACAGTGGGCTTGGCCAATGCGATGTCGGGCTCGCTGCCACAGGCTCCCGCGCACATAGAGCTCACGCTGGTGGGCGTGCGGCGTCGCATCCGAACTGCGCAAGGCTTGACGGTCCCCGTGGTCACTGCGCGTGGTGTGCCGGAACCAGACGTCGTGCTCGTGCCCGCGTTTGGTGAAAAGATGCCTGACACGCTCTCGGCTCGGCTCACACGCCCCGACGTGCCCGATGCGGTCGCCGTGCTACAGCAGTGGTCCACCGCTGGCGCGCACCTTGGTGCCGCCTGCTCCGGTAGTTTCTTGCTTGCAGAGAGTGGCCTGCTTGATGGGCATCGTGCGACGACGTCATGGTGGCTGGGGCCGATGTTTCGGCAGCGCTATCCGAACGTCACGCTGGACGAGTCACGCATGATCGTGAACTCGACACGCTTCACTACCGCGGGTGCCGCTTTGGCCCACGTCGACCTGGCCTTGCGCATCATCCGGGGGCGCAGTCCGGCGCTGGCGGCCCTAGTAGCACGCTATCTGCTGGTCGAGGCACGCAGTTCGCAAGCCGAGTTCGTGATTCCCGACCACCTTGCGCATGCCGACCCGATGGTGGAGCGCTTCGAGTCCTGGGCCAGAAGTCAGCTCGCGAAGGGGTTCTCGCTGGCCGAGGCGGCCAGCGCCGCGGGCACAAGCGAGCGCACCTTGGCGCGGCGGCTGCAAAGCGTTTTGGGCAAGACACCGTTGTCGTATTTCCAGGACCTGCGCGTGGAGCATGCCGTCCATCTCTTGCGCACCGGAAACGCGAGCGTCGACCAAGTCGCCGCACAGGTCGGGTACTCGGATGGGGTGACCCTGCGGGCCCTGTTGCGCCGCAAGCTGGGCCGGGGTGTCAGGGAGTTGCGACGCGGTGGATGACCAGAGGCGTTTGGTGTATGTACAGCTGGAGACCGCCGGGAAACTGACGCAGGCCAAACGGCGCATTTGGACCTGATAAAACTACTGCGCCACGTTATTTGAACTGGTTTGCTAGGGTCTGTTGCCATTTCGCGCTAACCCATTGATCTATAAGAGCAAGCCCGTATCGTTGAAGCTCTGACCCAACATCGATACGAGCTTGCAATGCCCCGATTACTGCTCAGCGATGAGCATTGGTCGAAGCTGCGGGAAATTCTGCTGCACAAGGCCATCTACAACAAGCGTGATCTACGAATGACCGTGGAGGGCATGCTGTACCGCATGCGCACGGGATGTCCCTGGAGAGACCTGCCCAAGGCGTTTGGCTACTGGAATAAGGTCTACAAACGCTTCAATGCAGGCCGCAGCGGTACAAGAGGATTCACCGAAAGAATTGCTTGGCATGTTGTTCTCCTCTGTTCAAACGGACGGCGCAGCTATCGCGCGCCAGGACGGCAGCTCGTCAGGAAGATTTCTCTTCCGCCGCCGTGTCGCTGTGGGCGTGTCTTATCCTGCGGACGATCCACCAGATCGTCAGCATCACCGCAGGTACCAGAACCGCCATCACCGGCGCCACGCTGTCGTGAACGATCGGAATGCCCTTGAGCAGGTAGCCGAGAAGACTCACGACGTAATAAGAAATTGCCGCGACCGACAGGCCTTCGACGGTTTGCTGAAGGCGCAATTGCAACTTGGCCCGGTTGTTCATCGAAGCCAGCAGATCGCGGTTCTGGCGTTCAAGTTCGACGTCGATCCACGAACGCAGCAACGCGATGGCTCGGGTCAGTTTGTCGGAGAGCTTGGCCTGGCGCTCCTTTACGGATTGGCACTCCCGCATGGCTGGAGCGATGCGACGCTGCAGGAAATCCGCCCAGGTGCTGTATCCGGATACGGCCACTTCTGAAAGCGCAGCCAGCCTTTCCTCGACGATCTCGTAGTAGGCACGGCTGGCGCCGAAGCGATAGAGATTTGCCGCGACGCCAGCTTCCAGTTCGGCGGCCAGACCGGTCAATTCGGAAAGCAGCACGTCGCTATCGCGGCGTTCTACCAAATTCGTACACATCTCGTCAGTGATCGCAGCAAGGCGCGACTCCATGTGTCGCAGCTCCGACGTCATCGATCGCGTCAACGGCAGAGACAGCAACGCCAAGGTACGGTACGTCTCGATCTCCAATAGAAGTTGAGCCAGCGCACCTGCCCGCGCCGGGGTCAAATCACGAGCAAGGATGAGGATCTGCGTCAGGCCATCCTCATCCTGTCGGAAGTCGGTCAAGATGGCGGCAGAGCCGTTCTCTACCAACGAGTAGCACAGGCTGGCAGGATCGAAGCGATCAGCCTCCTTCTCCGTTTCTGGTATCCACGGAAGAAGTCTCAAGCGGATGCCGGATATGACCGGGCCCGGAGGAACAAATCCATGTTTGAAGGGATTTTCTCCGCAAGGCTCTCCCGTCTTGGAATCCAGCGAAGCGCACCAGAGATACGTAGAGAACTCGGTGTGCTTTTCACAGTGAAGGTCTCCCTCATCCCATGTCATGCCGTGTAGCGGCGTAGCGTGGTCGGGCTCGGCAACGCCGAAGCGATGAGACAACTCGCTCATCGCCATCTGATCCCTGGTCTGGTCACCTTCGGTCATGAAAGCGAGCTGCAATATACCGCGGGGGGCCTCAAGCAACAGATGCGGGCGCGCATGCACTTCACCCACGGCTGCAGCACGATCGGCATAAGCCGGCATGCCGTACACGGTGGCGGTTGGGGTGGGTTGTACGGTCGTCGTATTGATATTGGCCGGCTCTTTCATAACGACCTCATTTCTCATTGGTTGAAAAGCACGCTTCAAAACAAATGCCCGCAGCCATGCGTTTCACACATGGCTGCGGGCCGATCTTCATGAGCATGCACCGCGTTACGCAGTCCGTCTAACAGGCTCGCC
Source organism: Stutzerimonas stutzeri (assembly GCF_009789555.1). NCBI lineage: Bacteria > Pseudomonadati > Pseudomonadota > Gammaproteobacteria > Pseudomonadales > Pseudomonadaceae > Stutzerimonas > Stutzerimonas stutzeri. The sequence goes on from NZ_CP046903.1 coordinate 172,307, forward strand.
GTATAATAGAGGCTTGTGCTGACCCTGTCAGAACGCTCTCAGCTTCCTTGCTTTCAGACGAAGGTGTACGAGCAGACCTTGTTGCCCGCCGGATCACGCAGGTAGGCAGCATAGGCACCCGGCAGGTGACCACGTGCGCCAGGTTGGCCCTCGTCAGTGCCGCCTGCGGCAAGGCCGGCGGCGTGGAAGGCATCCACTTCAGCGGGAGTGGCGGCCGCAAAGCCGATCGTCACGCCGTTGCTGGAAGGCGCTTCACCATTGCCCGGGCGGGCGATGATGAAAGCCGGCTTTTCGCGACCGAAAAGTACCCATCCGTTGTTGAAAGGACCGAGGTTCTTGATGCCAAGAGCACCCAGAGCGGCGGCGTAGAACGCGACCGACTTCTGAAGGTCGGCAGCGCCGATAAAGATGTGCGAAAAGATGCCATCGCCAGAAATGACAGGAGTGGACATGATTAATTTCCTTGGTGGTTGGCGTTGAATGGGTAGTGGGCGATCAGTAGTGGATCACCGTGCGAATCGACTTGCCTTCATGCATCAGGTCGAAGGCCTTGTTGATGTCGTCGAGGCCCATGGTGTGGGTGACGAACGGGGCGAGATCGATCTCGCCTTTCATTGCGTCCTCCACCATGCCGGGAAGTTGAGTGCGGCCCTTGACCCCGCCGAAAGCCGAGCCCTTCCAGGTGCGACCGGTGATCAACTGGAACGGGCGCGTCGAAATTTCCTTGCCTGCACCAGCCACGCCGATGACGATCGACTGGCCCCAGCCACGATGTGCTGCTTCCAGTGCCGAGCGCATCACGTTGACGTTGCCGATGCACTCGAAGGTGTGATCGACACCCCAACCGGTCATCTCGATGAGAACCTCGTGAATCGGCTTGTCGAAGTCCTTCGGGTTGAGGCATTCGGTCGCGCCGAAGGTACGAGCCAGCTCGAACTTCGCTGGATTGGTGTCGATGGCGATGATGCGACCCGCCTTGGCCTGGCGTGCCCCCTGAATCGCAGCGAGCCCGATGCCGCCGAGGCCGAAGATGGCCACAGAGTCACCCGGCTGAACCTTGGCCGTGTTGTGAACAGCGCCGATGCCGGTGGTCACACCGCAACCCAGCAGGCAGACATGCTCGGGATTGGCGTCCGGGTTGATCTTGGCCAGCGAGACTTCGGCCACCACCGTGTATTCGCTGAAGGTCGAGCAGCCCATGTAGTGGTAGATCGGCTGGCCGTTGTAGCTGAAGCGGGTGGTGCCATCGGGCATCACGCCCTTGCCCTGGGTGGCGCGCACCGCCACGCACAGGTTGGTCTTGCCGCTCTTGCAGAACAGGCACTCACCGCACTCGGCGGTGTACAGCGGGATCACGTGGTCACCCGGCTTGACCGAGGTCACGCCCTCGCCGACCTCGACCACGATGCCGGCGCCCTCATGGCCCAGCACCGCCGGGAACACGCCTTCCGGGTCCTCGCCCGACAGGGTGAAGGCGTCGGTATGGCAAACGCCGGTATTCGTGATCCTGACAAGCACCTCGCCCTTGCGCGGCGGCTCGACGTCGATCTCGACGATTTCCAGTGGCTTTCCAGGCCCGAAGGCAACTGCTGCACGTGATTTCATGATGTCGCTTCCTTTACTAGCTAACTAAATTTTCCCTCACCGAGGGCACCCTGGTGCCTCTACCGCAGGTAGGAGCGGACGATGGAGATGGTCTCGTCAATGGACTTGTTCTGCGAATCGCTCCTGATTTCGCTACTGGGAAACTCTTCCCGTAGATAGCTCTCCATAACCGTTGCCATCAATCCGTTGTCAGCCCCACTAACAGCTGCAAGCTGCTGAACAATAGCAGAGCATTCAGCACCTACATCGAGCGCTTGCTTCTTTTCTTCCGGGCCATGTGGCACTCACCGCTTTTCACTCCAGATAAGCGGGGCCTGACGCCGAAGAGACAGGCCCTCAACTCATTAGAATTCCTGCACGGTTGGGCGCAGAACGATCTCGTTAATATCCACGTCAGCAGGCTGCTCAATTGCGAAGGCGATAGCTCGAGCGACCGATTCGGCGGGAATTGCATGCTTGTAGAAGTCCACCACGAAATCGCGGCTCTGTTGGTGGGTGCTGCCGAATTTCAGTTCGGAGTCCACGGCGCCCGGTTCGATAGTCGTGGTGCGGATGCTGCCACCGACTTCGTGACGCAGTCCTTCGGAGATAGCCCGCACAGCAAACTTGGTGCCGCTGTACACGGTGCCACCTGGGCTGAACACCTTCAGGCCTGCAACCGATGCGATGTTGATGAAGTGACCACTGTTTTGTTTCTGGAAGACTGGCAATGCAGCCGCGACTCCGTACAGCAGACCCTTGATGTTGATATCGATCATGCGATCCCACTCGTCAGTGCGAGTATCGCTGAGCGGTGCAATCGCCATCAGTCCGGCATTGTTGATCAGTACATCAATGCGACCGTAGGTGTCCACGGCACCTTGAATGAGCGTTTTGACCTCTTCCTGAGAGGTAACATCGGTCTGATACGCGATTGCCTGACCACCTGCATTGGTCAGCTCAGCCACCAATGCGTCGAGTTTATCTTTGCGACGTGCAGCCAGCACTACGCGAGCGCCAAGCGCAGCAAGGTGGCGTGCAGTAACCTCACCCAGGCCGCTACTGGCACCGGTGATAACGACAACTTTTCCAGAAATGTTATTGCTCATGCTGAGAACCTCATCGGCGGGTTTGTACTTCGCCATGGCTGGTTAACCTGGCAGTGCGCAAACTTTAGACCCATGATTGATCTCAATAAATGGAAATGATTGGATTATGCTATTCCTGAAAATGGAATAAATGGGAGGGGCAACATGCTTAACCGCATGGAGATGGTTAGGATTTTTTGCACAGCAGCAGAGGCAGGTAGCTTCCGCGAAGCGGCAACTCGATTAGGCATCTCCCCACAAGGGGTGACTCGAGCCATTCAAGCCCTGGAAACTGAGCTTGGCGAATCACTGTTCCACCGCAATACCCGCCAGGTGAGCATCACTGCTTTCGGTCAGGATTACGCCAAAGATGCCAGGTCAGCTCTGGATCATTTCGATACGCTATTCCGGTCGCACAGGACGGAGCCTGAGCTGTCAGGTAGGGTGGGGATTACGGCTCCACATGCTATTGGCAGGCGCTTCCTAATACCGTTTCTTCAGCCCCTGGCCGCTGCACATCCTGACCTGCAATTCGATCTCCGCTTGGAAGATCAGATGACTGATGCCGTTGAAGCGCATATCGATATTGGTATCCGGGTGGGGGTTATTCGCGACCGGCGCTACGTTGCACGTGCCTTAGCTCCCGTGCCGTTTTACGTTGTCGCGTGCCCGTCTCTCATAGGCCAAAAGACACCACCTAAATCTTTGGATGCCTTAGCTAAGCTGCCACTTTCAGTCCTGATCGACCGGAAAAATGGCCGCCCTTGGCCTTGGCTATTTGCCGACGGGCAAACGTTCGCGCCCAGGCAGCCAGCGCTTATCTGTGATGATCCAGATACGGAATTGGAAGCCACCCTGGCAGGCATGTGTTTTGGCCAAATTCCTGCCTATCTGGCTGAGCCTCATCTGCGGTCAGGAACGCTGGTTGCCGTTTTGGCTGATCACGCTCCAGCACCATGGGATCTGTTCATATACCGCCCGCAGCAGGGTCCTGTATCGAAGCGGGTGCGATTGGTGTACGACCACCTTAAGCAGGCTTTCTCAAACCCCAAGCTATTTCCCCAGGGCCTGGGGACATAGCTTGAATACCTGCCAGCAATCGTCCGCTTTTGGCCGATAGCTACAACTCGCTAGAAGCTGTTATCAGCTACGCGCCCGCGATGCCTAATCTCAACGTCTAAGCGAAAACCTGACTCCAATCTCTATCTACTAGGACAGTGCATGCCTGCGGCGCTCCACCGAAACATCGACTCGAAACCTTTGAGAGCTTCGCAACAGAGTCATAGGTAATAGGTTCGCCAGATTGATTGATCAGGACGCCGCCAGCTCCCCGCAGAATTGCGTGTCCAGCCACCACATCATGAGCAGATACAGGAACAACTGAGACTGCCGCAACACCATCTCCAACGGCGACCGTAGCCAGTCGGTAGGCAATACTAGGCATCGGTAAGCACACAGAAGGAGCGCAAAGCGCTGCGTTGACCTCTGGCCTCGCCAAAGCTCCCGTACTTACCAGCACGTTGCTGTCCGCTCCTAGCTGGAGTGTACTAATCGAGCTTTTCAAAATCTGTCCATTTCTACTGATGCCGGCCAGCCCCTCGCACCAAGCGATACAGTCTGGTCCTCTCCCGTTCGTGACCGGCGCATGAACCACGCCGAGGACAGGCTCTGCCCCCCTCAATAGGCCGACAGAGAGCGCTGTCCCTCTGAAGCCCCGAAGGAAATCCCGGGTGCCGTCGTTAGGATCAACTACCCAACAATACTCAGCACCAGTCAATGTTGAGCCCGTTTCCTCCCCCCAAAAATCGCAGTCCAGAGCAGCCAGAAGCTCTTCTCTCAGCAGGGCTTCAATCTCTACGTCGACCTCCGCCTTGTCCCCATATCCACGTGGACCCGATGCAAGCTCACATTCCGCTGCTAACAACTCTCCGGCGCCGAGAACAATCCGAATCGTGCAGTTCAAGAGATCAGTCAGAATCATGACGGGACCCTGTGTCATGCCTAAGCATGGGCTGCTTCAAGATTCAGCGACCGCGCTAGGCGCTGCCGAACAATATATTCTCGCCTTAGTTCCCCCTACCGCCCCTTCGTGGCGACTCTCCACGTAACACTGAATCGTGCCGGTTTTGAACTCATAGCCAAACACCTGCTTTGCTTGATCGTGAACTTTCACCAGCTCGGTTAGCGGCTCCATGCTCCAGCTGTCCGTCCCGTTCAAGCGCGCAGGTACAACCAATGCGACCGACGCAATCTGCAGATCTGGAGACTGCTCCCCAAGAAGTGACTCAAAAGCATCCTCGTTCGGGATCAAGAGCATCGTGTCCCAGGACACACCATCGCTGGCTTCGCGAACCGTCACGTAGAACCATGGACGATGCTGCCTGTGCTCCACGTATTGCCACATTTGATAGTGGTCCCCAAATAGAGGCTCGAACGGGATTTCAGCATGCCTATAGGTAGTAAACATCTGTGGATACTCGAAATTAAGCTATATATAGCATAGCCGAATTATCACCAAGAAGGCTTCATCGTTCCCTTTGCGAGAGTGCAAAGTGGAACTGAACAAAGCACTTGGATTGGTAATGAAAGACATTCGGCAATCGCGCGGGCTGCCACAGGAGGGCCTTGGCCCAAGCCAGAGCTATATCAGTGCGCTTGAGCGAGGGAAGTGGAAAGCATCACTAGATAAGGTGGAGCAAATCGCAGGAATTTTGACCCTTCATCCCGCAACACTCCTTCTTCTCGCCTACCTGAGAAAGGACCCCTCGCTTGATGCGCAGGCGTTACTTTCGCAGATCCAAGCTGAGTTAGATGTCCATCAAAGCAACCTTGGTGCACGTTGAATTAAAACCCAAGGCAGGATCTAAAACCGCCGCAGTCAGATCGACACAGGTAGAAAACTGAAAACCCCAGCCTGAGACCGTCCCTGTAAGACCTCAAACCTAGGCCCAGGTGAGCCTCAGGCGCAAAAAGCATTGAGGCTTTTACCTTGCCTATGCATCATGACCTAATGGCGATGAGTATCTGAAACACTGGGGGTCGCCCCCCAAATCCAAAATGTAAACGATGGGCCCAATTAGAGGCGCACGGTTTACATTTTCCCCTGCCAGCTCTTAACGAAAGAAACTGATCCACCAAAACACCAGCCTTAAACCCGCATTTTTAGAGGAGTAGAGATCAAAAGAGGGGGCTCAGCGCACGTTTACAGTGATGCGCACTGGGTGGTCCAGCACAATTGTAAAAGTGACTCAAGCTCCTACAAAGGAAACTTTGTCAGGATTGCCCACGAAAAGTTACTTGTTTTCGCTAAGCGTGAATCTTCGTTGTTCCTTATTGGTTCAATGGAAAAGCGCGCTGCTGCGATGACTGGTATTACGTGGAAAGCAGCGGTTCGGCGTGTGCTTCAAGGCAACAAGATTCTTCATCTGAAGGATATCAATGATGCATTGGAGCCCTATGCTAAATCGCGTGATAACCAACACTGGCAAGCTAAGGTGCGTCAGGTTCTACAAGACGAGCGCTACTTTGTTCGTTTGAAACCCGGTGTTTACCAGCTAGCTGCATAAGCCGATACACAAACTAAATAGCCCCTGCGGGAGAAATCCCGCACGGGGTTTCTCTTTGCCTGGGGCACTTAACCAGGAAGGGAGAAAATTATGTCAACGGTCATCAACACTAGGATCGGTGAGTCGAAAAACGTAGCGCGCCTTTGGCTTGAGGGTCGAAAGCTCGAAAGGGCGGGCGTGAAGATCGGTGCGCGCTACCAGCTCGTGCAGAACAAGGCGATGGAGCGTTTGGAGCTTCGCGAGGCCCCGGCCGTAGCGAACGACCAGACTTTCACTGTCTCCAAGCGCGAGCGGCGTGGTGTGGTGGTGCCCTTGATTGAGGTTCGATCAAGGGTACTCAGCGAGGTGTTCGAGAACATCGAGCGGGTACGTGTTGCAATCCGGCGAGGTCGGATCGTGATCACAGCGCTGCACATCGAAACCAAGATCCGGGAACGAGTTAAGCGTTTGACGGAAAAGCTGCGTACCGGAGAGCCGTTGGCAGTAGCCAGCCTGTTCCATGGTGGTGGTGTTGCGGATAAGGCACTTCATAGCGGCCTTAGACGTGCAGGGATCAAGTCGTTTATCCAAGTCGGTGTCGAAATTGAACCGGAATACTTGGATTTATTCCATAAGTTGGACCCATGGGTGGAGTCGCTTAACAAAAAGTGATTGACAGTTTTCGCAGAAACCTCCCTCTGTAACATGGATCGTTGACAGATCGCCTATGAAAATCCGAGTGAGCGGGGATATAGCCTGATAAGTGATCGTCCGGATAGGGTTTTGCTGCACGTCGTCTCAAGCTCTTTGTGCATGACCGCGCTACCGGCTGCTTTGAGGTAGAAGCGTCTGCTGCGGCTTCAGTTGCAATGCTGCCTTCAACTCCACTGCGGCGGGGTGAGAAAGTGCAGCGACTTGGGATGCATCGCAAACGCCTAATCGCTAGTGTCGACTCATCTAAGTAAGGGTGAGTCATGTCCTATCGAAATCCTCTGCACGAAGCGCGCCTGGTTCTTCTTCCGGCCCTTCGAAACGCCTTCTCAAGTCTGTGCGTCAGTGAAGTGCGAGGCGCAAAAAAATTTATGCTGGAAGGGAGCAGCTCTGAAATTGTGTATCAGGTTGGTGAGGTTGGCGGAGATAACTACCCTGATTTATATAATTTCCCGTTTCTGTTTCACTCAAATGGAGATCCGTGGAAAGAGGCTAACGATTATCTGCTGAGCCTAATGCGCGACAAGGCTCCGATCAATCGGCGCACTGACGATGTTCGGCGACGTGCCAGCAAACTGATTGATTACCTGTTGTTCTGTGAGAATAACAACCTTGATTGGCTCGACTTCTCCGGTGCTCGGCCTCCGCTTCGTCCGACATACAAATACTTCTATTACCTGATTAACGAAGGCACTCGCAGTAATCAGGTAATCAATCAATACACCGGAGTTGTCTACCGCTTTTACAAGTACGTTTCCGAGCATTGGCATGATCTCGACATGAGGCGTGTCGATACGATCAAGCAGGTACGGTTCATCGTGCAGGGTTCCAAAGGCGTCAAGGTCGTAGATGCAGAAAAGCGCAGTCAAACCCGGCGCACGGCGCCGGTTACTTCAGTGCCGCTGGGTTTCGTGCGGGAAGACGGCGAGGATCTTAGGCCGCTTTCCAATCGTGAGTTGGGTGCGTTTCTTGCCGCCATTCGCAATGAAAAAGAATGGTCTGCGGTTGAGCGATTGATCCTGATGACCTCGCTAATGACGGGCGCCCGAAAGCAAACCGTTCTGACCATGCGCTTGAAGCATTTGAAGGGTTTTACAGATGACAAGCTGGAGCGGGAGGGCGCCTATAAATTACATGCCGGCCCCCGGACAGGCATTGATACGAAATACGACAAACCGCAAGTCCTGTACGTTCCGAAGCAACTTGCCGAAGAACTGGTCACGCTTGCCAAAAGCCCGGTGATGAAGAAGCGGCGGGAGAAGTTCAGCGCTCAGTTAGAGTCCAGTCATCCCGGCCTGTCGGTGGCCGAGGACGATATGTATTTGTTTCTCTCCGATCAAGGCAACTGCTATTACATGGCCGAAAGCGATCCGCGCTATACGATTGTGAAGTCCCCGCAGACAGGGCAGGTAACGGAAACGATTAAGCGCAAGTTGATCCCAAAAGCCACTAGCCCATTCCCGAGAGACTTTTCATATCACTGGCTGCGAGCGACCTTTGCCTACCAACTCTACCAGCGCTTGCAGGTATTGGTTCAGGAAGGAGCGTTGAAACCGGGCGAAGACATTGACTTTATTCAGAAGCGCATGCACCACGAGTCCAGGGAAACGACAGAGAACTACCTAAAATTGTTCAATATGACTCACGAAAAGGCCATTGCCCAAGAGATTTGGGAGGGTAAGTTGTTCAATGGCGGCTACGCGGTGCTGAAGGTGGAGGCGCACGATGAATAGTCGTGAGCAACTCGAGCATCGTGCCAATACGCAGATTATTACGCTGAGTGAAGTCACCCATGAGTTCGCTGAGCCTGAGCGTTTGCGCCTGCAATTGTCTCCGAGGGAGATGAAGAAGCCGTTTGATATTGGCAGTTTCGCGTATGTCATTCGTGGCGAAAATGAAAACGTTTGGGATGATCGCGGCACGCCGGTGGTGATTGAGTCTTTTGTTGAAAGCCGCCGCGAACTGGTTGTGAGACTACTGGAGTCCTTGGTCGGTCTGCGTGAATCGAGTGTCCGAGCGCGATTGCGAATTATCGAATACTTTATCGACTGGCTGAACGCGCAAGGTTACAGAGAAGTGTTTGCCAGTGCACCGCAAGCCCAAGAAGCCTATCGAAACTATACCGCGCACCTGAATAATCAAATAGCCCATCAGGCATGGAAGCCTAGAAGTGCGCAAAATTATCAGCGCAATGCTTCCATAGTTATTGGGCTGCTTTATCCAGAAGGCAGCCATCATATTGTCGCGGGTGCGGTCAGAATAATTGCGGAGAAGGGCTCTGAGGCAGCCAGCAGTGCCAATGTTGAAGTGTACCGAGACGTTTGTTTGGCCATCGCCCGGCAATGCAGCGCTTACGTTCTGAACAACCAGCCCTATCCCTTCGTTGTGAGTATCAGGGATTATAAGGTGGTTGGGTTTCCATCAAACCACGGTTGGGTTGGCCCGTTCAAGGAGTCGCCGTATGCATATAATGCCGGCGAGCGACGGATTGCGACGGTCGAAGAATGGCGGGCAGCTAGTAATAAAAAGGGGCGAACGCGAATCTATAAATCGGAGGGAGTTCGCGATCTAGCGGCAGCAAAGGCGAACTTGGATGCGGCCAACGAAGATGAACGCCACTGGCACCGGCTCCAAGTTGCGGGTCTTGCCGCGAAAGCCTATGCGAATCTTTTCTTGATGATCACAGGCGCCACGCCAACCGAGTTGGACCAGTTTAGCTATACAGATGCGCTCGAAGTTGAGAAGTCTCCAATCAAGAAAGAACTGTCGGCTGTGAAGTTTCGGGCGGGCGGGAAAGCAACCCTCTACAATATCGGGCGAGACACGGGTTTGCCACTGCTCAAGGAGTACCTGAAGCTCCGTAAGTGGATTCTGAATGGCGCGACGCATGAGGGGTTGTTCTTTACGATGCCCGCGACTAGCGAACGAATAATCACCAATTCCGAATTTTCTTATTTTAAGACAACTGAAATGATGGCTGGGTTCTTTAGGTCCATCAGCGGCACCTTCCTCGACCCCAAAGTGAGGATTCTTTCGGCGCGCAAGATGCGCAAGCACAAGAGCCTTGGGATGCACACCGCTGGCGTGTCGCCGTCCACGGTAGCGGCAAACTTGAATCACAGCGAGGCGGTGAATCTTTCGACTTATTCGGAGGCTACGCCTGAACAGCAGGTAGCCGAGTTCGGCCAGTTCTGGCGGGCCATGCACAATGCCGCCCAAGTCGTGCGTGAGCGCAGCCAGAGGGCCGCAAAGAGCGAGATCGCAACGGCGACGGGCCACTGTAACGGGTTCAGTCAGCCTATCCCTGTGCGCGCTTTTGGGACTGTTGCAATAGAGCCGAACTGCCGCAGCCAATACGGCTGCTTGTACTGCGAGCACTATATCTGTCACAGCGATGAAGAAGACCTACACAAGATTGTGAGCTTGCAGTACGTGATCAATGCGGTGCGTAAGGCAGCGCCTGATGTGGCCCATGCAGAAGCGCTCTACAAAGAATTGTCGATCCGAATCGAGTTCATCCTTGAGGCACTTGGGGAGCGTTCGGATGCGGCGAAGCAGTTGGTCGAAGCGATCAAGACTAAGGTGTTTGAATACGGTGAGCTCACCCCGTTCTGGGAGGAACGCCTGAGCCGTTATGAAAAAATGGGGGTGGTATTTTGAGCGCTGTTGTTCAGTCCATCGGCATTCTCTTTTCCAGCGGTCAGTTTCCGCCTTCTTGTGAGCCAGATAAGGCGCCGCAACTCTTCGGCAAGCCCGCGCCCGATTTTGTTCTTTGTCGTGATGAGAGTGGCAAAGCCACTGCGGTATACGGCGAGCCCGTTTGGGACTTTAACCCTTACCGGCTGAGTGCAAACAAAATCAGCCGAATATTTTTTGATAGGGTGTTCGACGAAGGTGGGCAAGAGCAGCAGACGCTGATAGAAGAAGCCAAACATCTGCTGTATTGCATTATCTATTTTGCAGGGGGCGGGCGAAAAGGAGGGCTGAGTGTAAGCACGTTGAACCAGTATTGGATTGTGCTGCGCTTGGCAATTCAGTTCTGCTATGAGCAGAAACAGAAGCCCATGGTTGGCGTGCTGTGCTTACAGCAGCTCTTTACCGTGCCGGTTTATCTGGGGACTTTTATTTCCCAAATTAGTTTCAGTAAAAAGGTCCTAGCTGGGATTTTGCAAGGACTAACCAGGGTCGGCGAAGCCCGGCTGGGTTATGCCGTGCTCAATTCTGTCAACTTTGAAGGCGAACGGCCCGGCCACAAACAGCATCCAGTCATTCCGACTCAAATCTATTTGAATCTCATCAATCTTACCGGCGACCTGCTCGATCAGCTTTATTTAGGCGTTGGACGTTTCGAGCCCTTTATCGCCTGCTTTGCTGATGAGTATTCCGGCCTCAATTATGACCATCAGAGAGGCCTGGGTGTCGGTGGCAAGGCACACTTCCGACCCGACATGGCGCAAGCGATCAAAGATCACGGTCTGACCTCAGTGTTTTCCGGTGAGTTTGAGTGCAATTCTATAAAGAGCCTGCAACGGGTTTTGATCCAGATGCAGGATTTGGTGAAAACGGTGATCCACCTCTATACCGGCATGCGCGATCAGGAGGTGATGCGAATTTCGTATCGCTGTTTTTCCGATCAAGTTGTCAGGCAGGCAGTTGTCGATGATCAGGGCATTGAGCGTGATAAGCCGCAGTCAGTAAACGTGTTTTCGACCACCACGAAGTTCACCGGCTACAAGAAAGAAGGCACATGGTTCGCGCCGGGGGAAGTCGTCAGGGCGGTCGAAGTCGCCCAGGCGATTTGTCGCGGCCTCGCCAAACTCTACAAAATCGAGTTGGATGCCCGCTGCCCGTTGTTTCTCAATCCGTCCATTCTTAGTTATACGCGGAACAGAGCCGAGGTTGGCGTGACGAATTTAAAGAATTCACGAGAAACAGCTCTGCGCCGGCTGTTGATCAAAAAAGATGACTTAAAGGAACTGGCGCAGAGCGATCCTTCTCGTGACTTTTACAATGAGCCAGCGTTTGCTGTCGGCCAGCCCTGGCCGCGGACAACTCATCAGTATCGGCGCTCGCTGGCATTCTATGGCAGCAGTAGCGGTTTTCTTTCGCTGCCGACGCTGCGGGCGCAGTTCAAACACATGACGATTGAAATGTCGCGCTATTACGCGAATGGCTACGATAACCTGCGCACCATTTTTGGCTACTACGACGACAAGAAAAAAGACTTTGTGCTGCCAAGCAATCATTTCGCCTTCGAGTATCAGATGGCCATGCCCATGTCGGTTGCGAACCAGTTGATTGCCGATCTTCTGTTTAATGAGGAACCGCTGTTCGGCGGCACCGGCTCGTACATGGAGAAACAGAAAGAGCGGATCAAGGCGGGTGAGATTCAGATTGAAGATATCCGCGCTGACACCGAACGGCGGGTGAAGAACGGTGAAATTAGTTACCGACCTACGTTGCTGGGTGGCTGTTCAAAGGTGGGCCGCTGCGACTCTTTTATGCTCGGTGACTACACAGAATGTACGAGCTGCGATGGCGCAATTATCCAGCGTAAAAAGCTGGATGCTGCCATTGAGGACGCTCGGCGTGAGTTGTCCAATTACTCAGAAGACTCGGGCGAATACCAGATCGTTAAGGCGGAGCTTGATCGCCTAGTCGCTTTCAAAGCCCGTCTGATCGACTCGGTGGAGGTTTAACGATGAAGTCTGGAGACGGAACACGCAAGGGCTTGGGCGCTTGCGAGGAAGCTTTGCAGCGCCTCTTGGTTGGGAAGCCTGTTGTGCCCGGGCATGTGGGTTTAGATCTGTCGAAACTCACTGCCAGCATAGTCAGCCTGGAAGCTGGATTTGACCGTGGCTACTTGAAGAAGTCGCGTAAAGCGCATTTACCGCTACTGGCTCAAATCGAGGCGGTTCGGGCAGAGGCCAGCAAAGGGGCGGGTTCATCGAGCGGCAAACAAATCCGGCAGATGGAAAGTAAGCTGGCAGCGCTGGAAAAAACGCTATCAATCGCTCAGATGCAGCGTGACAACGTGCTGGCTCAGAATATGAAGTTGTGGCAACGGGTGCGCGAGCTGGAACGCTCGATGGCTTATAGCCGCTCGGGCCACTCGGCGAAGGTCGAACCCCTGCTGCGTAATACTAATGATATGACCTTCACCTCGGCGTGAGCTTACTCGAAAGTTTCCGTGTTAACGGGGTAGAACCCCACCTGAGGCAGTAGGCCGCATGGATCGCATGCAAGCACGCTTGCGATGCGATACAGCTTCTCGACGGTGATGTTGACCTCGCCACGTTCGATCCGCCCTACGTAGCTGCGGTCGATATTGCACGCCAGCGCCAATGCATCCTGGGAAATCCGGCAGGCGTTCCTCTGCACTCGGATGCGTTCCCCTAACGCTTTCGCCAACTTATCCATGACCGTCTCAATTCAACTTGAGGCGGCACTATCGGGCGTTTGCGGACGCTCAGGCCACGGATTATAATCCGCATTTCTACCGCGCTAACTCTTCCGGTGCCTCAATGAAATCGGCCTCGTTTATCTTCGACAGGCGCCTGTATGAGCTGCTTCAGGAGCCAGGGCGTACAACGTTTACGACTCGTGAACTGCGCGATGCTTATGCCGCTCGCATGAGTGGCACATATTTCCGTATCGCCGATGTGCGCCGCTATGTGTATGAGCAGATCCGCCGATTAGTGCGCGCGGGCTGGGTTGTACTGGATGAGGATCGTCGAGTTCGAGGACAGGTCTACCACCTGCAGCCGATTCCGGCGCATCTGCAATTGGAGCTGATCGACAACGGTTTTGAGAACAGCCTTATGGCTGCCGGAGTGCCCGAACCAGAGACAGCAGTGCGCGACGTGGAAGCATTACCGCTTAAGTCGTCAGCTAATACGGATTTGCAGTTGGAGGCGCTCCACAAGGAAATCCGCTTGGACTTCCTCACTTCAATGGGCGAAGCGGAGCGATTCAAGTTGCTGCTGGACGAGATGCCGCACTTGCGGGACAAAGTTACAGGCGATTACCTAGAGGCCAGGGATCGCAGTTCTCGACTTCTGGGCCATCTACGCGCCATCGAAAAGACCCTCAAAACACTCGCTGCGCCACGATGAGCAGAACGCTACGCAGCTGGCAGAAGAGCTGCATCACTGAGGCGCTGGAGCACTTCACCGTCACGCCGCACTTCTTCTGCCAGGCAACGCCGGGAGCCGGAAAGACGCGCATGGCTGCAGAACTTGCCAGCCGACTGCTTGAGCAGGACAGAATCGATTTGGTGCTGTGCTTTGCGCCGTCCTGCCAGGTCGTGGAGGGTTTTCGTTCGACCTTTGCGGCTGTGCTAGGCAGGCGTCTCGACGGCCAGATAGGTGCCGTGGGCGCGGCTTATACATACCAGGCCATGGAGTACCGTGATGAGGGGTTCTGGCAGCTGCTTGATGACTATCGGGTGCTCGTGGTTTTCGACGAGATCCACCATTGCGCCGGCCACGATCCGCTGCTTAGCAATGCCTGGGGGCAGCAGATACTGCATCGGATACAGGATCGCGCTGCCTTCACGCTGGCCCTGTCTGGTACGCCCTGGCGCTCGGACGACAAGGCCATCGCTCTGGCGCGGTATTCATCGCCCGAAGGGCATCTGATCTGCGATTACCGTTACGGCTTGAAAGACGCTATTGCCGACGGCGTGTGCCGATCCCCTCGCATTGTGTTGCTCGACAATCAAAAGGTGAAACTCACGGAAGAGCAGGGTGCGGACAGCTCCGTGAGGCTGTTTCCCAGCATCGCTAAACTGTTGGGGGAGTCGCCTGTCACCTATGAGGAACTGCTACGCCATGACGAGGTGATCAACCCAATCCTCGATCTTGGCCGCAGCAAGCTGAACGAGCTACGTCAGATCAAACCTGATGCCGCTGGTTTGGTGGTAGCCACCGATATCGAACATGCAAAGCAAATAGCCTTGGCACTGGAAGGAATGGGTGAAGAGTGTCGCATCGTGACCAACAAAACTCCGGATGCGCAGCAGATGATCAATGCATTCCGGAGTAGCGCTTGCCGCTGGATTGTGGCCGTGGGAATGATCAGCGAAGGCACCGACATCCCGCGCCTGCAAGTGTGCTGCTACCTCAGCCGTATCCGCACCGAACTGCATTACCGGCAAGTGCTTGGACGAGTACTGCGACGCACAGGTGAATCGGATGACCAGGCATGGCTATTCATGCTGGCAGAACCGACGCTTCAGGGCTTTGCGGAGCGAATTGCAGATGATTTGCCGGATGACCTAGCGGTTTTGAGAGATGTGCAGATACCTGGATTCAATTCAGGCTCAAGGCCTGATCCGATGGGTGCTTCGGGACATGTCGAGGGTATCGACGGTGCTGGGTTAGGTGGCGCAGAACCCGGTATTGGGTTGCAGGCTACGAACATCATTTCGCTGGGTGGTTTTGCAGCTGAGCCAAATTATCAGATCAGCTTTTCCCAGCATTACAGGCAGCAACTGTTGGCCTGCTTTTGAGGCTGTGCTGCCTTGTGCAACTGAGGTCGTTCTGCTTCGGAATTGCCTGGGCCGATAGCTTTATGGGCTGGTAAATTAATTGGAGGCGAGCATGGAAATAAAGTCGCCGGCAATGGCAGCCGTGACTCAGGATGTGATCTGTGACATTTGTTGCGCAGGAACGCGCATCCCCGGCTATGGCTTGCAATATGGTCAGCTCGAAGCGCAATGGGGTTATGGCACCCAACATGACGGCGAGCACTACCGTGTTCATCTCTGCGAGAATTGTTTTTTCAGGGTACTGAGTGGGTTACGACGGGATCGTATGGTCAACGGCATGTTCGATGACGATAAGCCTTTCTCAGCGGACTGATTTGGGCTGATAAGCGCCGAGAACTTTGGGGAAGGATTGATGACTGAGCCCGTTTCAGTTTCTGGTGAGGCTATTACTGATCAATCTATCTCTGAGACAGCCAAGGCCGGAAAGGTCGCTTTGACCTTCTTCTTCGGGTTGACGGAAAAATGGGGCTGTTCAGTTGCAGAGCAAAAACTATTACTAGGCTTGGTCTCCAACGCTACTTACTACAGGTACAAAAAGCTTACGGAAGCGCGATTGAGTGACGATTTAATCGAACGGATTTCTTACCTAATGGGTATCCACAGGTCTCTGCGAACCATTTTCAGCAATCAGCCAGAGAGGGCCTACCAGTGGGTGAGAAAACCAAATAAGGCTGAGCCATTCAATGGGCAAAGCGCTCTGCAGTTCATCCTGACTGGCAGGATTAATGAACTCTCAGAGCTGCGCAATTATCTAGACGAACAGAGCGGGCTCCGTTTGGGCTAAAGCAGATTCGAATCAAGATACATCGCTCGGTCGGCAGCACGTTATTGCTCAAAGGTCTGGAGGCAGACGTCTCGGTCATTCTGCAACCTGAGTTGATGACAGCCCAAAACCTTTACGTCGCTCTAACGCGGGGCGCAAGGCAAAATAGTTGTGTGCTCTTCAACGCCCATACTCACGCCGGTGCGAAACGGTTGAATTGCCTCACGATCTGGGCGTAGTTGCTAAAAGACTGGCAGTCGGTTCACCAACCCTTCCTCATCAGCGTCTCAAAATCTCGACGTGACAAGACCTGTGCGCAGTTACGCCAGTCGTTATCAGTTGGGCGCATGGTTGCGTTGTAGCGCAGATCGAAGCCGGTTTCCTGCTTCTGGGCATTGATGTACTGATCCATCAATTCTCCCAGATGCTCAATGTCGTCAATCCATTCGTCCTTGATGGTGTCCGGCAACGATCCGAACAGATCAAAGCGGTCCTTCATGCGTTCGGAAAGGCGGTCGTAGACTTTCTCGTCCACCGTCTGCTCGTTCACGAGGTTGAGCATGTCCACCTTGTCGCGTGTCTGACCGAAACGCTTGATGCGGCCGATGCGCTGTTCGAGTTTGGTCGGATTCCATGGCAAGTCTACGTTGATCAGCGTACCCAACGTCTGCAGGTTGAGGCCTTCGCAGGCAGCATCGGTAGCGATCATCAGGCGAAGTTTGCGATCCGCCACCATGCGTTTGAGCGTTTCGCGCTCGATGGCCACGCTGTCACCTTGTCGATAGAGCCGGCTGCGACCAGCCCCTGCATAAAGGCCTACCGCCTCATCGGGGTAGCGTGCAGCGAGCGATTCAGCTACCCAGCGAGCGGTGTCGTAGTATTGGCTGAAGATAATGCAGCCAAGCTCACGCCAACCCTCGTTCTCCAAGTAGTGCAGAATCGCCTTAAGTTTTGGGTCGTCCTTGACCCGCTTCAGACGATCTAACAGCCGCTCCAGGGCCAGCTGCTCATCGGTGCTTTGTACTTGCACCGTAATTTCACCCTCGTCGCTTTCTTCGGTAATTGTCTCGCCGCCCAGCAGTTTGGTTGCGGTGTTAATTCCAGCGACGATACTGCTGCAGATGCGCTGCTCCATTAGGTTCTTCATGAAGCCACTTCCACGTCCGCTGCTGGCCAAAGCCTTGCCGAAGCCACGAGCCTGGCTGTAAGCCTCGCGGAAGTCTTCACTAGAGCGCAGAGCTAACCCCTCGAATAGGGCATGGAAGCGATGAACATCCTTTACCAGACCGGCGTCAGGATGAACGTCCACACCAATGGCCTTGAGAAGCCCCTCATTTTCAAGCGTGGTACGCTTGCGCAGCACTACATGGCGCACAAAGGGATTCTCGCGCTGGAAGAAGCTCGCCCCAGCGACACGACGCTCCAGCGCATCCTCCAGTACCTCACGGGCATCCTCACCCAATTCGGAGTATGTGCCACCAAGCCACTCGCTCTGCGGTAGCCCAAGATCCTGGCGAATCAAACTGTAAAGCCGCCGCGCTTGGCTATCCTGAGTTGAATTAACTGTTGGCAGAGGCGCACGAAGCAACCGCCAGGCATAACCTGCATCCGTGACGTCCTCTTCTCCAGAGAGGATCGGGATAATGCCCTTAGGCCTGTGCCATTCTGAAAAATCTCCGCCCAAGACGAAATTACCTTTGCCCTGGTGCAGAACCCGAACCAAGTCCCACAAGTCCTCCCGGCGAGTCTGGATCGGCGTTGCCGTGCCAAGGAGCACGTGATCTGAACGGGCAGCAATGTCACGGATGAACGCCAGCAGCTCATTCGGTGTGCCCGCGTCCTTGCCCATTCCCTGTCGGGTGCGAGCCTTATGAGCTTCGTCGAGTATCACCAGCCCAAAGCCGCCACGGAGCCCAATCAGGTGCGCCTTCTCCGGCGAGTCGCGCAGCATCAGGCCAGTTGAGATGATGCCGATCCTTAGTGGGCAGTTTGCAACATGGCCAGCGCCCTCGGCAGAGATCGCTCGCCCTTGCTCATCAAGCCAGGCTTTCTGCTGCGTCTGCCATCGCGCACAGGGGATACCCAACTTGTCCATCATCTCGGTTTGCCATTGCTCGCAGAGAGTTGCCGGGGCAAAGATGATGACGGGCTTACTGCGCCCTTTCTGCTCGGCCAGCAGGCTTAACGCCAGTGCTGCCGTGCCCATGGAAAGTGTTTTTCCTAAGCCGACCTCATCTGCTAGCAGCAAGCGGACAACACCATATTCTTGGTAATGCTTCAAACACTCGGTGACGAATCCCTGTTGCCAGGGCTGCAGAGAGAAGCCTTCGCGATAAAGTGGCGATTCGATCAAGGCGGCAGGGGCAATTTGCTCAGGCTCCTCGACCTCCTCGATGGATACCTCATGACGATGGCTGCGCCGAGTAATCTCCCGGCACACCGCTTCCGGCAGGGGCTTGGCTGCGTTCCACAGGTAATCAAACTCAGCCTCGATCCAGGCGACCCCCTCCGGGGAGTCATCGGACCAGAGGATTTCGTAGTGGCTCTGCCAACCACTGCTTGTTTCGTTCATTGAGCCAATGAAGCCTAGCTTGCGGCCATCGGCCAGATCGATCACCCCAGCCTTGCCATGCACAAAGCCACAGGCGCTATCCGGCGCAACCCGGATAACCTGGCCACGTTTCTCCAGAAATGAGGCCAGTCGTTGGTAGCGTTCGCGATTCAGCAGCGATTCAATCTCGACCGAGCGCTCGTTCAGCTTGCCCAGCAGCTTGGCCTCACACACCTGGGCCACCCGCAAGTCATCTGCCTGAATGTCTGCATTGCAAACAATCTGCACCTCGGGAATCTGATCGATCAGCTCTCCGGCAACCTCAAACAGTGAACTGGTGAAATAGCCGGCAATTCGCCGATAGCGCCGAGCCCCTTTGAGGTGCTTGACAAGGAAGCTCTCATCCAGCGCATGGGTGCGTGATGACAAACGGGTGATCGACATGCCCTAGCCTCTCAGGAATCCAACCGCTGCGTTTGCATCCGAGAAACAAGCACCTCAGCAGCCGAACGCACAGCTTCATTGCGGGACTTGTTTTCCAAGAAGCGAACCAGATCGATCAGCTTTGGACGGACTTCGAGGTAGTCAGGCAGATCCTCCATCAGTGTTTTAACCACTGATTGCGGTTCGACCTCAGCTAACAGCTGCTGAATAGCGATGATCAGATGGCCCAGCCATGTTGGGCCAATTTCCGTGCTGCCGGTTAACTCACGCGAACCGAACTCATCAACTTGCTTCAACCGCGAGCCATTGGCCGTCATGCTGGCCATGACTTTTGTGTAGTCATCCACGCGGAAGGCCTTGGCAAAGTTCTGGTAGTTGTCCAGTTTTGAAGCACCGACCGACTCCATATCCAGCATGCGCAAGTAGAAGCGCTGAATACCATCAATGGCTTGCCAGGTGTCCAGCGCTATCCCTTCAGGCACCAATAAGCTGTTGGCTGCCTCGGAGGCTTGCTGGACGATTTCATCCACCACGGTGATCTCGCCTTTGACGCGGGGCCGCAAGGCGAAGGTGGTGACATCGGTCTCACCGATCCTGGTGTAGGCGGTCAGGACTTTAAGTGCTGCGGCGTAGCCGGCCATCTGCAGGTCGGCATCATTGAAAACAGGCTCACCCATTCGGGCTTCCACCTCATCGTTGAGGTGCATCATTTGCTTGATCTGGCTCGCTACTTCATTGCGAACAGCAGGAAGAATGCGCTGCTTGAAGCCGACTTTTTCGCCAGCACATCGCTTACGAAGCATAAGCGTCACGGTACCCTGTACGTATCCCCCCTTCTTGAGCTCAGTACTGGTTTCGGTGGCAATGTACCAGGCGGCCACAACCTGGAGCCCTGCCGCCCAGAAAATACCAACCATGTCTGACCACACTTCAGTGCTTTGATGAGTAAACATCACACACTGCATACCGTTATCCGGCATATGTTTGGCCATGGCCGAATAGGCGTCGATCATTCCTCGTCGGAAATCGTCACCATCGCCTTTAATCGCCATTGCGCGGCGGGAATCCCACTTCCACTCATTGAAAGGAGCCGGAGGGGTCTTGCGCAGCCATGCAATAAAAAACTCCGCAATTTCGTGATAGTTCACAGCATCCGCATAGGGTGGGTCGGTGATCCATAGCTCGGCATCCTGCTGAAGAGCAACAGCCTCCTTGTTCTTAACGATCAGACTACCCGCAATGCTAGTTGCCGCATCGGTAAGGAACAGGTAGTTCTTACCCGTTACAAACGAGCGGACGCCATAGAAATAGTTAGTGTTGTAGGCTTGATTGTAGAAAGTCTGCGTAATCGATTCACGCGCTGCCCCGGTGCCATAACGGCAAAGCTTACTAGACCAATCCAACATCTTCGCTAAGGACAAGCACAGTGCTGGTTGCACATCGGAAGGCATCCGCTGAATTTGCTCATGCACCAAGGCTGCCACCAGAATCTGGCGAGGACTGAACATGTGATGCCAATGGGTCCAGCCGCGTGTCCGAATTGGCTCGTCAGTCTTGTCCCCCGGCTCGATGGGCATGTCTGGAACTAGGCCTTGCGCTTGCCATTTGTTCAAACTTTCAGCGACAAGCTTCTCCGCGAGCTGCTCACGTTGAAAGTCTGCGTCGGTTGGGGCGGCAAACCAAGTGTCCTGACGGCCAGCACCCAACGTTTCCTTGCTGATCCACTGAATCGCGTAGAGGCGCTCCTGAAAAATGTCGTCCGGGAGGGGCTTGAAGTCGGATTTCTGCCAGAGGCGAAGGCGGTTACCAGTCACACCGCCAGCTTGTCGGAAGTCGCCGCGCAAGGTTTTGATGGGCGTACGGTAGGTTTTGCCACCCAGTACATAAACCATGTTGCCATCTTGCACCGTGCCTTTTTCGGCGGCGCTCATCTCTGCCTTAGATGCGCCAGTGACTATTTCGATATCAAAACGCTTGTTTGTGAAGTCGGGTACTAAACTGGCAATAGCATTACGTGTCTTTGAGACTGTCCAGGTTGAGGACAGGGGCACCATCCAACCGGTTTCTGGGCAGCGTGTTTCTAAACACCAGAGGTATGCCTTAGCGCGATTCCCATTGGCATCATGTTCGATACCCAGCCCGGTGATGCGTTCATCGACGGCCTTCGCCAGGGCAGATTGGGCACGTGATAATTCCTCTCGTCTGTTTTTGGGTGCACCAATGATTTCTGATGTTCCCCAGCTCAACATGCAAGCGATCGGGTTGAGGTCGAAGGCAAAGGCGTTGCAACCGATTCGCGCAGCTTCGAATGGAATGGATCCCCCACCCGAGAATGTATCCCCCACGCGCGGGCGATGCCCGTAGCGGAGAATACCCAGCTGCTCCACCAGCTCAGGCAAGGATTTTACATTCACACCCAAATGGGCGTAGTGGCGATTGACCGCCGCCCAGACGGGGCCATAAAGCCATTCCTGATCCAACTCTTCCGGACGTTTGCCCAGACTAGCCTTTTCCTCGTAGCTGGCGCAGGTAGCCAGCAATTTGCGATAGATCACTAGCTTATCGTCGTCACTCAGACTGCGCTGCCAACGCAGAGAAATACCCTCTGCATCCGCCTCAAGCGGGAAACGCATCCAACGAATATCTCCACCTGTGACATCACCCCGCTTGATCGTGGCCTTGAAGTAATCCCACGGGTCTTCGAGCTGGATACGCGCTGCAATCTCGGCAGGTGATACGGCATTGCTGATCAGCGCACGCCGCGCTAAGCCTTCGTCGTCAAAAGCCATCAGTTTTTCAAAGATCGCAAGATCTGCCTGAGCGTCTCCGGTGGGTGGCAGCAAGCTGGCCAGCACGATGGCACGCACCAAGATTAGAGGCTTGCGGCCTTTCCAGTAAGAACCCAACCCGGTAAGCGTTTGACTCTGCACCGAGGTTCGCTCTTGCTGTGACTCAAAAGACACCTTTTGTGCTGGGAATACGCTTTCAATCAGAGCGGGCGCGTCCTTCAGAGAAAAAGGCACCAGCCGTACGGGTGTCATTGCGGTCACTTCGGTCTTCCTTAATCGAACAGGCCCAACGTTGGACGCTCAGTATCTGGTTCGCGGGATTTCACAGCTTGTGGCTTGAATAGTTCTGTCTGCGCTACGTCGCCCAATGCATGTCGGAGAGCCAGTCGCCAACCCTTGTTACTGTCATGCACACCGCCTGTGGTCATGGCGGTCATGCCGAACAGCCACCAGCGCTCTTCAGGGCGCAAGGCCAGCCAGTTGCGTACTGCAACGGGAATCTTCTCAGGAGCCATGTCTTCAACCGCCCAGGCCAGTACGCAAAGCTCTTTGCCAAGCAGGCGATCCACGGGGTTATCGCCCACCTTCCACGCGCTGACACGCAGGTTGTGCTCCTTCAGGCGCACATTGAAAGCGCGCTGAACTTCACTGCGAATCGCAGTCCAGCGCGAGCGCTCAATCACAACGCGCTCGATGATGCTGGTTTGCTGATCCTGAGCCTGCAGCCCAAGGCTTTCGATGATGCGAACTGCGCCAGTCGAGCTCTTGGGCACCTCCACCATAAAGTGATGAGGGTCTGTAGTGGCGGGCACACCAAAACCGATGGTCGGGCGCTCAGGTGCCTTGGTTTTTTTGGCTCCACTTATAGTTTTACTCGGGGAACGAGCCATGCCTGAATCCTCTTTACGTACTGCGTTGGCCATGGTCATTCCTCCTGAATCACATCACCAGGACGCAGCTCAACACCACTGAGCTTGGCGAACTCTTTGGCAGCGAAGCCATTCTCGAAGGCTGCTCCGCTTCGAATCTGCACGGTAACGGTTTCTTGCTCATTCCCTAGTGCCTTACGCAAACCGTTAATCGCTGCCTCGATCACTGCTGCAGTAACCTCGCGCTCAACAAAGTTGATACTGACGGTGTTCTCACCGCCCCCAATCTGGATACGTACCCCCTTGAAGGTGGCAGGCGAGCTTTTGAAACTATTGAGTACGCCAAACACCTTTTCGGTACTGTCGAGCGATACCTTCTTGTTCTCGGCCAACCTTGCCGGCTTGGCATCGTCGATTTGAACCTGCTTATCGTTGGCAGCTGGGATCGGGAAGTCGATAGTTCGAGTAGCCTCACCTGAGCAGGCATAAACCATGAGGCGGGCAGCCTGCGTACTAACCTCGAATGGATCGCCATAAAGCTCTCCATCCTTAGGGTTAGAGCCATCCAGGGTATAACGCATATCGCCCGCAGGCATGCAGGCGAGAGTAACCATGCGCTTGTCGGCGATGGCCTGGACCTGATGACGCACACGAAGCTCCGCCACCCAGCGCTGCGGCTCGCCTGTTTCATGTTTACCTTCGCTGTCCACGGCCAGGAAGTACAGGGTTGCCGCGTCGGTAGTAAAGGCATCCAGGTCGTCGACCTTAGGGTCGCTGGCACTGACCTTGGCAGTAGGTGCGTAGTAAACCACTGGGCTCTGACCGGCATTGCGGGGGATCAGGGCCAAAGTGGTTTCGCCCGTCGCTTCATTAGCGGCATGCACTGTCACGTTCACTGCAGTTTTTTCTGCCGGGAACGGCCCTTTCTCGATGTAGCCGTCAGTCCCTTGTCGCCAGCGACCTTGCTTTAGGGCTTCTGCCTTGAGGGTCTCCATGCCACTTGCACCGGGCATCCAGGCCCAAATCGGATTGCTCTTGGCACGCATCAACACATCTTTCCATGGTGTTTTGCGGTCTTTCGCAGGCCAAAGATCCTCTTCCGCCATCGACCAGTAGGTGCCCGGCTCTTCCAACAAATTAAGGATCAGTTTGTAATTGGCACGAGGGTGAGCCAGAAGCTGCTCAATCTGGTGCTCGGCAGAGTTGGTGCCTTGCCCCATATTCAGGCCACTATCAATTGTGGCTTGCATGAGTTGGGCATTGCCGGTCATCTCGTCGATGGCTGGAAAGTAGATCCGGTTGTAGGTGCCAGAAAGCGCTTTGTTAAAGCGCTGCTGGGCATCTTCTAGGCGATCACGTGCCTCTTCGAAGAGGCTGTCACCGTCCTTCAACCGTTTGCAGATGGACTCAATTGCATACAGGTCACGCAGACGATCTTCGACGGTATCGGCGAGGTAGCTGTCCTGACCGGACAGCACCATAAAATTGTTCTTCTCTTGCTGATACTCGAAGAAATTGGCCAGTTCGCTCGGCGGTAACTTGCCGTCGGGACGCACCACAATCAGAACACGGGGCCCACTCAGCTTTAAATCGTCCAGTCGCGGTAGCACTTGGACATCTTGGTAGGCAGCCTTGCTAACCGGCTGCAACACAGCCGTGAGTTTGTTGATCAGTGCCTGATCGATTTTCGGCTGAGGGATATCGCGAGCATTTCGCTCAATCTGGCGGGAGAGGTTTTCTGTTTCCTTAATGAAGAAACGCTCTTCTTCGCGATGCAGATACCACGCCTGCTCACGCAGTTTCTCCAGAGCGGTCTTGAACTCATCGGACTTACGGTTAGGTGCAGCTAGGAACTCGATGATCTCCGCCTCAGTCAGGCCGATTCGACCACCTACTGCCCGAGAGAATGAGGACGCTAGCAGCAGCGCACCGACTTGCTGGGCGGCATCGCTGCCCAGGTTGGCATCGATTTCTTCTGCGATGGATTGACCATCGTCGGCAATATCGTGGGCCATGGCCGGGCGAAGCGAGTTGGCGATACGGCCGACCTCCTCGCGTACGGCATCGTCGTTCAGGCGCAGGTGCTGTGCCCCAACCAGGAATACATCATCGGTTTCGCGGTCATCGACGCTCTTGAGCAGACGCGCAGCAAACTGCATAAGACCTCGTGTCTGCCGGAAGCCCTCGTTCTCCTTAAACAAGGCAACCAGATGCTTAAAGGAGGGGTGGAAGGGGTAGGTTTCCCTGATCTGCTGGGCGACCTGCTCCAGACTGGTCGCAACAATGTAACCACCATCGGCAGCTGCCTTGATGCGCTGGGCATATTCCTCAGCAACAACGTTAATCAGCGACTCGTCGGGGAGTTCAAGGATCAGTCGCTTCTTCAAGATCTCGTAGATCTCGTTACCCGCCAACTGTACGGGGGTGATGGTGCTGGCTTGTCGACTGGCCTCTTGCTGGAGATTAGATATTGCCTCGGCAATTACCTTGGTCTGAGCCACATAGCTGCCAGATAGGTTGGCAATCACAATGCAGCAACGTGGTAGCTCCAAGGCAGCGCTCATCAGGCAGCTGAGCGTGTAGGTACTCACCGTTGCCAGGGTGCCGCTGCCGATGACAGTTGTGCTCGCGTTTTCAAGATAGGGCGGCAACTCATCGAGCATGATAAGCGTCGGCTTGTCCCCGATGATTTTCTTCCAGCCAGCTAGGTCGACCGCGCGAGGTCCATTGACCCAGTAGGGCTTGATGGCTTCATCTTCACCAAGCTGGGTTGCAATCTCGCCCCAGATGTAATTCTCAGGGTTGTTACGACCATTAAATGCAGCTACTCGCACCTCACCGATTTCGATCCGCTTAGCAAGATCGGGCGACAGCACTTCACTGCGCAGGTGCGGGTG
Organism: Stutzerimonas stutzeri; assembly: GCF_009789555.1. Classification (NCBI taxonomy): domain Bacteria; kingdom Pseudomonadati; phylum Pseudomonadota; class Gammaproteobacteria; order Pseudomonadales; family Pseudomonadaceae; genus Stutzerimonas; species Stutzerimonas stutzeri. The sequence continues at coordinate 198,099 of NZ_CP046903.1, forward strand.
TTTGGCCAGTAAGCCGAGAGCAATCATCATGTGCGTTTTACCGCCACCCATTGCCTGGGTCAGCTCGAAAACTGCCTGATCTGATTTGCCATCCAGACGCAGCATGCCCTCGCGAAACAGCTGTTCCATGCCCGAGGTGATGTAGTTTCGTGCAAAGAACTCACGACCATCACCCTCATCAGAGATAAGGGCAGAAAGGTTTTCGATCCCTTCGCTCATCCGGTAGTCGCGAATGATTGGGTTGAATGTGCATGCCTGCTTGACTGTCTTGAGCATCTGCTCGACTCCCTGAGAATTACTTAATCGTTGCTCGACTGACTGGAGGCGTTGGTGGGCTGCGGAATGGAAAGCTCCTGGCTCACCTGCTGCAGAAACCACTCGCGCATGGTCAACCCTCGCGCCTTGAGTGCGGCGTAGATCTGCTGCTTTTGGGCAGGATCAACCTCGATCACAACGCGATTGCTAGTTTTCATGGGCAGGGATACCTTGCTTGGGGCTGTAACGTGACGTGATGTTATGTCGAAGGGGGGGAGGGCTGGAAGCCTTGGTGGACATTAATTATTTTTTCTTGCAGGGGCATGTTGAGGTCGGCCACGTGGCCTCACCTTTACCTCTGCTGAGTACTAAAAATGGGGGCTCGCCTGGGGCTCAGCCCGAATTACACCGGGATCTATGAGCTTAGTGGACAGCTATCGCAGGAGCCACAGCAAGGCTTGCCGCGCATGGAGTCCCAATATTGCCGCTCAGCCTCCTCCCAGTCGCGCAATGCGAAAGCTAGTTCGGTAGCCTGCTTTGCATGGTCATGACAGCGCCGAATTCGTTTGGGAAGGCGGCGTCCATACAGGCCGCAGAAGCAGCGCCTTTTTTGGTTGATTACCCGCTGGGGCTTTTCCCACACGCTGAAAAAAAACGCTGTGCCGGAAAACACATCTAAGATAGGTCGCCCCTTGGACTTTCTGCGCTTGAGCTCTAGCTGATTTACCGCAAGAGCGTTTGCGATCTCGTCATTGATTGCGCTCGCAGCCTTCTGCGCTCGCAGTTGATGTCTAGCTGCGTCGCCGTGTGCCCACGCGGAACCATTCGGCCATCTGCGCAGAGTGCGAGCGCGCTCTTGAAGCTTTAGATATTTGTAGATTGTCTCAAGCCAGGCACAGGCGGACGGTTCATCTAAGACAGGAAGCGGATTGGCGCCTGCGTAAAACAGGCAGAACGTACCGTCAGAATTGATGTGCCGTTCGGGGCAAAAGCCTGGCAAGTTATGTGGCGTGTTTTCGCGTACGTCTACCCACTCACCGTCTTGGCGTAAATGCAACTTGTAGGGAAGTGTTCTTCCGTCGACCAGCCGAATCGGAAGGTCAAGCGTTGCTGTCTGCGGGGAGGATGTCACACAGATCCCCCCAAAATTTGGGGCGACCTGTGCAATCAGGTCGAGCGCTGTGCTCAACGGCTGCCGTCTACTTTCTTGCGGGAATGGGGCTGCACCTGACGCTCATCCGCGCGAATGATCGCGGCGGAACCCGCGTAGGCTTCCGAGCGAGCTTGCTTGGCTGATGAGTCCCCATCATCTGCTAGGGCTTCGGTGGCTTCGTTGTAGTCCAGATGCGACGTCTTACGACTCTTCCCAAACAGGTTCTGCACAGCTTTCGATGCTGCGTCGTAAGCTGCTTGCCCGATCGCGGTTTCCACCCCTGAACACGCGCATTGGCGTTTCTCAGACTCGATCACGCTACGCCCGATAGCGCACCTAACTCTATTCCCCTTTGCGCCCAGGCGCGTGACGGCTATCGGGCCCAGATCGAAGCCAATCGCGAGACCGAGGTCGCCGGTTTCAATGCCTTCGGCTTGCAACCGCTCAATCGCGAGGTTGAAGCTGCTGCGCAGTGCGCCTGCCAGCCGTGTGGCCTCTGATACCGATTTCTCTTCGTCAGTAGTGTGCGCGGTGCCGTCACAGGATAAGGCCTGCACGCAGTCTCCGATGAAGCGCACGCGGCGCCCTTCGAAGTCGGAGGTCACGACCCGCTCCAGCTCGGAGCGGATGACATGCAATGTCCGCACGACATCGTCGGTCTTCACGTTGATGTGGTCGGCCACGTAGGCTGTGAAGCCATCGATATCGGCGTACAGACTTACCATCTCCTGCCGCTTCGAGTTGGCCGGAGTCAGCGAGTAAATGTCCATATCACGCAGAGGTGGGGTTTGGCGGGAAAACTGGTAACCGCCAATGGGGTTCTTTTTCAGATCCTCACGCCACTCCTCGACGATCTCGTCGGTCGTGACGTCCAGCTTGGCCGCGTCCTGACATGCCTGGATCTCGGCCGCGGTCAGGGCCGATTTTTCCGGCGCATCGCTATCCGCAAGGCCGATGGCCTTACGAGCATTGTTAGTCAGATAGATACCCCTGGCCTTGTTATTGCTGGCCAGTTTCGCGGCATGGTTTGCAGGATCACCCAGAAACAATGGTTCGCGGTACCCGCTGCGGCCATTGTTTACGGCAAGAGCTAGGCCGGTATCGATGCCAATTCGAACCTTGGCTGCTGGGATTTGCTCATCGTCGTCGCCGGTCTCTGAAAGCACATCAATGATTAATTGTGCGGTTGCAACGGCGCGTTGAACGCGCTTGGTCTCGGCGCCAGACTCAGTGTTGTACGGCTTGGTGAAAAGGGAGTGCAGCCGCTGACTGTGGAAGTCTACGCGGCGTGCATCAACCTTGTTGAGAATCCGCTTGACTGCCCGGTAGTGCTGGTCAAGGAAACGCAGCGTGCGCTTGTGGCAGTCTGTGCCCTCGACCGCAGTGATGTTCAGCATGTCCTCGAGATTCATGATGTCCGCATACATGTGGACCCCATCCACGCGGTACGCGGTACTAGTTGGAATCGATTCCAAAGACATGTCGCGCACGTAATCCTTGATGGTGATTTCCTCAACATCAGCGATCTTCTGGTCGATGTGTTTTGCAGCGCGATCATAGTTCCAACTCTTGCTCATCGATCACTCCTTCGGGTGATTGGGCGCGCTGCAATGCGGTAGGCAAGCGCATGCTAAATTTGCTTGTCGACAGATATCCGTTACTTCGGTCCTAGCTTGTTGAAAATGGTGCGTAGCTGATTGCAAGCTGGGGATAGGCTGGAGGGTAGCTGGTCTTCATTTTTCGTTGGGCGATATCCGATTGTTGTCAGCCCTTTCAGATCTGACGGCAGATGGACCTCGTCGCCCCTAGGCTCAAGAAGGAAGGTTCTTGCCCTGCCAAGTCGTCCTACGAACAGGCCAAGCTCGAAAATGACGTTGTCGCGCGGCGTATTCTTGGTTTCATCGCGCATTGTGACGGAGTCGTCCGGCTGCGCGATTGCAATGGCAAAATCGCACTCGTCCAGCTGCTCTTCGAGGCTTTCAATGGCGTACTGCGACGCGCAGAAAACGCCTTGAGTCCACGTCTTTACGAAGAACTTGTCGTGCTCAAGGTTATTCTCGATTGCCCGGGCAATAGGGAGTGCCTCGACCGAGCAAATGATGAATACGTGGGATGACTGATGGGCAGGGAGCACCATGTCGTTTCGCTGGTGTAACCGATCGATCAGTTGCCGAGTGACCTGTCGCCAAACCGAGGGATACGCGTCCGCAGTGGACTTGAAGTCTGCCGCGCTGACCTTTAATACAATCGAGGGCTCGGTGGCCAGTACAGTGGCAGAGCGTTTCGCTGTTGGGACCAGAGCAGCCATCTCTCCGACGTGGTCGCCGCCCCCTCGAGTTGCAACTTCTCGATCATGAACCTTCACTAGGAAATGCCCCGTGATGATGAAGTAAACCTCGGAGTCCTCCGCGTCTTCGGTAATTAGCACCGCATCTTTAACGATCTCCTCCAGCGTTCCTACCTCTGCGAGGCGGCGTGCTAGGTCTTGACTTCCGAGTACCAGCTTCTGTTCAAGCAGTACTTCCTCAAGAACAGCGCGGCCTGACGGCCCTTCAAAGCGATCGATCAACTTCCCAGTAGTCATGATGGCGAGCATTCCCTTGCGAAGAGTTGCGGGGGGCTTTTACAAGGAAATGGGGACGTGCGTCACCCTTTCAAGGGGGCGCTGAGGAAAAGATCTAGGCAGTGCGGGCGCTAAGGGACGCAGTTTCAAATTCTGTTTGATTGCATTCGGGAGAGGTGGGCCGAATGTGGAGTGTCAAACATTTTGTGCCGTCCGACCGCACTCGCTCTGGTACACCTGTCAAACCTTCTCTTTATTGGCGTTAGTTTGTGTCAATCAATGGGGAGAGTTTGACAGTCAATTGTCAATTGCCGAAATAGCCGTCATAGATAGAAGTGACGGGCGATTTGGCAGTGTCAATGTAGGGAACGTGAGGTGATACGAAGCCGTCGTTAGACAACAATCCTGAGCTGTGGAACGAAAAGAGTGTTGCGATCTGCTCTGACGTGAGAGAGGTCAACTGGGGGCATAACCCTCTTCAGTGCGACGTTATCTGTGCAGGAATTCCCTGCTTAGGAGCATCGAAGTCAGGTCGCAGCAAGAACAAACTGAGCATGGCAGAGGAACACTCCAAAGCTGGTGATTTGTTTGTTGATTTTCTCGATGCGGTTAAAGCGCTGAACCCAAGCATTTGCCTGATCGAGAACGTACCGGAATATCAAACGTCTGCTTCTATGGTTGTTATTCGCGCGAAGTTGGTTTCTCAAGGCTATGTGCTGAAGGAAGCTGTGTTGAATGGCAACGACTTTGGCGCTCTTGAGCGTAGAAGCCGATTGGTTGTGGTCGCGATAAGTAAGGGGCTTCCTGACGTTTTCGATTTTAGTGAGCTAAGCAAACTGAAAGAGAAAGAGGGAAGTCTTAATGAGGTATTAGAGGATGTTCCGCATGATTCTGAGCGGTTCAAATCCTTCGACTATCTCGCAAATAAGGAAGTACGCGACAAGGCAGACGGCAAAGGATTCTCACGCCAACTGCTAAGTGGGGCTGAAGATTTCTGCGGAACAATCGGACGTGGTTATGCGAAGTGCAGGAGCACGGAGCCCTTCCTAGTACATCCGACCAACCCGCAACTGTCTCGGCTACTCACGCCTGTCGAGCACGCACGAGTGAAAGGCATCCCGGAGGTGGTAATCGCTGGGCTTCCTGACACGACTGCGCATGAGGTGCTTGGGCAGTCAGTGATCTTTCCGTTGATTGAGTCCGTTGGGCTCGAATTAGGGGTGTCGATCACTGCTGCTGTAAACCCCAGCGTGGTGAGTCTGCGACAGGAGGGAATTTCCTCCTACTGTGGGCAGATCTGCGGCGGTGGTAATTGCGGTGCTGGCCAGTTGTGCAGCTTCGGAATCAACTCGGAAAGCCAGATGCCAGGCCTGCCGGAAAGTGATCCCAACCAGGGTCAGTTCCAGCTCAGTCTGATGGTGGCGTAAAACAACCCCTGCCAGGGAGAAATCCCTGGCGGGGCTTCTCCTTGCATGGATGGAAGGAGAGGATCATGAGTGCAATCCTTGAGGCAGCACAGTTGCAAGGCAACGCGAGCATCATCCGCAGGGCCTGGGCAAAAAGGGGCAAGCAGAAGGTTCACCTCTGGGAGCTATCGACTGGGGGCGTCATTCTCCTGCGCCACATGGAGGGGGAAGGGTTCAAGCATCCGGTAAAGCTGCATGAGCCAATGGAGGTAATCGTTAACCGATTTCGCGAGAAAAACGGTCATCAGGTGATCTCTCCCCATGCAATCTGAATTCAACGCCCTTCGGGGCGTTTTTTTTGCCTGCATGCTTGAGGCTGGCAGGTGGATCGGTATAATCGACACATCGCTTCATGTTTCATCCCTTCGCGCCTCAGCGCACTAATCTTCGTCAAGTGCATGTTGCACTCGGCAAGAGCCTGTACCGATCTTCGGTCAGGCAAAAACCAGAGTCACTTTGTGGCCTGGGAAAGCTAAGTCGGAGCTTCAACCGGCCTAATCGAAAGCATTCAGAATCAACGTTCCTCTTTAGGTCCGTTGCGTTTTTGTTTGCACAACAAAACCCACGCGGGGATAACTCCCTGCCGGGCGTTTCTCCGTCTGCATTAAGCTAATGGAGAAACATAATGAAAGTTCTGATCATCGCAGTAGTGCTGATTGTTGGTGGCATCCAAGTCGGCTTTAAAGCGTTCGATTACGGCGTTGCTTCGGTTGAAAAAACTGAAACCGCCAAAACGATCAAAGCCCGTCAGGTGCTCTGATTGAAACAACCCTTTGGGAACAATCCCATGGGTTGTTCTCAATCATTGAGGATCTGCGTATGTACTTCCGCAACTTAATGACTGCCCTATGGATCGGTCAGGTATTTGCAGAAAGCACACAACGCCCTTATGCCCTTTATGGACATAAGGAGGGCTACATCGTAAGAAAACTGACTCGGGCTAACAGCTTGGAGTTGGAAATAATCAAACCCTGACGGGAGCAATCCCGTTATGGGGGCGCCTCGTCATTAATTTGCGAGGTGTAATATGTTTTTTAATAAAGTTCTTAGTTGGTTAAGGGAGACTGTCGTCGGCATTGGCTGTAGCTTGCTGGCTGCGGGGTTCGTCGGCATCATCACTCCAGGTTCGCATCCGCAAGCCATTGCGGTCAGCGTGGTAAGCGGCCTGGTCTTGATTGTCGGTGGTCTGGTGGTATCCTTTTTCCAGAAAGACAACGCAGGTGAATGAAATGGACACGACACAAACGCTCGTTTTGGCTATATCCGGCGTGCTGTTCACGATCACTGTGGCAGCGTGCGTCGGCATGATGCTAGCGAAGCACTTGGACAAGAAGCATGCTGCGCATGCGTCCAAGGTGCCCTGATCCACGAGATATTTGCGTCAATACCCTTCTGCTCAAGGCAATGCCTTGAGTAGGTAACCAGCTAGTCGCGTAACGTGGTCATCCCTTGTGGGTGATCCACCAGAGCCCTCCGCGTGAGGGTTCTGGGGATCACCCACCTGGAGAACATCAAATGCCACAACACGAAGAGCCAATAGCACTGTACTGCCCCGAACTCAAAGAGCTGATGATCGACTCCGGCCGAGTGTTCCTCGTCCCTGATCAGATCGCAGCAACAGTGAAGAAGGCCAACCCTGACACCCGCTTCGTCAAAGCATGGGCTGTGCTGCACCGCCTGATACCCGCATCAGGCGCAGTATCGGTTCTCGAAGCGCCTCAGTCAGCGGCGGCATGAGTGCCAACAAAACCCCAAACCCCGGCTGTTTCCAGCCGGGGTTATTTTTTTGCCTGCCAGAATCTGGTCAGATTCCACCGCCTTTTCCTCTCGCGTATCTCTAGCATCTTGGTACTCACCTTCACCAGGTAGCACCTATGCGACCCAGCTTCAAACATGCCCTCCGACGCTTGGCTGTTGGCGGCATCATCATGGTTCAGCTCAATACGGTTGCCTTCAAGGCGTGGGCCGATTCCATTGCTGCCAGCGCCACGCTAGGCAATCAGACCGCTCAAATGGGCATTCAGATGCTCGATCCTTCTGCGGCGCAGAAGACGCTTCAGGATCTGTTCCCTGACCTCCAAGGCGGCGGTACCGCGTCCTTGGAAGAGGTGTATGGAGACGACTCGGGCACTCTTGACGCTGGCATCCAGGCCAACACACGGCTGAGAAGTGAGTCGTCGATGGATGGCGAGGCATACAGGATTCTGGTTGATAGCGGCAAACGGCCTGCTGTGGATCTTTCGAATGATCCAATGTTTAACCAGACGGACGAGATTCGATCTAATGATTTCATGCAAGGTTTCAAAGAGAACTTTGCAGACTGCTCCAGAAAAGACGTTTTTGAAGAACGCCAGGCTACGTCTCACATCTCTGATTACCGCACCTGTGAGCGCGTAGCAAACGAAGGCGGCAATGTGACCTTCAAGCATGACTATTCGCTAGGAGTTGTCGAGTATGTTTCGGGCCAGCCAAACTACCAGTCATGCGGCAGAGGTTGCCTATATGTATGGGTGGGCACCGTTGGTAACGATTACTGGGGCGGTAAATGCGCGATCTACGAGGAATACACACGCTTCAGGGTTATCAATAAAGATGCCATCCTGTCTGCGGTTGTTGAACAAGCTACGTTCGATGACTACTTTCAGATCTACTTCAATGACTCTCTTCTATGGACCCACACGCCGGGCGTATTCCCTCCCGAGACGGCGGGCGCGTGCGAGAGAAGTACCAGTTGGAGAGTAAGTCCCAACAAGGATGTCACGAACGAACTAAAGCAAGACTCGGACGTAATTACATTCAAAACACGCACGTCAGTCACAGGTCGGGGCGAAGGCTATGCACGCATTCGCATTAATTACGATCCAGCAAAAGCGATCATTGACAATGGTTGGGGGCCTGAAGAGCGCCTTCCACTCCTCAAGATGATTAACGATGGTTTCTGCAAAGAGAGCAGCGTTGTTTGCACTAAAGCGCCGGCAGTAGATGCGTCTGGCTGCATTAGTGAGAATGGTGTGGTTGCATGCCAAGCAGACATGCAGCCATCCCCTCATCCCGACCTAGACCCCTTCTGCAGGGAAGCGGAAGTGACAGCTGACTGTTCTTTCTTCAAAGGGGATCTTGCCTGCTACATTGATGCCAATGGCAAAGAGCAATGCCCTGAGAACGGGGGGGATTCATGTGTTGTAAATCATGAAATAGAACTTCGCTCAACTGGTTTGGTGGGCAAATTCGCTGCTAATGGGCGGAATATAGCCAGGGGAGAATTTGATTTCGTCGCAGGCACATGGAAAGCTCTACCTGGCTCTGATGGGACAGTATTCAATGGCAGTGTAGCAAAGGTCGATTACGATGCTGTGTGTGCTAATGATGAAGGATACGTACAGTTATCAGATGCTGATGTTTGGGCTGAGCATGGGCTTGGCGGGCAACTCGACACGTCAGTAAGCCACAATGTAATTACGTATCCGACATGCGCAAATGGACTTAAAGCTGTTGTTGAAATAAGGGATCAGCAAGGTGGTGATGATGGTGGTAAGTACGATCTTTCAGGTACGTTTACCTTTCGACATTCTAAGCTGGTCAAAGATGTATGGTCGCCGCAAAGTTGCATAGATCAGGGTCAAGCTGTACTGGAAGGTAAGTGCATCTCGGGGCAGATTACAGTCACCAAAGGTGTTCAGCATGAAGGAGAGTGCGCAACCATTTCAGGCATAAATATTTGCCCTGGTAATCCACTTTATGAACAAATCTCGGCGAGCCCATTGGGTACGTCAAGACTTGCAGAGCAGGTCCGTGTGCAGGGTTGCGGTGTAATCGAAGAAAACCTGGACACCTGTGAGCAGTACGAGAAAGACCCCAACTGCGGTTTCATCTCCCAGAGCTGTATAAAGGGGGCTTCTGGGGAGTCGGGAGGATGCTACGCCTACGAGGAGATATGGGACTGCGGCTATGACACCAGCTATCCCACGGTAGTCAATACCGGCACTCAGATCGAATGTCCTGGCGGCGCTAGGTGCATGGGAAGCGAGTGCTTCGACACCTCGAACCAGAAAAGCGGTGACTTTGCATACGCCGTCGCAATGCTCCAAGTTGCCCAGTTCGCTGAGCATGATCTTGATTGCGGTGGCGACGGATCGGATATCGAGGTTGCCAACGAGTGCAAGATATTCAAAGGCGAAGCAATGGAGTGCAAGAAAGCGCTCGGTGGCTATGTCGATTGTTGTGAGGCTCCCGAAAGCGTCAGTATTTACGATTATGTGAATCTGACAATGAACACTATGAAAATGGCTAGTGCAATGGAAGCGCTATCCACGCACGGGCTTGGGGGGAGCCTGAAGTATGGTTACTGGCAAGCAGGCACGAATGCCATCACGTCCGCTGGTAGTTCAGTCATAAAGGGGCAGTGGTCAACGATAGTTGACAACGCAACTGGTGCATTCAACAAAACGCTTCAGGGCACTGTCCAGGATACGCTTGTATCTCAGGTCCAGGAATGGCTAATGCAGAAAGCCTATGACGCCATGGTTAATATGGGCGCTGAGGTAGCCGCAAATGCTGTGTTTGTTCCAGCAGAAGGCGGCGGGATGATGCTTGGCCCTCAGGCTACGATGGTCGTCAACATCATTGGCTGGGTATACATGGTTTATGTGATTGTCGATCTTCTAATTAACATTATCTGGGAATGCGAAGAAAAAGAGTTCGAGCTTGGAGCAAAAAAAGAAACAAGGCAGTGCACGTTTGTAGGAAGTTATTGTGCCTCAGAAGCTCTTGGCTCTTGTGTTGAGAAACGAGAAAGCTACTGTTGCTATGGTTCGGTTGTAGGCCGAATCGTTCAAGAAGCTGCGCATGACCAGCTTGGTATTGAGTACGGTGATGTTGAAAATCCAAGTTGTGAAGGCATTACTCCTGACCAGATGGCCCTTATGGATTGGAGTAAAGTAGACATGTCGGAATGGATAGGCATGCTGAACATTGCAGGCCACCTTCCAACAGTGAACACGGTTTCACTTGAACAAGTTACAGGGAGTGGTAGCAGCCTTACGATATCTGAGGGGAACGTTCGGCAAAACTCGCTTAGTCGTAACGAAAAGCGGTTGGACGGATTTGATGCTGAAGCGGTCAAGAAAATGGAGGAAGACATAGCTAGGGGCGCAGTCCCCCAGTAAGTAAAAGGCCCCATCAGGGGCCTTTCGTTTATTTACCAATGAAGTAGTTTGGCGTTCCGCTTCTCAGCACTGCAGGCGGCAATTTATCGGACTTTGACCGTGTGGCCGATGTGACATAAATCAAAAACCAATCAGGCAGAGCTGCGGACAGCGCGACTGTGTTAGCCCGACTTTCGTGGATATTCCGAAACCCTGATGAATTGATAATGGATTCCTCAGTAACCTTGTGACCGACGATATGGATAGGACCATAGGATTTCGGTGCGGAAATGAATGCTGGACTCTCTTTCGCCTCTTCTGAGAACAGCACTAAATTCGAAGCCTTTGGCATTTTGCCACCAAATGATCGGCTATCCGACTCGGGATATGCTGTAGCGATAAGTTCCTGAGGAAGCTGCTTTTGGAAAACGGCGGCCCTCGATTTATTGAACTCATTTAAGGCAACCTGCACAGCTGCTTCCGGGGAGGAGGCCAGATCTGATGGGACCCATGCAACGACCTGCGGCAATTGAGCTGGCTGTGTAGGTCCGCCCCCAAGAAGCAAAAGTCCCAGGCCGACCCCGGCTACAGCGCCTCCGCTCATTCCCGATGGCGGCGCCACGGCACCTACGCCATAGGTAGCAGCATCGAGCACTCCCGTGCTGTTTCCACCTTCGGCCGGTTGTGAGGATGCATCGCCCATCATTTCGCGTGGCACGTCACGCATGCCAGAAATCTGCATGGCATTCATGTAGACCATTGCGTCGGACCACTTCGCTTTGGGTGTAGCAGCCGGGTCCGGCAACTGATCGAAGGTAACGGTATTGCCTGGTGATGAGCACCCTACCAAGGCGGTGAGGGCCGCAGTCATCGCGAGTGTCAGTTTGATTTTGCTGCAGTGAATCATGTCCGCTGTCCTTCCTGATTAAGTTATTCAAGGCTACCAGTGACGGCCGTGTTGCCAAATTCTTGGCTTTGGCGCGTCAACTCCGCAGCTGGTAGCGGCCCACAAAAAACCCCGCTTTGATGCGGGGCTCTGTTGTCGTCGGCGCTGGACTATTCAGTCTTTTCCTGGCTGGGCCAGCGATGCTGGCTGATTTCGCTGCTCTACCAGCTGGCCTATGGCTTGGAGCAATGCTTTCGCAGGCTGGGCGCCTTTGACCAGGATCTTCTGGCCATTGGTGTTGTCCACGACGACTGTTGCAGGCGTGCCCGTCACGCCCATAGCGGTACCGCGATCCATCTGATCCTGGATCTTCTGCTTGAACTTGCCGCTGGCCATGCATGCATCAAATGCCTTCGAGTCTGCGCCGACTTCTCGTGCCAACCGACCGATATCATCAATGCCTTGGCCGTTCATAGCGCTGCGCTCGAACCATTGCCCGGTGAATGCCCAGAAAGCCTGGTTGCCCGCAATTTCGCTGACACACTCTGCCGCGTGTGCAGCCTTTGCGGCCGTGGGGTTGTGGAACTGCAGCGGGTAATGCTGCCACTCCCAGTTGATCTTGCCACCGGCCTGCTCAACGAGTGACTTAGGTGTGTCATGGAAGCGTTTACAGAAGGGGCACTCCAGATCGCTGAACTCCACAAGGGTGAACTCGGCGTCTGCCTTACCGTAGATGTTGCGGCCTTTGACCTCGATGTCTGAGGCGGCAGACCATTGCGAAAGGATCTGTAGCTTGGCAGCCGCGACCTCGGCCTGTTCTTTCGCGTCAAGTGCAGCGGCGACGCCAGCCGGCAACTGCTCAGCTATCGCTTGGTTGATCGCATGCTCGGTGTACATGACGCTGGCGCCGAGGGCGGCCACTGCGAAAAGCGCGGAAAGACCTACGGTCAAAGGGAGTCGGTTTTTTGAGCTGGGCATGGGGTTCACTTTGAGAGGCTGTTGAAGGTCGGTTGTAGACGAAGTGGTACGTCCTTGGGTGTGCCATGCACTAGAACTTCCCACTCTTCGTAGGTGAGGCGTTCTGCGCCGCTGCAGAGCTTGTTGCGAACGCGGATATAGTCACTGACCGATCCGGTGCTGTTCGCCAGTGTCACGATCTGAGTTACGTCTGCGGGACCACTGGGCGTCATAACGCGGACGTGATCAGGCGTTTGATTCTCCTCCGGTTGATCCAGGCAGGTTCCAGACCGTAGCGCCGGTGGTACAGCGATGCTGGCTGTAACCTCTTGCGCGATGTTCTGCAGCTCTGGGTGCAACTTGCCAGCGCGTGTATCCAGCTCATCCGGGCTGCCGAGTACGGGTTGATAGGACGGCTTTCTCAGTGCTGCCCCTCCACGGCCGGAGTGCCCCCAGCTGGTGTGGTGACCGCGTAGATCCGGCTCGTACTGCTGGACCTCAAATGGGGTGCCTGTATAAGGCTCGGGTGCGGGCTCTTTGCTAGAGCAGCCTGAGAGCATGCCGAGGGCTGCGGTGATTGCCAGCGGTATGCGCAGTCGAGAGAAATGCATCGGTTGAACCTCGATCCGGGGGATGAGGTATTTTGTGGGAACCAGATCGCGATGAGGCGGCTAAACCTACACGATTCTTGTAAGATAAAAAAATTCTAAGATCGTGGCATACCCTCTTGCGCATTAGCGCGATTGGGGGCATGCTTTCGCCAAGCCTTAATGGCAATAACCTCAGAAAGCGCAGCTTCACTCTCGCGCCTTGGGCCACGAGCCTGTCAAGATTCTCCAAATTAAGTCGTTCTGCATGTGCAGATCGATTTAGTCATGCACTTCGGTGCATGGTCGGCAAGTTGGCCGTCTGTCAAATACAACCTAACTAATTGAAATGAAAACCTTTCGGGGCAGCGATATTCCCCGTCAGGGGTTTACGTCGCCCTGTGTTTTACTCTGAATGGAGAATAATCATGGCTCGTGGCGTAAACAAAGTAATCCTTATCGGCAATGTTGGCGGTGATCCTGAAACTCGCTACATGCCCAACGGGAATGCGGTTACCAATATCACATTGGCAACTACCGATAGCTGGAAGGACAAACAGTCTGGTCAGCTTCAAGAAAGAACCGAGTGGCACCGTGTTGTGCTATTTGGGAAGGTTGCTGAGATTGCCGGTGAGTACCTTCGTAAGGGCTCGCAGTGCTATATCGAAGGCAGACTACAAACCCGCGAATGGGAGAAGGATGGAGTCAAGCGTTATACCACTGAGATTGTGGTTGATATGCAAGGCACCATGCAGCTCCTTGGCGGTAAGCAGGCAGATAACGGTGGTGATGGTGCTCCTCGCTCTAGCGGGAGGAATCAAGCACAGCGTTCTCCGCAGCAACCCAACCGTCAACCGACTCAAGCGCCGACTTCTGATCCGCATTACGATTCGTTTGACGATGACATCCCCTTTGCGCCCATTAGCCGAGTTCTTCTGAACATCATCTAACGGGTCAATCAGTTGCAAATAAATACGCGCCTTCGGGCGCGTTTTTGTTCAGGGGGTTTCATAATGTCTAGTGCTAACTATCAAAACGCTGTAGCCGTAATTGCAAAGCAAGAGGATAAGTTTCTTGAGTTGGTGAAGGCAGCAAAAACAGATGTCGTGTTCAAGCAAGAGATGCTTTATGCAGCTCAAGCCATGATGAACAATGACTACCTGTGCACTGTCGCTATCAACAATCCGCTGTCTCTTCGCAATGCATTTGGCCAAGTGGCCGCCTGTGGCCTAACGCTGAACCCTGCAAGGGGTTTATGCTACCTGGTGCCACGGGACGGGCAAGTGGTTCTGGATGTGTCATACAAAGGCATGATCAAAACCGCTGTAAATGACGGCGCAATACGTGACTGTATTGTTGAGTTGGTCTACTCGAATGATCAGTTTAAGTACAAGGGTAAGCGTCATAGCCCTGTGCATGAATTCGATCCGTTCGACACTGAAGAGCGCGGCGAATTCCGTGGTGTCTATGTGGAAGTAACCCTGCCTGATGGCCGGGTCCATGTGGAAGCTGTAACAGCCAAGGAGATCTACAAAGCGCGTGATGCAAGTGATTTGTGGAAGCGCAAGAAGAAAGGCCCTTGGGTTGACTTCGAAACTTCCATGTTCAAAAAAACCGGCATCAAAATCGCTAAGAAATACTGGCCCCAAGTCGGCGAAAAACTCGACACGGTTATTCAGTATCTCAACACAACGGCAGGGGAGGGGTTTGCATCTCATGATGTCCCGATCTCTGTTGTAGAGCGTTATATGGGTGCAGCTGAAGTAGTCGATGAAGCCCAGCCACTCCCGACCTCGAATGAGGTTGAAGAGCAGGTGCCGGCATCTGAGACAACGCAAGTTGAGCCTGAAGATGCTCAAGCTCAGGTCGCAGAACCGCTGGAAGGCGAAGTGCTTCAGGCTTCAAATGATGAGAGCCAGGCACCTGTAGATCTACCTCCCAAAGTCCTGAAAAAGACTCAAGCGGTGGTCAATCGGGCGCGTGAATCGCAAGGCTGGAAAGCTGCGCGTGATTATGTAAGTGCGTGGCCTGCTGAGGCTCGTGATTACGCTCTGCGACTCCTGTCTGCAGCGGAATACCAAGCTGCTCAGGGTGAGTGACGATGGTTCATCTGTCGATTAGATCCCTGTTAGAAGGCAATACCTTCTGCAGCCAGACACGATCAGAAGTGTTCAGAAAGGGAGAAGAGGTTTTTCACCCCAATGTCCAGCTTCTGGAAAAGACTGGCTACAGAAACAAAATCTGCTCCGAGTGTCTTGCGATTTGGGATAACCCGGAGTCTCCAACCAACCCTGTGCAGGGCATCCCTTTGCACAGGGCTGCTGCTGGCAATAAATGAGGAAACTGAGATGGCTGAGATTATTATCAACCTGATCATGCTGTTCTTTAACTAAGAACAGCGAACTCACAATAAACCCTGACGGGGCACCTGCCCCTCAGGGGTTAGTTGCCTTCGTCGTACTGAAAAGGAAAACGAAATGGCAACTGCTAACTCAAGCTGCATCATCAAACTCGTCCATGACCATGACGCAGAAAGTCCGCGTGAATGGGACAACCTAGGATCGATGGTATGCGCTCATCGGCGCTATCGTTTGGGTGATGAGAATGGGGCTGCGAAAGCATTGGAAGTGATCTACAAGCACCTGTCTGATAAGCAGCTGGGGCAGATCGATTTCAATGCCAATCACATCCCAGATGTTGAGCGTGCGCTGGAGATGACGGGGCAAGCAATTATGCTTCCACTTTATCTTTATGATCACTCTGGCATCACAATGAAAACCTCCCCTTTTAGCTGTCGATGGGACAGTGGCAAGGTTGGCTTTATCTTTGTGTCTAAAGATAAAGCCCGCTCCGAGCTTGGTTGGAAACATCTCACGAAGCCGCGCATTGAGAAGCTGGAAACATATCTGGACGGAGAGGTCGAATCATACGATCAATACCTGACGGGTAATGTTTGGGGGTATCAAGTGATCGAGGATGACGAAGTTGTTGATAGCTGCTGGGGATTCTTTGGTAGCGATCCAATGACAAATGGCGTTCTGGATCATCTAAGTAATCAGCATCAGGCAATGATACAGGCTGGCAATTATCAGCGTGTCTATTCCTGAGTTTAAATAACCCATCTGACTGCGTATAAGTTGATCAGATAAATCTAACCCTGTAGGGACTTTCCCTACAGGGGATTGCTCCGTTTCAGGGATGAAAAGGAGAAATTAAAATGCGTACTTACATACTCGCTATGTGCGATATGCGTACCAAGCGTTACACCCGCTTTCAGTGCCAAGCCAACAGCTTCAATGAAGCAGTTGAAAAGGCCCAGAAGACTCTCAATGGGGGCTTTCCTGGGTTTGCAATGGGTGCTGCAAATGGAGGTCGCCATGCGTCCTTCAACGGTTGAATCGCTTAAAGAGTCTCTTGCCATCTGGCAGGAGCTTGAAGCTGGTGATCTGGCTCAGCGCAGCCTGGTCACTGAAATGGCCGGAGAGATCCAGAGGAAGATTCTTTCCCTGGAATCCCTACTGGGACTGTACGCGGTGCACGGGCTTGGGTTGACGCTCAAGCACTGCCGGACTGACTCGTGGGGGATTCTTTCCGAAGATTCTTCCGAGCCCGGACGGTACCGCTGGACGATGTTCGGCAAGGATGGTTTCACGGGTCATTGCACCCAGGACACCGCCGAGCTGTGCATTGGCGACATGCTCGATGATGGCTTCATGATCCCTGACATGGGAGCGCTGGAGCGATTGTCTTGCACAACTGAATGGCAGCGCGGGATGGAAGTTTGCGCAGTGATTCAGGCCTGCAATGCAGGCCGGATGAGCTGGCAGGAAGCGAACGACCGTTATGCCGAAATTGACCAGCGATACAGGAGCGCCGCATGAGCTACATGGCGATCCTCAAGCTGGTTCCTTCTGGCCGAAATATCGCCGTGTTTGGCCCCACCCCGCAAATTTGCGGTCAACGGCTGTTCAACCAGCTCCTGAGCTGGTACGGCGATGAAAACCGGCCTGTGAATGAGCAAACCTGCCGCCTCTTTGAGGTGGTGCAAGCAGCTCCGCACATGGAGACGAGAGTCGAAATGTTCGGTGCTAGCAAAACCAACGCTCTGCGCTTACTGCGCCAGGGCATCGCCGGCTGACGTACTGGCTGACGAACCAAACCCCCAGGGGGGCAACCCCCCTTTGGGGGTTTGCCTTTCCGGGATTTGCCCTTGGGATTTTCAACCCAGGTGGTGAAGTACCTAGAAAGGAGAATGAGATGAAAACCTTCGAAGCTGGCTGCAAGGCCTACCATGCCGCCAATAGCGAACTGGAAGCCCACTACGGCTCAGAGCAAGGGATTGAGATCCGCAATAAAGTGCCGCATGTGGATCTCAGCCTGTATCTGGACCTCAGTAACACACCACACGCCTATGCGTTGCCGGCTATTGCTGCAGCGCAGAAAGCATCACTCGATGAGCAGGGGTCTGACTTCACGAAGAAGTATGAAGCCTTCAAAAATCGTACCGAGATGCTGGTCCAGGCTCGGTATCAAGCGTTTTGTGATGCTCTTGGGCTGCTTGGCGAAGAAATGGGTGCTGAGTACGAGTTCAATACCTCAGGGCCTCTGGATCAACGCATCGCAGACGTGCTCACCAAGGGTGACTTGCTTCGCAAGACCCTCTTGGATGGGTTTGGCTATGTCGATCTCCTCGATCTTGAAAGCAGCTTCTCAAAGGGCTTTTTCACGGTGACGGGGCTGACAAAAATAAAGCTCTACAACGACCTCAAGCTTTGTTCCCAGATCCGTGAAGGCGGAATCAGGATCAGCGCTGAGGAAAGAGTACGGCTTGGCTTTCATCAGGAGTAATCAGGATGAAAGTAATCGACGTCCAACAGCGCTCTGCCGAGTGGCACGCGTGGAGAAAGGGTGGTGTCAGCGCAACCAGTTGCGCGGTCATCATGGATCAGAATCCTGACAAGACGAAGCTTCAGTTGTGGCGTGAGCTGGTTGGACTTGATACACCCCCCGATCTTGCCTGCATTCCTCAGGTAAGGCGGGGCGTCAAGTTTGAGCCGGTTGCGCTTCAGGCGTTTGAAGAGCGGTACGGTCAGCTGGGGCTCCCGATCTGCGCAGAGTCTAGCGATTACCCGTTCATGCGGGCTTCGTTCGACGGGCTTCTGGCAGGTAATGAGCCGGTGGAGATCAAGAACCTCTCCGATGACAATCATCTGGAGGTTCTGGCGCTTCGAGAGAAGAGCAAGGCGTACAGGCTCTACCGCTGGCAGCTGTTGCACCAAATGATCGTTAGCGGGGCTTCACGGGGCTACCTGTGGTGCTGGTCGCCCAAGCATGAGCCTATCTGCCTGGTGGTTGATCTCAATGAAGCTGTTGCGCAGCAGATCATTGCTGCGGAAAGGCGCTTCTGGGATATGGTCGAGTCGCTTACGCCTCCCGAGGCGGACCCGAAACGCGACCTGATGCCTCACGCAAAGATCGACCACGACCGTTGGTCAACCCTCGCAGCGGTCAGGCGAGACAAAGAGAACGCAGCTTTGGCTGCAAAAAAGGCGCTGGAAGAGCTTCAAAACGAGATAACGGTCATTGATGACCAGATTCTCGCGTTGATGGGCGATTTCAAGCGCGCAGATGCGTATGGCGTTCGTGTTATTCAGTATGAGGTTCAAGGCAGGGTCAACTGGAAGGCCGTCGCAGAGAGTGTCTGTGCCGCAATCCCAGCGGATGTTGTCGAGTACCACCGTGCTGACTCGCGCACTGCAACGCGAATCTCGGTTGATGCCGAGTTCGACGAAACCACCTATAAGCCAGAAGTCATGCCGCAACCGCGCATGGCGAAAGGCCCCGTAGACACGCAAGCACTGCTTTCCGCAGGCGTGTTCACCTTCTAACCCAGCCCGGCCTCGTGCCGGGTTTTTTTATGACCAGAATCTTGTAGGTTTAGGCCGCAAATCGCATTCGCAAACAGACATGATGCTCGGGTGAAAAGTCGGAGCATTCCTGTTCATGTTCAAGTTATTCAAGCAGCTCTTTGCGGGCAAACGCCGTCCCAGTCGGCTCATCAACCCGCCGCCCGACCCGCGTTTCGAGCACCCCGCATATAAGAACATCCCGGACGATATCCGACGCGTGCTGAGCGATCCGTCGATCCTCAGAAACCCTCCCTACCAGGAAGGCTATTACGGCCTGATCTCGGGAGAGTTCTGCATGTATGAGTTCCAGTCGCGCCTTGTAAACAAGATTGAAGCTCAGGCTGGATTGGCGCCTGATGACTACGAGGCGTACCTGAAGCCCATGTTCGTGGCGTATGCCGAGTTGGTTCACCTGCTCCCTGCCTCGGAGAATCACCACCACAACACACCAGGCGGGCTGCTGCGCCACGGCCTGGAGTGCGCGGCTTTTATGCTGGACTGGATGGTTCTGACCAAGTTCGACCACGAATTGACGCCAGGTGAAGCAAGCAAACGTCTTCGCCGCTGGTATGTGGCTGGCATCGTGGCGGCACTGTTCCATGACGCGGGTAAGCCTCTGACGGACGTTATCGTCATGTCGTTCGACGGCACGAAGAAATGGGTAATGGGCACCGAAACCATTCATGAGTGGGCGGTGGCGAATAACCTGACTCGCTACTTCATCAACTGGGAGCGCGGGCGTCAGAACAAGCACATCACGCACACCAACACTCTAATCGGAATCTACACCAGCGTTGAGCTGCGAAAGTGGCTGCTCGAAGGCGGGGCAGATATTTGGCAGGCACTATTGGACGCTGTGGCAGGCCAGCCTGGACCCTTGACCGAAGCGGTGAGGGTTGCGGACTCGCGCTCAGTAAAAGCAGACCGCGAGCGCGGTGCAGTGGCCGGCGCCAATACCAACACCGGCGTGCCGGTGCAGCGTCTGTGCGTAGATGCGATGCGACAGTTGGTCGAAGAAGGAAGCTGGACGCTCAACGAACCCGGCTCGCGGCTCTGGCTGAGCACCAAAGGACTATTCCTCGCTTGGAGCACCGGCTCCGAGGACATCATCCATCAGGTAGTCAAGGACAAGGTAGGAGGCTTCCCGCGAGCGGAAAACACCCTACTGGCTGCTATGTCCGAGTACGAGCTGTTTGAGAAAAATGCAGACGGTTCGCCCATCTGGTTCGTGGCGCCACACCCACTGCTCAAGAACGGAAAGGCGCCGTCCATCCGCTGCGTCAAATTCAAGAACCCCGACAACGTGTTCCCGTTCCTGGACGGAAACATCGCCCCGGTTTCTGTGACCATCGGCCGGGATGATAACGCCAAGGAATACCTGACCAAGGAAGACGCAATCGCGCGAAAGGAACAGGAGAAGAAAGGAACGCAGGAAGACCTTTTTGGTGCGACACCACTGCCGGCCGCCGCAGCGACTGAGAGCCCCAAGGGAAAAAATCGCCCCAAAAAGCCAGTCCCGGAGCGTACCGGCGTATCTCTGCCGCCCAACCTGGAAGAGCGAGCGCGCCTCCTCAAGCAGGGCGCACAGCAGCCGGTAGACGATGTTGCTGATCAAGCGCCCGAGCAGCAGCAGGACAATGCGCTCGATGACAACACTCTTGCCGCCATGTTGCACGAAATCAACGGCACAACACCCGATCCGGCGCCGCTTCTATGTTCAGTCAATGATGACGAGCCCACGGATGAGCAAGACCTTCACTCGGTGGAACCGGAAGAGCCGGTTCAAAAGGTAAAACTCACCTTCAACGACATGATCACCAAGAAGCCCACCAGAGTAGATAGGGGCAACGTAGGCAAGCCCAAGGCTTCGGTTGAAACCGCAACCCCAGAGCAAAGCACCGATGCACTCGATATTCCGCCAAAATTTAAGAGCCTGCTGACAGATCAGGATCGGGCTTTATTGCAACGCAACCCAGAACTTGGCAGCCGCCTTCTGCGCGTGTTCGCCGGCGACACGGCGATCAAAGAAGTTCGCAATCGGATATTCATTCCCCTGGTTGGGGAAATCACGCTGGGCGATCTGCCGGCCATCGACCGTGCAGAGTGGTTGTGGCGCGACTTCACGAGCGCTGAGGAGCAGATAACACGAACTCTAAGAGGAGTTGAAGGCTTCCTCGCAAGCATAGAAATCTCCCTGCTCTACTGCCGACTAAGCGACGCCAAGTGGCACCCCTGCTGTATCGAAACGCTACCGGCCGAGTACCGCAGTAAAGCCTTTCGGGTTGCACAGTCCTTCAAAGAAGCCGCTGCGCCGGAGCCTGGCAAAGGTGCGGATATTTACTCCGTATCGTTTTGGACCCGAGAAAAGGTTGCAGAGGCGGCAGGAGTGGATCTTGAGACTTCTGAAGCCGCGCTTTTCTATTGTCTCGAAGCCGTAAAAGTGGGCCGCGAGAAAAAATATTACTTCCAGCTGGATAGCAAGGTGAACCGCTGATGGGTGACTGGAATTATACAAACCTCTGGCGCACAAATTACGAAGCCAGGGAAGTCGGAGCCTGGGGAGCTTCAATGCTAGCCAGCACAGGGGTCCAGGTACTAACTGGCATGCCGATGATGCCGTACCTGATCACGATGGGTGTTCAGGCTGGGTTCGCCCTATCTGCACTGCCGAGGGCAGTTCGTGTCTATCGAGCGAAAAAGTCCCTTCTCGGTTCTCCATTGTCGTTTACCAGCATTGGGGACATTGCAAAGATCGTCGAGAAGCACCCCGACAGTTTTTACTACGGTCAGGCCTTTCAGTGGCGGCAGCAACACGGCCAACACGCATTTGAACTGCAATCGAGGGACATGTCTGCGGTCCTTGGAAAGAAAGGTCTGCGCGACCCGAACGTAAAAGGTAGCCGTTGGATTCATGGCCTCGGCATGGTTGAAGAAGAGGAATGCTTGCGCCCAGCGGGGATGCGAGACATCCATACCCTGGTTACCGGCACGACTGGCGCCGGGAAGACCCGCCTGTTTGACTTAGCCATTACCCAATGCATCTTGCGTGGTGAGGCCGTCATCATCATCGACCCGAAGGGTGACAAAGGGCTGGCCGAGACATGCCGGCGCACCTGTGCGCTGATGAACAAGCCGAATCGCTTTCGCTACTTTCATCCAGCATTCCCGGACGAGTCGATCCGTCTTTCGCTGACGCGCAACTATGGCAGGGCGACAGAGCTTGCATCGCGAGTCGCCGTGCTTATGGCGTCGGAGTCTGGCGATCCGTTCCAGGCATTCGCGATGATGGCGCTCAACAACGTGATCCAAGCAATGCTAATTATCGGAGAACTCCCGAGCCTGCTTAGTTTGCGCCGGACGCTAGAAGGCGACATCCCAGGCCTGACCATTCGAGTGCTCACAGCCTACGGAAGGATGGTGCGAGGGGAAAAAGTGTTTGACGCAGCGGTTGAACAGGCCTGCGCAACGGCCAAGGTGAAAAATCCTGAGGACAAAGCCAAGGCCCTGCGCAAGCTGTACTACGCGGACCTGATACACGATGCGCCGAACTCCGACCTTGAAGGGCTGCTGACGATGCTCGAACACGAGCGCGCTCACTTCAGCAAGATGATCGCCGGTTTGCTGCCGATCCTGGTCATGCTCACGGCCGGCAGGATGAGCGATCTTCTTTCGCCTGCGCATACTGTCGATGGAACGGATGCGTACCAAGACTTCAGCGACATGAATACCGTGATCAACGGTAAGCAGGTGCTCTACATGGGGCTCGACTCATTGTCGGACCCCATGGTGGGCTCTGCTCTTGGTTCGCTGGCTTTGGCAGACCTCGCATCTACTGCGGGAGAGATCTACAACCACAGGCTTCCGGTGCCGGTGAACATCTTCGTGGATGAAGCGGCCGAGGTGATCAATGACCAGCTGATCCAGCTGCTCAATAAGGGTCGCGGCGCCGGCATCAACCTGTTCATCGCAACCCAGACGATTGCGGATTTCAAGGCGCGCATGGGTGATGAATCGAAAGCCATGCAGGTGCTGGCGAACGCGAACAACATCATTTCCCTGCGGGTGCTGGACACCGACACCCAAGAATTCATCGCCAAGAAACTGCCCATGACCCGCTACAAGTACGTCATGCGCACCCAGGGCAACAGCGCCGGTGAGGGCGGTGTCATCACCGGGGGCAACCAGGGTGAGCGACTGATGGAGGAAGAGGGCGAGCTATTCCCTTCGGCACTGCTAGGCAATCTGCCTGACCTCGAATACCTGGCCATTTTCGCGGGCGGTGACGTGCGAAAAGGTCGTCTGCCAATTCTCAATTTCCAATCGAAGTAAGGGCTTGATCATGTCCATTACCCGGATCATCGAGATTCAGCGCAGCCTGCAGCTGGACGATAAGACCATGGTTATCCTGCGCAATTTCGACATTGACTGGAATTGCGGAACACGTTTCATCCTGGCGCTCATCAAAAGCGGCGTAACCGGCCGGCCGGTGGCAAACGCGCTCAGCGAGGCGCTGTTTGAGTACAAGATCATGTGCCAGCTGGGCGTCAGCGATTACGAGCGCCTGTACCACCTCTTCTACCAGCTTTTCGCCAAGCTGCAGTCGCAAGGGGTATCGGTGACCAACGACACGATCTCAAGCCTGTGTCAGCTTGCAGTAGTGCCTGATCCGATTCGGGAGCAACTGATCAATGGCTGAGGTTATTGAAGAGAAGTGGCCGAAAGGGCTCGTAGCGTCCCTTTTCTTCCTGTTCATCATGGTGCTCATGCTTGCGGTTTTTGCGCCCAACCCCATGATCGATACCGTGATGCAGAAAGAACGGCAGTGGAGCGTGTCGCTGCTGCCTCAGGACGATCTGAAGCGCATAGATGAAACCACGGCCAGCATCTACACCGCTCTGGTCATCGACTCGGGACTCAAGTACCACATATCCGGGATGTTCATGCGCAGCGGCCCCTCTACCGTGGACTCCTTTGAAGAAAAGGTGGGCTGGTGGTTTGAATACCTGGATTCACGAGGTGTGGCACTGCAGAAGATCACCTATCAGATCCTCTATCGGGCGGTGCTGATGACGTACTGGATGCCGTTCTTCGCCGTAATGGCAGTGCCGGCTATTTTCGCCGGGGTCATGCGCTGGCAGGCGAAGAGGCACGGCTTCGATTACTCATCGCCGTTCTGGAATAACAACGCGGTAAGCCTGATGGGATGGGGCGGCATCATGCTTGCGCTCAGCCTGTTGGCGCCGCTACCACTGCCTCCAATGGTGGTTTGCACAGCGCTGATCATCATTCTGCCAATCCTGCTGTCGGTCCTGATCAGAAACCTGCCCAAGCAAATCTAAACCTACAACAAACGTGTCAGATTAGAGGCCAATTTGGGCGTTGAGCAATTCACACTTTGCACAACGCCCAGATAGGTTCTGATCCATGTCCGCATCTATACCCTTGATCATCATCTCCACCGGCCTTGCTACTGCGCTAGCGGTAGGCGCTTACCAGCATTTTGAGACTGTGGGGGCACTTCAAGATCAGATTTCAGAGCTTGAGGTCGCGACTCAAAAACCTCTGACCTTTGAAGAAATGGACGAGCTGAAAAACATGTTCATCGGTGAAACGAGCAAGAGCGCTCCCAGCCAGGGGCAGGACGGTTCGGCCCCGGATAACTGGATCTATGGCAACACCAAAGCCCGCTTCACCCTGGTCGAGATGACGGATACCGAATGTCCCTACTGCAAGCAGCATTTCCCCGTTATCAAGTCGCTCATCGACTCATCTGGCGGGCATATCAACGCTGCGTTGATGCATGTGCCGGCCTTGTCTGAGGCATCCCGGCAGCAGGCGCTGGCGATTGAATGCGCCGGAGAGCAGGGTGGTTCAGAAACGGCATGGAAGTTTGCGCAGCGAGTGTTCGACACGACGAGGGGAAATGGGCAGGGAGTCGCCGCATCATTGAGCAGTTATGCAGCTGAGATGGACATCGACCGGCAGCGCTTCAGTCAATGCATGGATTCTTCGCAGGTAGTAGAGCGTGTCATAGCCGATATGGATCACGCGATTCGACTGGATATCAAGCAAACCCCCTCGACGATGGTGATCGACAACCTCACAGGCAACTCGATTGTTCTGCAGGGGGATAACTCATCCCATAAGGGCATCCTCGATGCCATGGAACAGGTCAGTAAAACAGGAGCTGCACAGTGAGTGACGAACCTACCAAGATCCCCGCGCATATCGACGAGCCGCCCTATCTGCTGTTCTGGCGTATAGACGAGGTTCTGCCCATCGGCGTTGGCCTGGTCGCCGGCATCCTGCTCGCACAGCTCACCATTTGCCTCGGCCTGGGGCTGGTCCTGGCGCGCATCTATCGTCGCTACTGTGACAACCGACCCGATGGTTATCTGCTGCATGCAATCTACTGGTACATGGGAGCCATTGGCTTCAAGCGCAACCGCAGCATGCCTAATTCATACGAGCGAGATTTTATCTGATGCTTCTATCCAATCTGAAAAACTCGTTCGACGGGATGCGAGGAGAAAACAAATTCCTGCGGCTGATCCTTTTTGCGATGACTGTCGCGCTGATTGCAAGCTCGTGCTCTGCCATGAAGAAAGATCAGATCATCACGGTGGTGCCTCCGACGCTGACTGAGACGGCGTGGGTAAGCAAGACCCAGAGCAGTAGTGAGTACACGACCGCGTGGGCCATGTATGTAGGCATGCTGCTGGGAAACGTAACGCCTGAGAACGCAACCATCATCAAGGATGCCCTGGGGCCAATCCTCCACCCTGATATTTACCAGTCCACGATGGAAGTGCTGGACAAGCAAATATTTCAGATACGTCAGGACAGGGTGACCCTCTCATTTGAGCCGCAGAAAGTGCTGCGCGATACCGTCAACGAGCACCGCTTCTTCATCACAGGCAACTCAGTCAGCGAAGGCCCAGCAGGTGGAAAGCGGCGATCAAACCGTACCTACGAGGTGGACCTTCAGATCAAGAACTACAAGCCAGTTATTACATGGATAAGCACAAATACCGGCGATGCTAGAACGCAGGATGTGATTGATCGTGAGGCGAAGAAGGCGCAGAAGATCAAAGAGCGTGAGGAGCGCCGGCGCGGTTGAATGGACCCTTGGCGTAGACAAACCCGGCTGAAGCCGGGTTTTTTTTGCTTACCAGAATGTTGTCGAATTAGAGCCCATGGCGCGCTCTCAACTCGGGAAAATGGGTCATCAGTGATCTGAGGCCTTTCGATGAAAACCCGACCGCAAAACAATCCATTCGCACTGGGCACGCTCGTCGCAGCGATGACCATCGCGCCGCTGGTGCACGCTAGTGAAGAAATCAAGATCCCTGGGCTGAACATGCCCGTGGCTGCAAGCGTTCAACCTGTTGAGCCGCAGACCGCGCCTGAGGCCAAACAGAACAAGCATGAGGGCCAAGTAAACCCTGGGCAATCCGCAGCTCCCGCTGAGGCCGCAGAGGCGCCCAAACGTCTTGTCCTGGTTGAGAACGGCGCCAAAGACCTACCCCCTGTTCCAGCCAGTGTCGTGCCGCATCGGCAGGCCCCGCACAAGCCGGTGGAAACTCGGCAGGATGTTGTCGTTGCATCAGGCACCAACACGCTGATCCCAATCAGTCGTTCCCAGATTAATCGGCTGGTTACGCCCTTCGACAGCCCGAACATCCAGACCGTAAGCCAGGCCGAAATCTCTACCAGCGGCAATGTCATCTACGTCACCACACAGGATGATCAGCCGGTCACGATGTTCGTGACACCTGAGGATGATGAGTCTGTCGCCATCTCCCTCACGCTTTTGCCGCAAAGCATTCCTCCGATTCAAGCAAACCTCATCTTCGCGCGCAGCATCCAGGGCGGGGCTGTGGGTATGCCGGCGATGGGCTCGACTGCCTACAGCGGAACCGCTCGTAAGTGGGAGCGCAGCCAACCCTATATGGACACCCTGCGTTCGCTCATGCGCGAAATGGCCGTGGGCAAGCTGCCTCGCGGATACAGCTTCGGAGCACTCAGATCGGGGGACAGCATCCCGGCCTGTGCTCAGCCAGCACTGAGCTTTGATTTCTCAAAGTCTCAGCTGATCCAGGGCCACGACTTTCGGGTTTACGTGGCTGTAGCGGAAAACATCTCTGGCAAAACCGTCGAGTTCGATCATGGCGCGTGCTCGCACCCGAATCGCGCAGCTGTAAGCAGTTGGCCTCATGAAATGCTTGAGCCAGGCCAGAAAACCGAAGTGTTTGTAGTAACGCGAGTCCCGGCCATCACCGCCGACACTTCCGTGCGCCCGAGCCTATTGGATTAAGGAGAACACAGTCCATGGAATCCATTCGCAACGCGATTGCAGGCTTGTCGCCAAAAACGAAGATGTACACCGCAATCGGCGGAACCGTGTTGGTAGTCGGTACGCTGGTCGGATACGCGATGAATCTCGCAACGCCTGAGGCGCGTTCCAGAGAGGCCGTGAGGCCAGCAGTTGCAGCTGTGCTTACCGACGAAGATCCGCGTGCTCTCGGTATCGATGCAATGGCTGCACAGCTTCGGCAGATGCAGATAGAGCAACAGCGCCTGCTGCGCACCCTTGGCGCCGCCGAGAAGGATCGCAAGCTGGTTGAAACACAGGAAAAAGTCACCAGCCTCGAAGAGCAGATCAAGCTGCTACATCAAGAGATTGGACGCGTTGGCCGCAACGCACAAAAGGACTCTGAAAGCAGCAGCAATGATGCCGGTGCAGTGAAGGAAGCCGCGACGACGTTGATCCCGGAGCGGAATCCTCACTTTGTGCAGAAGGCGACAAATTCAGCTGATGCCCTGGGAGACGTTTACTCGAATCTCCCGCCTCCACCGCCAGTCGATCCGCGCGCGCGGAGCAGTGAGAAGGTCGAGGCACCGAAGATCCGAGTCATCCGCAACGAGAAGGCCAAGGATGAAGATCAGGAGGATAAGGAGCTGTCGGTGACCATCCCGGCCGGCTCGATCCTTTCTGGCGTACTGGTTACCGGCATGGATGCACCTACCGGCAAACAGGCTCAGCGTGACCCATTCCCATCGCTGCTTCGAATCAAGAGCGAGGCCATTCTGCCCAACCGTTTCCGGGCCGATTTTCGTGAGTGCATGTTGATTGCAGGAGGTTGGGGCGACCTCAGCTCCGAGCGCGCATACATGCGAGCCGAGCGTATCTCCTGCGTGCGTAATGACGGCACGGTGCTTGAGGCCCCTATCGAAGCTTACGCCACTGGCGAAGACGGCAAGACGGGGCTTCGAGGGCGACTGGTCAGCAAGCAGGGGCAGCTCATCGCGCGCAGCCTGATGGCAGGCCTCATGGAGGGGGCCGCGTCAGCGTTTGATGTACGCCAGGTGCCATCGATCAACATCACCCGTGGTTTCCAGGACGGTGGTGAAACGCAGGCGCCTGTTTACGAGCAAGCCTTTGATTCGAATGCGCTGCAAGCCGCTGGCGCCCGTGGAGCTGGTTCGGCTTTGGAGCGCATTGCAGATTATTACCTCGAAATGGCAGAAAACATCTTTCCGGTTATTGAAATCGACGCAATGCGGAATGTTGATTTTATTGTAAACAAAGGGATGACAGTGAAATTTAACGCCACCACCCTGAAAGTTGCAGACGTTAATTAAGGAATTGGATATGTACAAACTAATTGCAATGTGTGCTGCAGCTTTCGTTGTGACTGGGTGCTCGAACATGCTCAGCATCGGCTCAACAGAATATGCTTGTAAGGGCATGCCGGAAGGGGTGTCTTGTATGTCAGCCAAGGACGTTTATAGCGCTACGGAAAACGAAAACTACAAGACCATGCTTCAGGCAGAGCAGCAAGCTGCGAAAGATGGCTCAGATAAAAGCGATAAGGTAGATGGAGAGCCAACTACTCGCGTCCTATATGCCGAAGGGGCAGACAACGCTCCCATCCCTATGCGCGCTCGAAACCCGCTTCCGATTCGCACCCAGGCTGTTGTTATGCGGATTGCAGTAGATCCTTGGGAAGATGAAAACGGTGATCTCTATGTGCCTGGCTTTATCTACACGGAAATTGAACCAAGGCGCTGGGAGATTGGGGCTCGGCAGACCTCAGCAGGGACTACGCTAAAACCTTTGGCGCGGTAAGACCGTTTGTAATCCTGTTAGCGTGGGGGAGTCATCTAAAATGAAGTTGCTTGAAGGCAGGCACCAATCTATATTTACCATTATATGTAGCAATACCACCAATAAATACTATGCCGCAGGTCGCTTAAGCCTAATATCCGCCTTTCATGAACATTTCGAACACAAACATAGCGCAGGTGCACTTTCAGCGCGTTACTGGGTGCGCGAACTATTTTCAATAATGATTTTGTTGCTGTTTGCGGCAATGGCGGATGCGGCACAGTTTCAAGGTGTTGCCGAGTGGGCGGGTGGTTCTCCCCCAGTGAATATGCCTGGAAGTCTTCAGTTAAATGCCAAGTACACCTTCAACAAACAGATATCCGGTTGCTCTAATATGATCGATAGGGGCTATATTGTCCCTGTTAGAGCATACTGGCGAAGAAAGGGGGCCTCTACGTATGAGCCTGTACTCATAATAACTGCAAATGGCAACACGCAATTCTCTGGGGGTATTTATGGAAGAGTTGTCGTATGTGGCGCAGGCATGACCACGTTTGATCTATCTATAAAAAATGTTGATGGAGGCTATACTAACAATCTTCCCACTACAGAGGGAGAGTATGAGCTTATAGTCTCGGTGGAAGAGTGGAGTACTCCGAGCAGTCTCGCGCATACACATTCATTTAACACCCTAAGTTATGCTATTGGGCAATTTAATAACCCTCCGACCGCACCTAATAAAACAATTACAACCACAGAAGATAAGGCTGTCTCCTTTG
Organism: Stutzerimonas stutzeri; assembly: GCF_009789555.1. NCBI lineage: Bacteria > Pseudomonadati > Pseudomonadota > Gammaproteobacteria > Pseudomonadales > Pseudomonadaceae > Stutzerimonas > Stutzerimonas stutzeri. The sequence continues at coordinate 227,909 of NZ_CP046903.1, forward strand.
AGCTTAATGCGTATGACAAAGACGGTGATCACCTTACATATAGCGTGACCTCGCAGCCACACAGCGCACATGGCAGCGTGAGCTTGAGCGGCAATACAGCGACTTTCATTCCAAAGCCAAATTGGAACGGTACGACTACTTTCACCTATAGGGCCAATGACGGTAAGGCGAACTCCAACACCGCGACTGTCACGGTGACAGTGACCCCTGTGAACGACGCTCCATCGGTGAGTAACGCCACTCTGGCTCTCGACGAAGATACCGTTGGTGAACTCACGCTTGCTGTAACTGATGTGGATCTGCAGTTCGAGGGCGACAGCCATACTTGGAGCATCGTAACCGCACCGAACACCGCGCACGGCACAGCCAGCATTTCGGGCAACAAGCTGACCTTCACGCCGGTGAAAGACTGGAACGGGATTACGACGCTGACATACCGCGCCACCGATTCCAAATCAGCTACATCAAACACTGCCACCATCACCATCACAGTGCGGCCGGTGAACGATGCGCCTGTGGCAAGCAATCGCACTCTGACCACGGCAGAGGACACGGCCGGCACTGTGGTGCTGGTCGCTAATGATGTCGAAGGCGATACGCTTACCTACAGCCTTGTGACCGCGCCGAACAATGCCCACGGCACGGTAACGATTAGCGGCGACAGAGCTACTTTCACACCGAAGCCGAACTGGAACGGTACGACCACTTTCACCTATAGGGCCAATGACGGTAAGGCGAACTCCAACACCGCGACTGTCACGGTGACCGTGACCCCTGTGAACGATGCTCCATCGGTGAGTAACACCACTCTGGCTCTCGATGAAGATACCGTTGGCACGCTCACGTTGGACGTTGCAGATGTCGATCTGCAGTTTGAAGGCGACAGCCACACCTGGAGCATCGTCACCGCACCAAACAACGCGCACGGCACAGCCAGCATTTCGGGCAACAAGCTGACCTTTACGCCCGTGAAAGACTGGAACGGCACGACGACCCTGACATACCGAGCCACCGACTCCAAATCAGCCACATCCAACACTGCTACCATCACCATCACAGTGCGGCCGGTGAACGATGCGCCTGTGGCAAGCAATCGCACTCTGACCACGGCAGAGGACACGGCCGGCACTGTGGTGCTGGTCGCTAATGATGTCGAAGGCGATACGCTTACCTACAGCCTTGTGAACGCGCCGAACAATGCCCACGGCACGGTAACGATTAGCGGCGACAGAGCTACTTTCACACCGAAGCTGAACTGGAACGGTACGACCACTTTCACCTATAGGGCCAATGACGGAAAGGCGAACTCCAACACCGCGACTGTCACGGTGACAGTGACCCCTGTGAACGACGCTCCATCGGTGAGTAACACCACTCTGGCTCTCGACGAAGATACCGTTGGTGAACTCACGCTTGCTGTAACTGATGTGGATCTGCAGTTCGAGGGCGACAGCCATACTTGGAGCATCGTAACCGCACCGAACACCGCGCACGGCACAGCCAGCATTTCGGGCAACAAGCTGACCTTTACGCCGGTGAAAGACTGGAACGGCACGACAACCCTGACGTACCGCGCCACTGACTCCAAATCAGCTACATCAAATACTGCAACCATCACGATCAACGTGCGGCCGGTGAACGACAAGGCCGTGGTACACGAGAAAACTGCAAGCATTCCTGAGGACACGAGCACGACGATTCGTTTGACCGTTAGCGATGTTGACCTGGGTATCGAAGGCGATTCGCACACTTTTGACATCATCGGAACGCTCAACCCCGCCGAGGGTTCGTTCAGCTTTGCTGGCTCCGACATCACCATCACGCCGGCACAGGACTGGAACGGCACGCTGAGTCTGAGCTACCGCGCTCGGGACAGCCATGGTCTGTACTCAGAGCCTATGCCGATCACGGTCGAGGTCACCTATGTGAACGATGCTCCGACAGCGACTGAAGCCTTTATCCCTGCCAAGGAAGGGATGGCCAGTGACCATGTGCGCCCATCGGTAACCGATGTGGATCTGCCCTACGGCGACGAGCATTCTTTCGAGATCCTGACTCAACCGGCGAATGGCTCGGCCAAGTTGGTTTACGGCATGCTTGAGTACACGCCCAACCCGCAGTTCTTCGGAGAAGATAGTTTCACAATCCGGGCGACAGATAAGGCTGGGGCCAGCGTGGACGGCGTGGCCAATGTGGTGGTTGAGAAGTTCAACTATGCACCTACCGACATCGTGCCGGGTGAAGTGGTGCTGTACGCAGGCATCGGTGGCACCACGCAACTTCAGGCGACCGATCCTAATAACTGGGGATCGCACACGTTCTCGGTTGTGGGCCAACCCGAGGCCGGCACTGCGAGCATAGAAGGGAACACGCTGACACTGCGCACGGATGACGACAAACCGACCGTCATTCGGGTGAAGACGACCGACCAGGACGGAATGATCTTCGAGAAGGACATCAAGATCAGGTTTCAGTCGGCATGGGCGATGTTCGAGGGCCGGGAAGTCGAGCAGAGTGGTTCTGCACCTACGGTGCCGGCTGTCACCACTTTCATGACCTATCGCAACGGTAGCTATGGCCTACAGGTGAGCAGTCCCGAGCTGCTGGCTGCACTGGGTACCGATATTGTGGCGGCTGTATCGCCGGATTCTGCGGTGGGTGTGAAGCTTGAGCATCGCGACCTTGAGCCGGATCTAGGCATGCGGCTGACGCCTACCAAACTGCAGCCCAGTTATCTTGAGGCGAAGCTGGCGGGCCTGAAAGCGGGTGTGGATGGAACGGCGAATCTTTACCTTTCGCGTGCTGACATGAGCGGGCCGATCTATGCCATCCCTGTGAATGTCTGGACTCCGAAAGGCTCGCTGCAGGCTGACCGCTGGGAGGTAAAACAGGGGCTCGAAACTGCTCAGATAAGCTTCGCATCCGAGGGTTCCGCATGTGCGGTTCTGACATCCGAGCAGCTGGTCAAGCCGAAGAATGTCCTGCAGGAGCCTACCTGCTTGATCGAGTGGGAAATCACCCCTACGGAATGGCGCGACACCGGACATGCCAACCTGCTTTCTATGGTGGCTATTGGCGGCGAGGTCGGGCAGTTCCCGGTCAGAGCTAAGGCCTATGTGTTCGATCCGAAGGGAGGCAAACACTGGATCGCTGACTTTTCGCATGACCTGAAAGTGGTGTCGCCCACGGGCCTGCTGCAGCTCGGACTTAAGCCGGCGCCAGAGCAGACCTATCAGGCCGTGCAGGAGCTGTCGCTGCTGCTGCGCGCCCAGGACAACGATGTTTGCGAACTGACGACAAACGAAACGATTGCGCGCAATGCGGCGAAGAACTGGAACCGCTCCATGTGCTTTATACGCTGGACCGCGCTGCCCGAAGGACTGTCACAGAGCACCACTTGGCATGCACCTCAGTTGGTCGGGGCGGCGTCGGTACTGGGACAGCATTCAATCGCATGGAAAGCATCGGTATTCACGCCTAGCGGTCAGGAGGTTGATCTGACACATGGCGCCCATGAGGTAGAAGTCATCGAGCCGCCTGCCATCGAGATCGAACTGCCGCAGGAGAAGAAGATCGATGAGAACACCTACTGGGTGTCGCAGCGAGGAGGCTATGTCGGCAGCCTTTCCATAATGGCGCTGCCTGCGAGCATCGACCTCAAGCTCAGCCGTGACAGTACCGTTATTGAAAAGGGGACTTTCCCGAGCTATGGCCGTAACCAGCGGCTGATGCGCAGTCTCGAAGGCACGGAAAAGCCTCTGTGGAGCCTAACGCCGTTCAACATAGACGCGCGCTTTACCAAGCTGCCAGCGGTCGAGACGGTCAAGGAAGTACAGCTTTACGCTGTTCCGCACGAGCAGATTCTGCCAGTAATCCTTAACGACGAGCGGAGCGTTCTGGATAGCGTCGCGCTGCCGGTAAATGTCCAGATGCTCGATACCCAGTACCCGCAGGATGGTTACAACCTGGCGACGATGGGGGATTGGGACATTCGCCTGCTGATGACCTCTGCTGGCATCAACTATGAGCCGGTGACTGACTGGGAACCGATAAACGAGGAGGGGATTGCCAGCTTCGAGCTAGACCTTGCAATGCTGACGAACAAGGCGGTTCGGGTCATTGCTGAGGCGCGTGTGCGCTCGCCGCTGCCGGGCTATGAGTCAATTCGGCAGTCCAACTACCCGATGTTCCTGACCATATTAAACGGCGAACCGCTGGATGGCGTGATCCAAGCACTGCGCGTTATTGGTGTGGCCCCGCTGCGAAACACCTTCTATGCCATGACGGTGGATCGCTTCGAGGCAAAGGACGTGGGTGATGTTCGCTGGGAGATGAGCACGGACAACGGCGTCACCTGGGATACAGTCGAGAACACCGGCAAGATTCCGCAGCGTCTCTCGATGACGTTTGAGAAGGGCACTTACCTGCTTCGCGCTGAGATGACAAACCGGAACTCGGGAGCCAAGTCGATGACCCCCCAGATCGAGGTCATAGCCTACGAAGTCCCGACAGCGCGGCTAAAAGGACCGAGCAACGTCTTCATCGGCGACGTTGGAAGGTTTGTGCTGACTGACCTTAACGGTGAAACCCTAGACACTACAGGGATGGTCGTCGAGTGGTCAGAGGATCGAGGAGAGACATGGGTACAGGGCACAGGCGAGTACGAGCTGACGCGCGACCAGGCTGAGCGGGTCTACCTGATGAGCCGGGTGAAATTTGCGGATTCGCCTGATGACAGTCGCGTCTACAAGAGGCTGCGGGTAGGTGTTGCGTTTCGCGCAGTCCGACCGCCGCGAGTTCAAATCATCGGCCCTGGGCGTCCTGAGGTCGGAAAAGAGGCGACTTGGCGAGCCAATATGATGATGCCCTATCCGAAGATGGATCTGACCATGGATGGGTACTTCATTCTACCGACAGGGGAAGAAGTGCACGAACGTGAGGTGTCCTATACCCCGACCATGGAAGACTTCAACAAGGAGCAGAGCTTTTTGGGCTTCATGGGCTGGATCAACGGTTACGAGGACATGGGCGGTAAGGGTCTAACTCAGCAGCGGTTGATTTTCTGGTCGTATGACTGGCCTACCTGGGCGATCAAAGCCAGAATTTCGGCCGTCTACTCGCCTGCCGATCTTGACCTGCAGGTGCGTTCGCTCGGTCTGTTCAGGGAGTTTGAAGAGCTGGAAATGGACTGGGACATCCCGCCGTATCCAGGCCTTGAAATCATCAAGGACACTTCGCAGACAAGCCGCTCCCTGCGGATCACCGAGCCAGGCACTTACACCTTCGGTGTGCACGTAAGTGATGCGCGCGGCAACTACACCTACGCTGAAACTGAGCTGGAGTTCAGCGATCCACTGCCCTACGAGGTAACTCTTTCTTGGAGTGGCGATAACCAGGCCAATCGTGCTCCGTTGGGTGTTCTGATTCGACCAAGCATTACAGGAGGCCATCCAAAAGACCGAATTGAGACACGCACGTACACGCTCAATGGTGATCCTCTGGAGGGTTCGGGCAACTATGGCCGTGCCGTCTTGGACAAGGGTGAGCATACGGTACGGTTGGAGATTGGATCGATGATGGGTCATACCGCTTCTGGCGAGACGCATATCAAGGTCGAGTCCAATATCCCGCCGAGCTGCAGCATCGAAGTGGTCGAAGGTCGGTCAAGCTGGATCGCCCGCGCCAGTTGTGCCGATGAAGATGGGCGTATCGTTCGGCATCTCTGGTATATCGACGGCGTACAGCAGTCGCTATCGTCCAGTTCGATCTCGATACCGATGTGGCGCTACCCGAATGGGGAGCCGATAATCACGCTGATCGGCATCGACGACTCGGGCGCTGAGTCACCAACCGTGGCGAACTACTGATGGAAACAAGGGGCCACGCGATGGCCCCTTTTTTCGTGCCTAAAACTTACAACGATCTGGTCGAATACCGGCACAAATAGGCGTTTTGACTATGGACAATGGTTGCCGAGCGCAGGCCCTGCGCATATTTGAAGGAGCGACATGCGATGCAACTGAGTAAACCGGCAATGCAAACCCTTATCCTGGCTGGGGCCATGATCGCGGCCACCGCTGCGTTCGGCGGTACCGGCGGGGATGACTTCGACAGTGTGTGGATTCAGCTCACTGACTGGATGCAAGGCACCCTTGGCCGCATCATCATTGGCCTGATGGTGCTGGGTGGTATCGGTGCCGGCGCGCTGCGCCAGTCTCTGATGCCGTTTATCACAGGCGTGGGCGGTGGCGTTGGCCTCTACGCTGCACCGGACGTAATCGAGTCGATCATGACCGCAACCGTTCCTGCTACCCTGGATGTAATCGAAGCGCTGAACACCCTGCCGGTAGGGCTCTGAATCCGGGATAATCCCCTTCCTGAGCCTTCCGCCAAAGGCCGTCTAAACCGACCAGAATCTGGTAAGTTTAGACGGCCTTTTTCTTTCCCCTCTCCCTATCCTGTGAGCATCCTCCCCGAAGAGAAATGCTCATGCCCCGCGTTCTGATCTCCTCCATTTGTGCCTTGGCACTTGCCACAGCTACCACTACCGCGTTCGCGCAATCGAAAAAAGACAACATGGTAATTCTGCCTGCGGCGGGCATGGTTGCCATCGAGAAGGATGGCAAGTTCGCCGTGATCAGCGACAACGGCCGCTTCCTCATTCAGGGCATGCTGTACGACACCTGGACCCAGAAGGAGCTGAAGACCCTGCAAGAGGTCAAGGTCGCCGCCAACTACATCCCTATCGATAAGGCCAATGTGGGCTTTGAAGATCTGGCTCCGATGACTGTCGGTACCGGCGACAAGGCCATTACGATGTTCTCAGATCCGGCCTGCGGCTATTGCAAGGAAGTGATCGCCGAGGCGCGCAGTTCACTACCTGAAGGCTATCGGCTCGATGTTCTGATGCTCCCCCTGCTAAGCGACCGCAGCGCCTCCCGCACGAAAGAGTTGCATTGTGCTGAAGACAAGGCGGCTGCCTGGAAAGCTGGCGTGCAGGGTGACCTGACGACACCTCTGGCGCAGAAGCCGGAGGGGGCCTGTGATGTCGATGTGATTGGCAAGCGGCGAATTACCGCCCAGTTCCTTGGGGCACGCAACGTGCCCTTCCTGATTCGTGATGACGGCCTTACCCGCGAGGGCAAGCCGACTGAAGGGCTTCGTGCCTGGATTGAAAACAACCGAATCTGAGGAATCGCAAATGCTGTCGTCGTTCGCCGCGCTCATCAACCAGACCCCCCGGCTGTCGAAGCTGATCAACGGTCTAGCCTATGACCCGAACCTGCACCTGTTTCAATTGGCAGGCAATCGTCTCGGTTTCGCGTTCCTCTGCCAGCCGCTGGCCGGCTCCTCCGGTGACGAGGGGGCGCGCCTTAAAGCCGGCTTAACCGTGGACTGGCCTGAAGGAACCACGATTCAGTTTTCGCTGATCTGCACTGAAAACATCAACCGCATCAAAACGAGCTTCACGCGCATGCGTCAAGCATTCATGGAAGCCGGCAAGTTCGATATGAGCAAAGAGACTCTGGACTTGCTGCAGCGTGTTACCCATGCCCGTGCTGACTATCTTGCCGAGCGCACCTTGGAGCCGGTGGACAAGATCTCCGGGGTGCGTGTTCGTGAGCAGAGCTTGGTCATCTCGGTGACCATGCCGATATCCAATGCCACGCCTTCTATGACCGAAGCGACGCGAGCAAAGGATCTGTCGGACGGCCTGGGCACCTCGTTGGATAGTTGCGGCTTGGCCCCAGTGCCGCTGAGCAACGATCTGTACAAGGAAATCTTCACCTCACTTCTCAACCAGGGACAGCATGCCAGCTGGCGGGAAGATCCACAGATCACCGCAGACGAAGACAAGCCACTCAACGAGCAGATCCTAGACTTCAATCGCGCGGTTCAGGTCCGCCCAGACCGAATTCTGATCGGCGACGATTGCATGCTCAAAACGCTGAGCATCAAGAAGTTTCCCGACATCATGTGGCAAGGTGAGGCATCGCAATATCTGGCCGACATCATGTCCCAGCGCGGCGGTATTCGCGGAAACTGCGTGATTACCATGACGCTCTTCTTCCCCCCTCAGCTTGAAACGAAAGACAAGCTGTCACGCGGTCGAAGCTGGGCCATCAACCAGACCCAAGGCCCGATGGCCACCTTCGTTCCGAAGATCGTCCAGAAGCGAAACGCATACGAAACACTCTTCACTGATCTCGACAAGGGCCTGCCCAACGTACAGGCCGCAATGACACTGGTGGTGTTCGGTCGAGACAAGGAAGAGCTGACGCAGGCTACCTCCAACGCAAAAAGTCATTTCTCTACGCAGAGCTTCACCTTCATGGAGGACCGTTATGTCGTCCTGCCGGTGTTCATTAACGCGCTGCCGATGTGTGCGGACCCTGACGCGATCCGGGACATGTTCCGCTACAAGACAATGAGTCTGGCTCAGGCACTGCCGCTACTGCCTATTTACGGTGACTGGAAGGGTACCGGCACGGCCGTGGCGCCATTCATCTCGCGCAACGGGCAGCCCATATCGTTCCACCTGTTTGACTCGGACACCAACTACAACGGAACCATCGCTGCTCAGTCAGGCTCGGGCAAATCGTTCCTGACGAACTATCTGATCACGTCCTACCTGTCGATTGGAGCGAAGGTCTGGTGTATCGACGTGGGCCGTTCCTACCTGAAAACCTGCGAGGCCTATAACGGCGACTTTGCAGAGTTCGGCCAGGATTCGAAGCTGTGCCTCAATCCTTTCGAGCTGATCGAAGATTATTCCGAAGAAGAAGACGTGCTTGTTGGGCTCCTCGCCGCTATGGCAGCACCCACCGTGCCGCTGATCGACCGGCAGACGGCTGGCCTGAAGAAATATCTGACTCAGGTATGGGAGATCAAAGGCAAAGCGATGATCGTCGATGACATCGCCGAGGCTCTGCTGCAGGACGAAGATCCGCGAATTAACGACATCGGACACCAACTCTTCGCCTTTACCTCCAAGGGTCAATACGGGCGCTTCTTCAACGGCAAGAACAACCTCGACTTCCGCAACCCTTTCACCGTTCTGGAGCTGGAGGAACTGAAAGGGCGCACCCACTTGCAGCAGGTTGTGCTGCTGCAGCTCATCTACCAGATCCAGCAGGACATGTACCTCGGTGAGCGCGACCGGCCGAAGCTGGTAATCATCGATGAGGCATGGTCATTGCTGAGCCAGGGCAACGTGGGTGAGTTCATCGAGCATGGCTATCGCCGCTTTCGTAAATATGGTGGCAGTGCCATCGTGATCACGCAGGGTGTCAACGACCTTTATCAGAACAAGGTCGGCCAGGCTATCGCCGAAAACTCGGCTTTCACTCTGCTGCTGGGCCAGAAAGCCGAGGCCATTGACGCCATCCAGGAAAACAAGCGACTGCCGCTTGGAGACGGTGGTTTCCGCATCCTCAAGACCGTGAAGTCCTACAAGGGCCACTACTCCGAAATTTTCATGCTCACACCGCGAGGAGCGGGTATCGCGCGGTTGACGGTGGATGAATATTCGAAGCTGTTGTACTCGACGGCTCCCGAGGATGTTCAGGCGATCCGCAACTACACGATAGCCAATGTGCCTCAGCACGAGGCGATTCTTCGTGTGCTGCGAGATCGCGGTGTGGCCTTCAAGTCCAGCGCTTACGAGGAGGTCTGATGGGCCTTCTACGGTTTGACCCGGAACAGGCGGTTGTGCGAGCCGAGGCCCGCGTCGCGGCGAAAAAGCTTCGCGGTGCGCGGCCGATGCCAAGCGCACGATTCCTGATCAAGGGAAGCGTACTGTCCTTGGTTGTGGCCGGAATGATCGTTGGCCTCGCACATCGTTACAGCATCGCCATCGCACCGCAGGAATACCTGTGCCTACCGCCATATCGGATCTGGATCATCGACAAAGGCGACCGCGAGCCTGTGAGGGGCGGCATTTACGCCTTTCATTCGGTGGGCCTCGGTCCGATCTTTCAAGACGGAACGAAGATCGTAAAGGTGCTCGAAGGTATGCCCGGCGACACCGTGAAAGTGGAACTAGAGCAGACCACGATCAATGACCAGGTGGTCGGGGAGGGACTTGCCGTAGCCACCGAGAAGGGGATCGATCCGCAGCGATACGTGCGCGAGGGGGTGATCGCCCAGGACCGTTACTGGTTCTTCGGCAAGACCAATGACTCTTTCGACTCTCGCTATTGGGGATCGGTCAAGGGTGAACAGATTGTGGGAAGGGCATACCCGATATGGTGAAGCACCTCGTTGGCGTGGCCATAGCGCTTGCGCTCTCTACCTCAGCAGTGGCCGGTGACCTTGGCATCAAGCCAATCGATATCAGCACGATGGACCCGCAAATACTGGAACAGGCCCGGCAGGCTGTCAGCGATGGGGAGAGTGCTCGCCAGCAGATCCCCGAGACAGAAACGCAATGGATTGAGCGGCTTGCTTCGCAAAGCCCCGTGCAGCCTGAGCAGCTGCAGGGTGCCGGTAACTCCGAGCAGCCCAGCAAGAAACATCCGCTGGGTGAAGGCGTGCGCACGCTGATCTTTGTTTCCTGGTCGCTAGGCGCCACGGCCATCAAGGACATCTTGACCAGCTACGATGGACGCCCTGCAACAGGCATCGTCTTCCGGGGCATCCCTGAAGGCATGAAGATGGTCGATGCAGTCACCAAGATGCACATGCTCACGCAGGAAACGCAGAGCCAGGTTAGCGTGCTGCTGGACCCGCTCGCGTTCCAGCGACATGGCATCGAAACCGTGCCGGCTATCGTCCTGGAAGGTGAGAGCGACGAGCTGCTGGTGAAGGCCTCAGGGATCTCTTCGACTCGCCTGGTCGATCAGGCGCTGTCGGAATCGGGCGAGAAGGGGCGCGACCTCGGTGTGTATGGACCAACCAGCGAAATCATTGAGCCTGATTTCCTGCAGGTGGCCAAGGCACGCATCGAAGCGCTGGACATGGAGGCCATGAAGAAGCGCGCTGTCGATCGTTTCTGGCATACCCAGACCGGCACACCACTCCCGCCCGTTACTACGCCCGCAACACGGTTCGTGGACCCCAGCGTCATCATTCCTGCTGACCTCAAGGACGCAAACGGCAACGTGGTGCAGAAAGCGGGGCGAATAAATCCGCTGGAAATGATGCCGTTCAATCAGAAACTCGTTGTGATCGATCCCACGCAAGCTTGGCAGGTTCGGCTTGCCCAGCGGGAATACGAGGCGCATGGCGATGAGCTGTTTGTGACGGTGATGGCGACACAAATACCGCCTTCCTCTGGCTGGGATCTTTTCCAGACTGTGGAGGACGCGATCAATGGCCCCTTGTACCTGCTGCCGGGTGACATGGCGCAGCGCTTCCAAATCCTGCGAGCACCATCGGTCGTGACGGCCGAGGGACTAATGTTCGCGGTGCGCGAGTACACCCGAGATGAGCTTGAAGGAGCAGAAAAGTGATGAGGCGGATCAAACGGTTCCTGCCGGCAATAGCGGCGTGCTTGTTGGTGATCTTCTCCCTACCAGGGACAGCATCAGCTGCTGATGCGATGTGTGAGGACTCTGGCATTTTCGGGCCAAAGCTGTTCACTGATATTTGCTGGGCGTGCCTGTTTCCCATCAAGGTTTCCGGTGTGCAGATCACCCCCGGCACAGCTCCGGCGAAAGCCTCGAAGCAGGTGTTCTGCGTCTGCCAAGAAGGCACATCGGGCATCTACAAGCCGGGCATCATCACAGCAATGTGGGAGCCAGCGCGCATCGTTGAGAATGTCCGTAAGCCCGGCTGCTCGCCCACTCTCGGTGGAGTCACCCTGCCACTTGGCTCCAAGCGTTCCTATGGCCGGCTGGTACAGGACCATGCAAAGCGCGATGACATGGAAGACGGGTCTTTCTACCAGACTCACTACTACGCCTTCCCCTTGCTGCAGATCCTCGACCTGTACACGCCGACCAAGTGCAATCCTGATGGCTATCTGGACGTGGACATCATTTCCTTCACCGAAATTGACCCAACCTGGGGGAACGCAACGCTAGCTTTCTTCCAGCATCCTGAATCTGCAGCGGTGGCCAACCCGGTGGCACGCGCGGCATGTGCCGTCGAGTCTGGCGCCCTGGCCGCTGGCAAGGAGCCCCTGGAGTCGATGTGGTGGTGCTCCGGCACCTGGGGCGGGATATATCCGCTGACGGGCCATGTATCAGCGCAGGACTTCAATCGCACCTCTGCATTGATCAGTGCCCGCTTGCTGAGCCAGCAGCACCGTCGCGGACTGGCCAGAAGAACGATGGGTGACGAAAACGTCTGCACGGCTGGCATTTACCCAACCATTCCGAAATCCCAGTACAAGTTCGCACAGTTCTGGCCCAAAGCGATGACGCAGGAGGGGATGTGGATCGGTGAGCACCCCTACCACTGGGACGGCGGCACGAATCGACACATTCCCGGCACCCTCAACGACAGCATGTACATGATCTGGCGATGGACAGATTGCTGCTCAAAACTGTAGTGAAGCGCTAACAAATGACTGACTTTCTCTCTCTCTATCTCCCGCCAACCATCGCGATGGTCATCCTGGCAGGCTTTCTTCACGTTCGTCTCATGGAGACGCCTGCATACCGGGGCTGGTGGGGCGAATACAAGGTCAACCTGATGCTGCGGCTGTGCTTGAGCGGCGAATACACCGTGTTCGCTAACGGCATCTACCGGGGAAAAAACAAGGGTGAAAGTACCCAGATCGATCATGTGGTGGTTTCCCGCTACGGGATTTTCGTTCTGGAAACCAAGGCCTACAAGGGCAAGATCGTCTACGACCCCCTGCAGCCAGAGCAGTGGCTGCAGATCGTTGGGCGGCGCAAATACAGGATGCAAAGCCCTTTGCTACAGAACTATGCCCACGTCAAAGCTGTTCAGCAGGTTGCAGGAGTCCACAGCACGAAAATCTTCAGCTACGCGGTCATGGCGGGAAGTGCAGACTTTCCAAATGGCAAGCCTGAGCGCGTCTATGGCATCTGGGAAGCGGTGCGCAAGATCCAGAGCTACAAAACACCTATCTTCTCCAGGCGGCACACGGACGATATCTGCGCGTCATTGCGCCGTAGGCGCATCAGAGGGGGGTATTGGGCCGGCAAACGTCATGTTGAACGGCTACAGGCCCAGACGAAAGGAGGCAGGAAGGATGCGGATCAGGGGTTGTAGTAGAGGTAGATTCCGATGGGAATGCCAGCAATAGAGCCCAGCAGCATGCCAATGCCTATCGCAGCGAAGAGCTGACTGTCCAAGAGCGGTACTCGTACCGCATGGTTACCCATATCAACCACGTCTAGCTCGAAGTCCTCCAGCGCATCAACCTCTTGCGGCCCAAGGGCCGCAAGTGCTTTCCCCTCATTTGCCGGGTTGGTGGGATCGTCGTTCCGCTCCCGTCGAGTCCTTCCCCGCCTCACCGGGACCGCATTACCAGCATCAGATGACATGTTTCGGAGCCCTCAAATGATTCGCCCTGCATAAAGCAGGGCGATGTCGGTACGCGTGAATCAGCGTTGCACTACGCAACGGCTTCCGCCTTGGTTTCAACCGCTTCTTCAACCGCCGTGTCGGGCAATTCGCTGGGTGCGTCTGTGATCTCGTGTTTCTGCTCTTCCACGGCGATCTCAGCGAGCACTTCCTGGTCTTCCTGATCGTAGGCGCTCTTTTTCGCTGCCTGGCTGAGCTTGTAGATGTTGACGAACAGGCCCTTGAGCTGGCGAGACTTGAGCTGGCGGAACTGATTCGCCTCGTCCGTTTCCATGATGCCCATCAGCCAGACGGTATCTACCAGGATGATGAGGTTGTCGAACGCCAGCAGCAGATCCACGGCACGCTTGAGTTCAGGCGTAGTGATCTCGACCTGCGTCGAGCGCGGATTGTTGTGCTCAGCGCGATCAGTGATCCGCTGGGCCTTGAGCACGGCTTCGAGGCGGGCCGAGTCGTCCTTAATTTCTTTCTCGAAGTCGGCAAACAGTTTGTTCAGCGCCTTGGTAGCAGCTTTGTGCTGCTTGGTGCTCATGTTCAGCCGTGCGAGGCGCTTGCGCGAAATCACGTCAAGCGTGAAGAGAGCAAGGGAGACGTTGTTGAGCCAGGTGCCGATGTAGTTCTTGGCTTCCTGAGTCTTGAAGGTGATCGTCTGCCGCATGATTGCAGTCGAGTACGGTGCGCGCTTGGCTATAGGGGTAAGGGCCATTGGAAAAACTCCGTGATGTTGGTGGCGACACCATTTCACCAAACCGCGCAGCACAAAAAACGTCCAATCTGACAACAATGTGGTAAGCAAAAGGCTTCGTCGGGATACCGCACGTATCGGGTTGACGAAACGCGCTCGACAGCTTCAAAATTCAGCCAAGCACTCATGTTCTCCGTAGTGCTTGCGAAACATCAGCCTCATCCCCGCGCCTCAGCGCAATGAATCTTCGTCAGGTGCATGTTGCACTCGACAAGAGCCTGAACCGATCTTCGGCCAGGCAGCCCAGCATCATCATGTGAGCTGGGTACAGCCAAATCGGGGCTTCATCCGATCTAACCAACGGCAAACAGAAAGAGCGTCCCACTAGGGGCTTTTTTTGCGTGCCATAACAACCCGCAGCGGGGAAAACTCCCTGCGGGGGTTTCTCCGTCTGCAGCAAGCAAACGGAGAAATGAAATGGAAAATCTGAAGGTCAAAGTCATCCTGGGATATAGCGTCCTCGCTACCTTTCTGGGAATGATCTATCAGCCGGAAGTGGTACGTGCGCTGATGCCTCTCGCGCTTTGTGTCGTGCTTGCAGCGTTCGCGATGTACGCACCAGACATAATTCGAGCCGTCACCACCAACCTCAAGTCCCGCCGAAGCTACACCATGGCGAGCAAGACGTTTCGCGTTAAGTGCACCACCCCGGTGCCTGCACGCGTGACAGCCATCCCAAGTATCGATTACGACAACTACATCATTCCCACCTATCTGCGCTGCCAGGAGGTGAAATGATGATTCGCGTCGATTTCGATAAGCCAACCTACCTGCGGGCCAGTCTGGGCCTCGCAATACTGTCACCCCGTTCTCAGCACCTCCTTCCGGGAGCTGATGACGAGGTTGCGGAGCCAACCTTGGAACCTGTCGTCATCAACCGTCTTTTCAACGGAAGAGCACAGGTCAACACCGATGTTCAATCTGAAGAAATTCGAGGGGAGTTGATCCCCTTCAAGCCCGACGACTCCGATGATCAGGAAATCCAGTCATCTGAGAAGGGCGTTGAGTTGAGCTTCGGTGGCATCGCGGGCAAGTCAGTTACCGGCCTGTATGGCGGTAGCGGACACGCCCCTTACCGCTTCAACAAGAAAAATGGACCCTCATTTTTCTTGCGAGTCGGTGAGCACCTGATCTGGGGTGTTGAGCTGGCCCCTGAAATTCGTCGCTCCGGCGCGGAAAAGGGGGTTAGCACAATCAGCGTCACCTTCATGGGTAAAGAAGCAGTAACGGTGCTCAGGAAGGCGAATATCAAAAACGGACAACTCGAAGACGAGTGGGTACCCACCCATAAGAACCTTTGGGAGGTGAGAAAACTGTCTTGAACCCAGCGCCCGGCCGTAACAGGCCGGGTTCCTTACGATTGGAGGTCGTCATGTCAAATGTATCCTCGGGCAACTACGCCCCGGAAAAGCAAGATGTGCTCGACGCCGCAGAAGGGCGCTGGGACGACATCTTTCAGTCACTCGCTGCAGAGCTTCTTCCGTTCCAGAAACGGCCGGGATGGCATGGTCCGTGTCCTGTCCATGGCGGGGAAGATGGTTTCCGAGTGTTCAAAAAAACCGCTGATACTCACAGTGGAGGCATGTGCCAGACATGTGGTGTCAAAGCCGATGGCATTGCGCTGCTGATGTGGGTAAACAAATGGACCTTCAGCGAGGCGCTGGCTGAGGTGGGTGCGCGGTTGCGGATAAAAGATCCATACGGGCGGTATGCCGATGGTGACCGCGAGCCGCTACCCCCTAAGCCTGCTGTTCAAGCGAAAGTCCACAAAGGGCCAAGTGATGCGTGGATTCGAGAGTCACTGCGCAAGATTTGGAAGGGCACTGTACCCCTCACAGATCCTGCAGCAGAGCCGGCACGGTTGTATCTGCGCTCACGAGCAATTCTTTGTTGGGATCGTGCAGGAATGGAGCGATCCGTTCGTTTCCACCCGGCACTGACCTACAAGGATGAAAAGGGCAAGCTGCAACAGCACCCAGCAATCGTCACGTTGGTGATATCACCGGCAGGTGACGGGATAACCGTCAATCGACTGTACCTAACACCTAAAGGCGAGAAGGCACCACTGCGCGACTGCAAAATGATGTTCCCTATCCCGAGCGACCGCACACTTCCAGGTGCTGCAGTCATCACCTCGCGAGCCAGCGAGGTGATTGATGTTGCCGAGGGGTTGGAAACTTCACTGGCCATTGAAACAGCACTGGGACTCCCGGTGTGGCCAATGGTCAACACATACCTGATGGAGCAGTTCGTTCCTCCGGCCGGTACCAAGGCTGTCCGCATTTGGGCAGACAAGGATCGGAGTGGGGGTGGTAGGAAAGCCGCCGAAGCACTCAAGGTTCGGCTGTGGGAGATGGGCATCCGTGCTCAGATCAAGATGCCACCCATGGAGATTCCAGACGGTAAAAAATCGGTCGATTGGAACGATGTGCTCATTGCACTCGGACCGCTCGGCTTCATGACTCACGAGGCCCACCGCGCTACGCGGTAGGCCTCGTGCCTTTTTCAAACTGACCAGAATGTGGTTGGTTTAGACCACCTCTCCGCTATTGCCATCAGGATAATGAGCCGCACTGTTCAGTTGCCGGCATTCACGATGGCCTATACAAAACTCCCAGTTCTGCTCATTGCAACGATGCTTTCGAGTGCCAATGCGGCCACCTCCACGAAGGATGTGCAGAAAGCCGAGTCCACTCCTGCAATCGCCGGCTCGTCGTTTTACGCCGATAAGGAACGAGGGTGGTTCTGGTATGAAGAGCCAGAGCCGGAGCCAGAGCCGGAGCAACCGAAAGAGGAGCCGCCTGCTCCAACACCGCCTCCGCAGCCGACCGAGAAAGCTGAGGAGTTACCCCCTGTTGGTAGCGTCGCCTGGCTCCAGATCATGATCCCCAAGCTCAAAGAAGCCGCCATCGACGATCCATCAGAGGTGAACGTCAAGGCCTTCTACTACGCGCAGCGCCTGATGATGGACAAGGCCGAGCGGTTCTCCAGGGCGTCGATGCAGACGATCAAAAACGAGCCATTGCTGGATGAGGATCTTCGGTATCCGACATCGAACGCCGCATCGAGCGCTCTGGCCTCGGCTGCCGAAGTACAGAAGAAAGAGCTGCTGAAAATCATCGCCAACGATGCAGCGCTGATGATTTTCTTCAAGGGCCGCGACTGTGCATTGTGCGGACAGGCTATATCAGCACTGCAGGGATTGGAGCACGCATATGGCTTCACCATCATCCCTGTGTCAATGGACGGGGAGCCCCTGCCAGGAGGGGAGTATCAGAATCTGCAGTATGACGCAGGCCTGGCGAAACACCTGGGGATCATTACCACACCGGCTATCGCAATGGCGGTTCCGCCAAACGATGTTCGCATCATCAGCTACAGCACGATTTCGCTGGAGGCTGCCAGTAATCGCATCCTGCAAGCGGCAAGCGATGTTGGGTTGATCTCCAAGGAAGAGATGAACGCCACCTCTCGGCTGGCGCAGATCGGCTTGATCGCACCAGAGCAGATCGTCGATGCGCCCGCTGATCCGACCAAATCACCCGAAGACTTTGTGAACGCAATGCGCGATGCCGCAGTTCGTGCTTTCGATTTCCAGAATGGAGAAGACCAGTGAGGATTAACGCTCTCGCATTTGCCGTTGCTGTAGGAATCGCCATTCCCCTAACGGCCTCTGCCACCATCGAGCAACAGGTCAACAGCATGTTTGGCCAACTCATTAACGTGACAGGTCCTGGCTCATACAAGACCGCTTCGCGGGGTGTCGTATCGGGTGGCGGTATTGTGCTGCGAAATCGCATTACCACTTCCAACCTGATAAGCATCACGCCACCCTCTGCAAAAGGCGGCTGCGGCGGTATCAACCTTTACACAGGCTCTTTTTCATTCATCAATGGCGAGGAGTTTGTCGGGCTGATGAGAAACATCGCTTCCAACGCGGCCGGCGTCGTGAGCGGCTATGCATTTGAAGCCGCGCTGGATTACATGGATGCGTCAACTGCAAGCATCATTCGAGGGCTGCGCAACAACATCCAGCGCCTAAATGAGATGTTCTCGAATTCATGCCAATTGGCTACTGGGGTCATAGATGCCGGCAGGAAAGCATATGCCGAACATAACGATCTGAAATCGGCTGCCACTGGCATGCTTGAGAACGTAACGTCTGACTTCTTTTCATCCAAAACTGCAACTGCTACATCACCGTCAGAGCGGCTTGCAAGCGCAGGCAAGATGAAGCCGTGTTACAACACAGGCAACGTCATGTGGTGCGGCTTGCGCAAAATGGGGATCGCTTCACACCTCACTAGCGGAAACGACGAGTTTGCCGAGTTGATCATGTCGATTGTCGGTACACATATCCTTACCCTAAAAGATAATGATAAGGGTGGAAAGGAGATAACTGCGTCCCCAATCCAGCCGACTATCACAGACCGATCAATCTCCCTTTTTGTGGATGGGAGTAAGGGGTCGGACGAAAAGGTACTCAGCTGTGATTCCGATGACAAAGAGCAATGTTTGAACCCATCTGTTCGAACACTCGGCTCATTCAAAGGTTTGAAGCAACGCATCATCGATGACGTTAGAACCTCAGGTGTTTTCGACAGGCTGGCGAACGGAACAGCGTCTGAGGCTGATGGCGCAAAAGTTCAGTATTTCATGTCCAGCGCTGTTGGACACAATCTTATGCGTGTTATTCAGAAAGCTGGAGCAGCTGAGGGCTATATCTACTTTGAAGAATTTGCACATGTCATCGCCATCAACGCTGCATATGCAGCAATTATGGAGCTGATTGACGCTGCCCACGCGGGACTAACAGGCGTTGACTTCGCTGAAGCGGAAAAAATAAAAGAGGATTTGCGTGCCGCGCGGCAACGAGTCACAAGCGAGTGGACAAAAGAACTCATGAACGGAACCAATTTCCGTGATGCAGATAAGCGAGCTTCTGAGATTCTGCAATTGGCTGAGAACAATGATAATGGCAAAACAGTTCAAGGTCGTCAGAACCAGGGGGCAGGGAGCTAATTTATGTCCATGAACATTTATACGACTGGCAGCGGCGAGTTCCTTGAGATAATCCTGAACGCAAGTGCCATGATTACAGGCTCTGGATTCAGTGAGGATCTGGCGCGCATCGGCTTTCTAATTGGTTTGGTGCTGCTCAGTTTCCAAGCAATATGGAACGGCCAAGGCATTTCATTTCATAAGGCGGGTATGCTATTCGTTGTATACCTGATGCTTTACGGCCAAACAACTACTGCCGTCATTGAAGATACAACGACGAACCAAGTCCGCATTGTAGATAACCTCCCTATCGGACCTACGTTTATTGGCTCCGTCATATCAACTGTGGCCTACAATATTACGAAAACCTCAGAGCAGGCTTTTTCGACTCCATCTATGACGAACTACGGTTTGTTTAGCAGTTTGAATACACTGGCCAAAGTGCGCGACGTGCTTAGAAATCCGCTAGCGCTTGACTCATTTGTAAACTACCGGAGAAACGGTGGATGGGATCTTCCGAAAAGCGTAAATGAGTATCTGACGTTCTGTACGCTTAACCCGATCAACCTTAGAAACTATACGACTATCGACGAACTTTATCGTGGCGCCGGACTGGAATCCGTTCTTGCTGCGCCGCTTATATCGCAGTCTGCGTACATATATGACGGGCAGCCTAATGGGCGTCTGGACTCATGCACAAATATCCAGCCTCGCCTCAATGCAGCCATCCGAGAGGCGATGATGGATGTGATGGGTGAAATTCTGGATAAAGGGTTTGCAGCTGAGAAAGCTGCAGGCAAGGTTACTACGCAATTTGAACTGCAGGCGCAAATTGACCAGTCTATCCAGAGCTTTGCCATGAGCGCCAAGAGTGCTCAGGGCTACACCGAGATGTCGCTTATCCAACCAATCTTCGGTGACGCGCGTGTCAATGCGTTGAACCACTGGCAGGAACAGAATGCCGCTCTGGCACTACGAGAATCGCTTAACCATCAAGAGATCCAGTGGGCCGGGAAGGGCGACACCTTCAAGCACTATATGCGTCCCATGATCGCCTTCTTTGAAGGTCTGCTGTATGCGATGACTCCGTTCATGGCATTCGCCCTGGTACTCGGCGACAAGGGCATGTCGATTCTTGGGAAGTACATGGTGCTTCCCTTGGCAGTCGCGCTTTGGATGCCCCTGCTGAGCATCGTAAACGCCTTTACCCTCTGGTATGCCGGCGCGGAGATGCAAGCAATCTTTGACGGGTACGATGCAACCTCGCAAAGCTTTGCAATGCTTCAGTTGCTCGATATAGATCATGCCATTTCCAAAGCTCTAGGCGTCGGAGGCATGCTCGCAGCATCGGTACCGCCGCTCGCGCTCTTCATCGTCTCCGGTTCAGCCATGGTTGCAAATAGCATCATGGGACAGATGACTCAGGGCGATAAGTTCCGCACGGAAGATGTAATGCCTCGTACTAAGGATCAGGCGCCGATTATGGACACATCGGCCAGCTACACGTCTGATCAGATGACTACAGGTGCAAGCGTCACGGGCGCGCGAGCAACAGCACCTAAGTTGTCTGTGGCTGCAGGAGCTGATGCAACTGTTCAAAGCAGCCACGCAAACGCGCAACAAAAAATATCCAACCTTCAAGAGACTCTTCAAAGTGGAGCATCGCAGCTCTCTTCAAAATCTGCGGGAAGACAACAGCTTTCGCAAATTGGCGACCAGCTGCAAACGAATCTAAAGCTCGGTGAAAGCACAAATTACAATGAGGCTGTAAGGAAACTTTCCTCAGCGGGATGGAGCCAAGACGAAATTAAAGCTGGCTCAGCATCTGGCCATCTGGGCGGTTCCCTTCCAATGGGTCTGGCTGGCGGAAGGCTGGAACAGTCTGCAAAGTTTCAGCAAATGAGTTCCGAGCAGCAGCAATTAACGAAAGAGGGCGTTCTTCAGCTTCAGCAGGTTGTAGACTCCAATAGGAGCGACACAGCTACGTTTGCTGCAGCTGAAGCATTTACCCAAAATAACCAAGCCATGGAGCAGGTATCTAATAGCGATACAATCGGAAGAACGCTCACGGAAGCGAAATCGGCACAAGCTACATATACAGATACCAAGGCTTCTAGCCAGGGCTGGAGAAGCCAGCAAGACCTTGACATAGGACAGGCTGCGGGTAAGGCAATTGCAAATAGCGGCCTCACAAAACACGCGGCTGCACTGGGCATACGAGAACTTGCAGGACAGAATGAACAGGACTACGCAAGTATTCGCAACCTGATGAATTCTGCTAGTGTTCAGCAAGCCACTACGGATAATGATGAAAGAATCATTGCCGCCTCTATGCTTCATATGCAGCAAACTGGAAGAATGGGTGAGTTGGTAGACTCTCAGTTCTCTCCATTCGACTTCAAGGTTGATTCTGGAAACTCAAACGAACTTGCAGGCCTGAAAGGAGCAGCGCCCGACACCTCTGGTATGGATGATCGCTTCGAGAATGCTCGTAGGGGCGCAGCTGGCGCATTCTTAGAAATGAATGACATGAATACAAGTGGCTATCATTCTATGAAAGCCGATGGTAGAGATGTCATTGACGTTAAGGATGACGCAAATGCAGCAGTTGTTCAGGAGCACTATCAAACAGGTCTGAATAATCAGCCAACGGATCAGCCTCCCGTTGTGGATACGTTCATGAGCAATCCTGAGCCGCTTACACATCAACTCAGCGAGATGCCTCAGAATTTCTCAAATGCGGGGCAGGGCATAAAAAATGCGGCTCAGACAACTTACAGAGAGCTACAAGAAGCTGGCGAGAAATATCGGGAATCAAGTAAGCCACGAAGCCCAACGAGCATAGACTAAAAAAAGCCCGCGATGCGGGCTTTTTGTTTACCTCTGTGCGGGTATATGTGTAAACCATTTATAGAAGCTACGTCCGGCATATATAGCACAGACAAGCGCGATAAGGTCAGGAAGCCACGAAGACCTGACACCGAAAACTGCATCAAACAGTCCGATGCCAAAGATGAGGGCAACGAGGACCATGAAGGTAAACAAGAATGCGAGAACGACCCCTAGTGCCTGATACCAGACCGCTTCACGGACGTCAGGCGAACTCCCATCCCACCTTTCGGATAGGCAGAACGGGCAGCAGCTCGATACGGGGCGACCACCTCCAAGCCACCATCCCCAGCCGCCGTAGAAGCCGCGACTAAAGATTGTCTTGGGCACCATCATCTTTCCGCAGCACTGGCACTTCACTGAATCATGGCTCGGCATAGCCACCTCTTTCCACTTCAACCTTGTCATGACTACATCATCGCTCGGTATCGCAGGAACCCAAATGCTCATCGGATATCGCGCCCATAATCGCCATAGCTCTCCCTGGTAGGGAGCCCAACGAAGACGCCAGGCATTGCCTGGTCCGATAGCTCATTGCAGCCTGACTGTGAGCAATCAAGCCCTTATCTTGTTAGCACCAATGGCAGGTGCTCGCCTTTCGCCTATCTTGGATTTTGATCTGACGGCAGGAGGAGCATTCGACAACGCTAACCTCCTGAGAGCGATAACCCGACGCAAGAAGCCAGCATTCAGATGCGTCGAGAGTATCGGCCTCAGAGAAATTCAGGTACGACCAGATCAGGCGGTACTCATTGAGCGCGAGCGAAAAGACCAGCGCATTGATACGAGTCTCGGGGTTCTTGGCCAGCAGCAGGTAGATGCTCATGAAGAGCAGAGCGTGGCGAGGCATTCTCTCGATACTGCTCGAATGACTGCCGATTCGACCGCCTCCCTTCGGGCCAACACGATTCTCACGGCGCAACTTACGATGAAGGCTGTTAACGCGCTCAGGCAAGCCAACGTGGGCGGTAACGAGTTTGGGGGTCACACCATCCTTCAGCAGCCTTTCTGCGACGACATCACCACTGGTTAGCTCCGCGTTCCAATCCCGCACGCGGCCCATACGCTTACCTCCATTAGCGCGCTGGTGCTTCAGCTCGCCGAGGATAATGCGCAGGCAATCACTCAACTGTGCCTCAGGGTTGTCCGGCATCAGCTCTAGGGAAGCGAGGTCGCACCGAAGGCCAACCTTGAAGCCTCCTTTCTGAATCATCATGAGCCGTCGCAGAAAAGGTTCATGCCGGAAACGGTCGAAGCCTTCATTGTCGAACCCGATGCTGATCAGTGGGTTCGTCTTGTTAGTGATCGCGAAATTGATGGTTTCAGTGACCATGGTCAACCGGATGCATGTGCGCTCAAAAAGGTCATCATCCAGCCCTCCACGCCCAACATCCAACCTGTCATAGGAGATCCTAAAGAGAGAGATCGGAAGCCGGTCCAAAGCCTCCAGTTTTCTCCGGTTGAGCAGGTGCAGCCACATCACATCCCTTGAACTGATCCGCTGTTCCTGGAGCACATCCGGGAAGCCCTGTGGACCTGCCAGGATCATGCGGCGCATTGTCATCTGAATCAGCGCACTGTTGAGTGAGTACATTCCTTAGCTCCCCGATTTCTCTAAAGCTTGAAGTGAGCGCCAGATCATCAGGACATTCCTGGCGTATGCACGAGCGTCTGCTTCACGTTCTGGATTCATTGTGTGGTACCCACCGATGCCTAGCTCGATGTCGTTTCGCTTAACAGAAAGAGACTCGCAAAGGATCTGGGCAGCCACCGCGATATTCGTTTCTGGATCAAGCAGCATCTCAGGCGACTTTACGCGCGCACCGTTCCACCGAAGATTAATCTGCATCATGCCGACATCTGTAAGCGGATCTTCCTGAATGTAGAGCTGTAGAAGCCGTGCGGCTTCGGCCTGACTATCTGGATATTTTGAACCGCTGATTGCATTGCGTAATGCGAACGGATGGGGAGTAATTAACCCCCTCCCTGCCGGATGCCGTGACTCCTGAATCGCGAGCGAGTACAAGAGTAGTGGTGGTGCTTTGCAAGAACTCGCATTGGAAACCCGTTCCCAGACAGTTCCCTTCAAAGTGAACGCCCATACTGTAGGGCTTGCGAGTGCCACAATCAGAAGAAGTGGCATTAGCAAAATTCTATGCGGAGCCATTTGCTGTTCTCGTGATCCAATCTGGTGCTCGTTTAGCTGGCGCAACGGGGGCTACGCCATCAGTTACTTCCGCACACGTTTCAGCTGCAATGGACGGCTCGGAAATGTGACCTTTAAACGGAGCGGATGCTTCACTTCGAGCTAATTGCATTGCGGCCAAAGCGAGAAGCCGTTTCCCTCGCAACTCTGGTTTTAACGACTCCAAATGCGCGAGCAGTTCCGAATATTGCTCGCCAACCCTCACCTGAAAACGCATAGCAGACCTCATTTATCTTCTGAAAGGCGTCTCAAGACATGGCGATAATGTAGAAGCCGTTCGCGTTGCTTTTGACACTATTGGCAGGCTTAATTACCAGAGATTCGGGAAACTCAGAGCGAGCATATTCTTCGTAAATCGAGGCGCCACCGCCTCCCAAAATCACGCAGTCGATTGCGCGACCACGAAGAAAACGAAGAGATTGTTTGATTTCACCTAACACCGCAGGAATAACACGATCAGCTGCGCGCTTTAAATAAACGTCCAACTCAACCTTGCGGCCGAACATCAGGATGTAAGACCGGCCGGACTGTAGCGCATGCTCGATCTTTTCAACACCCGGAATGCCACCTTGTTCCAAGCCAATCTCTTCGTTGCAAGCCTGAAGTAGAACGCTCATTGCTTTAACGCTACTAGAGCTTGACTGCGCAACCAGTTCACGGTGATCAAATAGAACCCAATCCACACTGAAGAACGTCGGGATCAAGAACGAGCGAAACAGACTCCTCTACAACATCCGCACTATCTGATGTGCAATAAATATCGGTAAGGGTGCCGATTGGCTGTGCAACAACTACGACGGATTTGACTGTGACTTCGCGTTTTGAACTGATGCGGTGAGTACCAGTCATTGTTTCAACGAGCGCTTTAACATAGCTCTCATCTCGTGCTTGAGTGACCGGCAATCCAGTTACAAGCACGTCGATTACATCTCCACTACCTGCTGCATGTAGCAGAGATGCTTTAAACAGGGCCTGATAGGCCTCAGAACTGGTGTAATCCTCGTGTAGCTCTCGGCCTTCCTGGACCCTTCCAGGGGCAGCGAATGCAACCCAAGGCTCGCCATTTACATCAACCAGGACCTCGCCGGCCCGCAGACCTGAATCACCGGGGATAGAGGCCAGCGGTGCAGCCTGAGACGGCCTTACGAAGGATTCCGATTGCCCTACGCCGTCACCAAAGGTGCCAATTGTGTTGCTGTAACCGATATCCAGGCCCAAGAAGGTACTCATGACTCTCTCCAGAGGTAGTGCCCGTTATGCATTGGGGCAAAGTTATGTGCTTGGCGATGCCGTAGCGGAGCCGTAATGGCAACAAGGTTGCTAATTTGTCGCCTGCGAAGGGTCGAAGCGACAGATCGTTGCCAGCATGGCAGCCGATTGGCCACGGAGAGAGATTATCGAGACTAAAAACCCGCCTGTGCGGGCTAAAGGTACAAGAATCTTGTAGGTTTAGCCCGCCTAACCGCTCAGTGGTCTGCCATGCTTCTGAAAATTTTACGGTACCTGGCATGAGTCCCAAGAAGCTGCGCATCGATCACCCGCTGGATGAGCAATACCAAGCCCTTTATGAGATGGCGCTGGCTGTAGCTGAGGGGTACCTAGCCCATGCCAACTGGTTGATTGCGCGGTCTGGTGACCGAGATCTGCATACGCACCTGCTCATCTCTGTGCGGATCAGAACGCCGGGGTGCTGGTCGGCTACCTGGGCAAAGAAGGTCGATATTAAGGACACGAGCTTATCCCGCGCCGTGGGGGCCAAATTGCGGCCAACTGGCCTGGCAACAGCGGGGCGATCCGTGACCATCGATTTACCTAAAGGAGCGGGTTTCAGCTACAAACCCAGCACCTTCAAGTCATTGCCCAAGGAGGTCAGAGAGGCCGCAATGCACCACGAACGTCTTCTCGCCGACCTTCGCAAAGCTGCCCACGAAAACAGGGCGCTGTGTCGCACGATGAACAACTCAATAGCAAGGTCCAAGAAGGCTCTGGAAGCTTGCGAAGCAGCGTTATCAGCAGGTGAAAGTCTCAGAGAGGCATTCAGCTAGTAAAAGCCAGTAATGACGGGGCTTCCAGCGACTTTCCACGCTCAGTTTCCACTCTTAAAGACCAGAATTTCCACCTTCGCTGCTGAGGGTGGAAAGTGAAAGCCTCCTTAGCCATGGGTGGAAACTGTGAAAGCCAGTAATGACGCGGGTTCCAGTGACTTTCCACGCTCAGTTTCCACTCTTGAAGATCAGAATTTCCACCAACGCTGCTGAGGGTGGAAAGTGAAAGCCTCCTTAGCCATGGGTGGAAACTGTGAAAGCCAGTAATGACGCGGGTTCCAGTGACTTTCCACCTTCCAGCAACCAGGCATTATCACTTTCCAGCTACGGCGGAAAAACTGGGGTTCATGCCGTATAAATCTACAACGACTGTTCGTTTTCAGAAAAAGCGGGGGAGTCTGTGTCGCGTAGCGGATGTAGCCGATGCCAGGGAGGCAGTGGGCAGTTGGGACTGCCGCGAGAGGTGTGAAGATGGTACCACCGGGAGTGACTGAGGCGGGTGTTTTCTGATGGTGCTGGAGCTATTGGTAGGGAGCGTTTTCGCTCTGGGGGCAGGTGTCGGGGTAGCGGTCGGTACTAGGAAGATCTGGTGCGATCTGCTGGCCGAACTGAGAGGCGACATCGCCAAGGTGCGAGCACTGCATGCCCGCCTGCTTGGTGATCATCCAGGGGGCAACGATGGGAGTTGAGATTTCGCTGCTGCCGAGCTTCGGACTTTGGACCGATTCGCTCCATGGGTTTGTGCTGGCAGCTGGCATGGTGCTGACGCCGCTCACGGGTGTGGTCGTGTTGGCCCGCGTGTATCGGTATGCGCTGACGGCTTTGGTGTGGCTGCTAGGAAAGTGAGGGAGGCCGATTGGAATTCAAAGAGATAAGGGCTGGCGAGTTCTGGCCACCGATCCTTCCGAACGGGAGGTTCTTCGCTCAGGCGCCTGAGTCAGGGGTGGTACAGCAGATCCTGGAGGTAACTAACACCGGGCTGGAGTGTGGGGGTGTGAGCTTTAACTGGGGGGACATTACCGGCTTCGCAATCCAAGGAGATCAGGCAGTGCTGCTCAGCCAGAAATACCCCTCTGGCGGTTTGAAGTTCATGGTTGGAACCTGCCATTACATCGGCAGCGGGTTATCGCCTCAGCAGTACGTCAACGGCTACCCGGTCGAGTATTGCCTGATGAATCGAGTGACGTTCGAGCAGCAGCGGCTTTAACACTGTGTCGCGCAGCGGATATCCACGCTGTATGCGGGACATGGAAGGACAGTAAATATTTTCTTGGGGATGCGGTGATGAATGAAGTGAGCACCAACGAGCGGAGCAAGCAGCTATCCGAGATGCGAAAGTATCTGTGGGAGATTAATGATTCCACCACGAACGGTCCACGCGAAGAGGCCATACGCTCCAAAGCATTAATCGTCGTCGGTGGAATTTATATCCTAGTGCTTTTCCTTGTGATCACTCTGAACGTCGAGCAATGGGGACTCCCCTCATGGGTGAATGGCATTAAACTATTGATATTGTTCTGTTATATATTGGCTGGGATCAATCTATCGAATTTCACTGCGCCTATAGAAAACTGGTGCGTTAAAACATGCAATAGTAAGGGATGGTTCCAAGGCCCAACATGGAGCGACCTTCTGCGCGAGGCCTTTAATCGTTATCTACCGCTAAATAAAGAAGCTTACGAAGCGCTGAAAACCGACAGCGATAATGGCCGTCTCTCCGCAGGACGCATCAGGGAGTGGTTGGATGAAGAGCAAGTAGCGGTAATAGCAGCGCAAGTAATGGATGCCCGTAATGACAGTTCTCAAGTCCAGCTTTTCGATTCGAAGGCCTGATGCAGATGATCGAGGGCAGCAGAAACCAAAAGAAAATGAATCTCTCAAGTTTTGAGCTACCTGCAAATAGTGACCGCTTCTGGCAGCAACTGTCTCAACTGGAGGGCGATTACCCGGCTGGCGCGAACCTGGTCGAAGCCATGTTCTGCTTTCAGCGCTGCTCCAAGCTGATTCCGCTGGTTGTTCGTTCAATCAACACAGTGCTTGCAGTTCATTCTGGATGCATGGGCCTAACTCGCAAGGATCGATGCGGCGAGTTCCTGCTTGCGTGTCGTGAAGCGTATGTGAGCATGATCGAGCAATTGCGAATTGCGAGCGATGTAGAGCGCGAGACGGTTTTACTTCTGCTCGAAGGACGGCCCGGAATACGTGCGGATTATTTCCGCTCGACACGTAACGCTGGTCCTGCAGAGCTGGCAGATATGGTTTTTGGCCTTGAGGAACTTCGTAATCGGCATGGCTGATGTGGGCTTGGGATATCGCACAACCGCGCTTCACTGATCGCGCGTACTTAGATGGCGAACATGTGTCGCGAAGCGGAGGTTGTAGAAATGTCGAGTGAAGTAGATCCAGAGAAGCGCAAACGAGCCCTGGACAAGATCAAGAAGTGTTTTGCGCTGGCCAAGTCGAGCAATGCCCACGAGGCAGAAGCGGCGATGCGGCAGGCTCAGAAGCTGATGGACAAGTTCAAGCTTGAGCTTGGCGATGTACATGCATCTCGGGCAGAAGAATTCACCCTGAAAGTCGGCAAGGGCAAGAGCATGCCGGCGCGCTGGGTGCGAATGCTCGCGGCGACAGTGGCGAAGGCCTTTGGCTGTATCAATCTGTACGGCTACGGTCGATCCGGGCAGACACTGACCTTCATCGGTGATACCGGCACGTCCGAAATGGCGTCTTACGCCTACGAAGTGCTGGCTCGGCAGCTGACCGATTCACGCAGGAATTATCTTTCTGGATTTCAGTTCGCCAGCCCATCACACAAGCGCCGCGCCGGCGATCTGTACGCCGAGTCGTGGATCACCTCGGTAGCACGCCGGGTAGAGGAGTTCGCCGGAGTGTCCGAGGAGGTGGAGCGTGCCATCAGCGCCTACATGGGCAAACACCACCCGGATGTTCCGGTGGGCAAGATGAAGCGCCGCAAGGTGAGCCCGGAGGAATACGGGGCCTACCAGCAGGGGCTTGAGGATGGTGCCGGGGTTTCGCTGCACACCCCGATGGGACATGACCAGGTGGCCCAGATCGCACAACAGGCCAACGGAGGTTGAAATGAAAGGGCAGAGATTTGCGAACGCGCTCGTCGTGCCGCTGATGCTTGCGGGCGCTTTGAGCGGATGCAGCAGGGCGACGCTGCCGGATGCATACGCTGCCGATGATGACTACCTGGATATCAGGATCGGTCACCGGCAATGGGCAGCGGCTCCCACGCCGGTACTGGCAAACATCATCGTGTGCGAAGGCCAGATCCGCTTCCACAACACCCTGCAGCCCGAGCCAGTGTGCGAGGCGAGCAGCAAGGGAGCAGGGCAGGTGAACTACGCGCCGGCTCGGTTCGTGCAGCTGACAGACTGGCTGGAGCAGAACGGCTACGGCCCTGCGAGCTTCATCCACATCGACGACGATCATGCCCTCTGGGTGAGCGTGCTGAAGGGCGAGGCACAAGACCTGAATGACGCCGATTACGAAGAGTTCTTCGGCCACAAGCCGGGCTATGAGTTTTCGGGTACCGGCCCTCTGACATCTGGCGCGATTCGTCCCGTGCGCTGATGGCGTCTTCATGGACCCCAGAAAAGTCCCGCCTTGAGCGGGATTTTTTCTGCCTGCGGTTTATCCACGGAAAGCGTGGGCAACCTTGTGGATAACCTCAGGCAGGCGAGCAGATACCGAGGCGGCAGGGCGTGCTCAAGAAATGATCAGCCGGTTGGCTTGACTGACGACCAACGTCAGTAGATATTTTCTGCTGGCACTCCGGGTAGGTGCCGGCCGTCCACACGGGCAAAGCGAAAGCACTACCGACTTCACAGCAGACAACTACCGGCACCTTCGCAGGGTGCTCTTCAGTGGACACCGAGTAATCCCTTGGAGGTTTCCGTATGCAAATGCACACCCCCCTTCTTGACCTTGAGCGCGCCAAGAAGCTCGCCAAGCAGGCCAAGCACTCACACCCTGATCTGACCCATGCCCAGCGACTGGACGTGACCGCACGAGAGCACTTTGCCGTGCGCCACTACCATGAGCTGCGCAAGCGTGCATCTGATGCGGTGGCTGCGCTGTGCGCAGGGTCTGGCAGTGGCACCGTCACCTGTTCGTTATGCGGACTTCAGTTCGCGCCGGATCTGGCAGAAGACCGGATCAGCCACGAGAAAAGGCACCTGGCATTCGAGGAGGCGCTTGTGGCCCTTGGCCGATTGCCTGCTGCGTACAACGAGCGTGAGCAAGCCAAGCGTGACGGCCGGCAGATGATCGACGACGCAAACTCGGCTGAGGAAGAGTTGGCCGGCGTGGAACGGCTGCTACAGGGCTGGTTTGATCGATCTCTGTCGGCAGCAATCGGCGGCGGGTACTGGAAGCGTCACCCCGCGTTCGGCGAGTACGCCGCAATGGTGCACCACCTAGTCCGGCCCCACCTGAACCTGGCCAAGGAGCTGTTCCTGGCCAAGTACGGCGACAAGCCAGGTCACATCGAGCAGGGTCAAAGCTACTGGTACCCACCGACTCGCTGATTGGCTTGGGTGTTCCGGTATTCCTGTGATAATGGGCTCGAAACTGCCCTGTCACAGGAATCCCCAATGAGCCGAGACACCTACGAAGCGAACATCGCCTTCATCGAGCAGACCGTTAAGCGCCTGGAGCGCAACGAGGTCAGCATTGACGAGCTGGAGTCACTAGCTCAGGAGTTCGCTAAGGCCCGTGCATTCTGCGCAGACCGGCTGTCGCGCATCGAGCAAGTTGTGCAGGCAACACTGGGTACCGAAGGGGAGCGGGGCATTGAGCGTGGCTGATGAGGCTGAGGGCCACCTGAGCCTGAGTGCCTACCTGACCCAGATCCAGAAGGCGTTTCGCGCTGCGATGCCCGACAGCTGCTGGGTGGTCGCCGAGCTGAGCGACTTCAAGCGTCGCCCCAATGGGCATTGCTACATGGATATCCTCGAATCGCGAGACGGTAACGGGGTGGCCAAGGCACGGTGCACGATGTTCGCCAATGTCGCCGGCAAGGTGCTGCAGCAATGGCAAGAGGCGACCGGGGGCTTGCCGCAGGCGGGCATGAACGTACTGCTCAAAGTCAGGGCGGATTTCTCCCCTCAGTTTGGCTTCAGCCTCATGGTGACCGGCATTGACCCCAGCTACACCCTGGGCGACATGCAGGCAAAACTGCAGAAGATAATTTCCTCCCTACGTGAGCGGGGCTGGCTGGATCTGCAGCGCGGGCTACCGGCGCCGAGTGGATATTGGCGCGTGGCGGTTGTAGCGCCGCACGAGGCTGCGGGGCTGGCCGACTTCAAGCGCGACGCCGAGCAGTTGGCCGGCGCCGGCGTGTGTCAGTTCGAATATTTCGCAGCGACCTTCCAGGGCAAGGATTGCTCCGAGAGCATTCGCGATGCGCTGCGGCAGGTTCATGAGCGTCACCAGGCTCAGGGCTTCGATGCGGTCGCAATCATTCGCGGAGGCGGCGCGAAGAGCGATCTGGCCTGGCTTAACGATGCGAACCTCGCGGCGTGGGTATGCCGGCTGCCGGTGCCCGTGTTCACCGGCATCGGTCACGAGGTGGACGAATGCGTGCTCGATCTGGTTGCGCACCGGCGTTTCGACACACCGTCCAAGGTGATCGGGTTCATCAAGACGGCGCTCATGTCCGAGGCATCGGCGGCGCGGGCGCGGGCAGAGCAGGCGAACGCCCTGATTCAGCGGCTTGTGGCGGGGCAGGGGCCGTACCTGGATCGTGCATGGGGCTACTTCAGCCGGCGTGTGGTTGAGCGGCTTCATGCCGAGCACCGAAACCTGCTGGACCGTCAGTCGCGGTTTGACAGCGGCCGAGCCCGGCTCATTACCCAGCAGCAGGCCGAGCAGCAGGCTGCGCAGGATCGCTTTTCACGCTTGACCCTTGGTCTGATCGCCAGTGAGCGACAGAAGGCCCTTCTGGGCGCTTCCAGGGCCTCCGCTCAGTCGCTCGCCCTGATCGCACGGGAAAATGCTCGTTTGGCGCTGGCGGGTACCCTCTACGACAAGACCAACCCGCTCGCACTGCTGAGCCGGGGATTTGCCCTGATCCGTTCCCCTGGTGGGGAAATCGTTACCAGTGCACAGCAGGCACGGGCAGCCGGCCGGCTGGATCTGGCCTTTGCAGATGGCCACCTGAGCGCAACAGTCACTGAATCAACCAATGGAGCACAGACGACATGAACCCGGGGTCATGCCGAGATAAGGCAAAAATTAGGACATTCGTTCTCTAAATTATTGTATTTAAACGAATATTAGAATCCCTTCTCAGCAAAGACTGCTTCGCGCCCAATCGCTTCAGCCATCCATGGAGGAAGCTTGGATCTATGCGATTTCAAGACCTGCCAATCGCTATTCGACAGGCACGTGCGCAGCTTCGCGACTGCCTCTTGGGCGTGGGGTTTGCCCAACCAGGCAAGTGCACGTACAGCGTCGCCAGCAATGGTCGCTCCGAGGGCGACCTGCCACTGTGGCGCATGTTCGATTCTCACCTGAATTTTGCCTAATTGCAGGGTTCTCGGCCGTCCGCTGGTGATAAATACTTCCTTAATCGACACCTGCTGCGTCAGCCCTAGAAGGGGTCATGCCGAGATAAAGGGAAAATTCACTCACTTCCCTCCTATCCGCATGTTTTATAAAGACTTTTCAGGACGTAACTGAGTCTTGCCGAGATAAGGCAAAATTAGGACATTCGTTCTCTAAATTATTGTATTTAAACGAGCATCAGAAGCCCTGCTCAGCAAAGACTGCTTCGCGCCCAATCGCTTCAGCCATCCATTGAGGAAGGTTTGATCTATGCGATATCAAAATCTGCCAATCGTTACTCGACAGGCACGTGCGCAGCTTGGCGACTGCCTCTGGGGCGTGGGGTTTCCCCAGCCAGGCAAGCGCACGTACAGCGTCGCCAGCAATGGTTGTTCCGAGGGCGATTTGCCAATGCGGCGCATGCTCGATTCTCACCTGAGCCTTGCCTAGCTGCAGGGTTCTCGGCCGTCCGCCGGTAACAAATACCTCCCTAATCGACACCTGTTGCGTTAGCCCTAGAAGGTTCGCTGCGCGGGCACCGCTTAACGCGATTACCTGATGGCTTTTCGAAGCTATCGCACTGATAACCTTCTCCGTCGCCGGCGCGCGTTTGCCGAAGCGCCCGGTGACCGGCGCCACATAGAGGCCGCGTGAAATCCGCATTAACTCCCCGCCCTTGGCTAATCGAGAGAATGCTTGGTCCACCGAAGCACGGTCAGCCAAGTGAAGGAATTCGTTTGGTGCAAGGATGCCTCCTTCAGGAAGAAGCCTGCTGTGTTCGATGATTGCCGCGGAAAGGGATTTCATGGATGGCTGGTTTTTGAAATATGTCAGAAACCTAGCAACAATCCTGACACTGATCAACGAACTGCGGCGCGGCAATCGGCAGTCGGAATAGGATTCGCGCCCAATCGCTACAGCCATCCAGAGAGAAAGGACGGATCAGTCGCTTGGTTGCACTCGCAGAAGAGCGTCGAACACGATTCGCAACCCGCCTGGGCGGTTAATAATTGATCAATTATCTATGTCGAGATAATTGCAGATAATTCCCGCAATCCGTGGCCGACTCGAGATCGAAAAATTGGAAAAAAGGACGAATTAGAGGGCCTGCGGAGGCTGCCAGCTAGCCGACAGGCACCGGCTCTGAATAGCCTGTCTTCACGTCCTGAGTGGCGGCGTAATGGCGGGTTTGGAAAGCCAGGACATCCTGCATCTGCTTGCTGACGTCTTCCTCCAGCCCCCATTCATAGGCCAGCTTGTCGAGCTTGTAGCGAGAGACCAACTGGGTCGCCCGCGGCGAGCGTTCAGCCGGTTTCAGGTTCGACCAGCTGCTGACAAAGCCTTTTAGACGCGCGGCTTTTTCCGTTGATACACAGGGAAAGCGACGCAGCAGGTCGACCAGATAGAGGGCTCGCAGCTTCTGTTCAGGCTTGCGCAGCTTGCCCGCCACTTCACGCTGCAGTACCGGCACGAGGTCGCGCTCTTCGTACCACAACTGTTTGGCGAGCTCCACAAGAGCATCGGACGCAACTTGGCTAAGGCGCTGCTGGGTGACAGTCTCCAGGAGCGCGCCAAAGCTTTGTTTACGATCCAGACGTGGCATCTCGCCCATCCTCCAGGTACTTCGCTGTGACCAGCTTCAGGCAGCCTAGCATTGCGCTTCGGTTGCCCACGGCATAATCGATTGCCTCTGTTGCCAGTGTAACAAACTGGCCGACATCGACACGGCCACAAGAGCAGTGGTTGCTGACAGACTGCTGCAGCAATTATTTGAAACGCATGATTGCTAACGTCACGACGCATAGGGCTGATCTAGTATGTTGCTACTGCAGCACACTGTATCGCTGATTTTAGAGGACCCGTGCCGTGACATTTATAACGTTTGCTTATCTAATCGCAGGCCTTGTGCTCCTTGTGTTTGGCGCAGAGGTATTGGTGCGCGGCGCGGCAAAGCTGGCCGCCCAATTCGGTATTTCCCCGCTGATTATTGGCTTAACGGTGGTTGCGTTCGGCACCAGTGCGCCTGAGACCGCGGTGAGCGTGCAGGCGGCACTTGCGGGCAGTGGCGATATTGCAATCGGCAATGTGGTCGGCAGTAACATCGCCAACGTCTTGTTCATTTTGGGTCTCACGGCGCTAATCGCGCCCTTGATCGTCTCCCGTCAATTGATCCGCCTTGATGTGCCGATCATGATCGGTGCCAGTCTGGTCACCTATGCATTGGCGTGGGACGGCACGCTTAGCCGTCTCGATGGAACGTTGCTGTTCGCCGCGATAATCGGCTACACGCTGTTCCTCATTCAAAGCAGCCGCCGCGCGAATGCCGAGGCCGCCGCAAGCGACGAGTTTGCCAAAGAGTTCAGCGCCGACGCGCACCCCAAGCGCTACTCCAGCTTCATCAATGCAGGTCTGGTCATCGTTGGCCTGGTCTTGTTGGTGGTCGGCTCCAACTTCCTGGTGGAGGGCGCCGTATCGCTGGCGCGCGCGCTGGGGTTGTCAGAATTGGTGATCGGCTTGACGGTGATTGCCGTTGGCACCTCCCTGCCGGAGCTGGCCACCTCGATACTTGCAGCAATTCGGGGCGAGCGGGACATCGCGGTGGGCAACATCGTTGGCAGCAACATTTTCAATTTGCTTTGCGTGCTGGGGCTGTCGGCGCTAGTCGCACCGCAGGACGTTGCGGTGGCGGCGAGTGCCCTGGCGTTCGATTTTCCGGTGATGATTGCGGTGGCGCTGGCGTGTCTGCCTATATTTTTCACTGGCTACAGCATCAGTCGCTGGGAAGGTCTGCTGTTCCTGGCCTATTACATCGCTTATACCGCCTATCTGGTCATGACAAGCGCTGGCGAGTCGTTCGCTGAAACCTTCGGCGATGCAATGATGGGCTATGTACTGCCGCTGACTGCGGTGACGTTATTGGTGATCGCCAGCCAGGCTTGGAAGAAGCAGCGAGGCTAAGCGGATATCCACCCACAGATCGAGTGAAGCCCATGCCGTGCATTCGGCTTATTGCCGCTCCGGTCGAGCTTGGGCGGGCAGCAAACGGAGCCTCGCTCAATGGCCAGTGACTAGACTTTCCCGTTCGCCTCCTCGTCTCGTGGCTTGGCCCGTCCCGTCAGAAGGGTGTTGGGGTTCGAATAGTCGGTTGTACGCGCAGCGCGATCTCTTTCAGCATTGCGATAGTCGAGCAGGACCCCGGTACCCAAGACACCCAAGCTGAGGATGGTGCAAAGGACTATGTGATAGGCGTTCATGTAGAAGCTCACGAGAGGTAGGAAGAAGGTGTGATCGATAGTGATCGAGGCGTATCCCACTCCTATTTCGAACGGCGATCAACTGGTTTTTCGAGCAATGACGCGGGCGGCTTGACGTCGAGTTTGAGTTGAATCGTCTTGAAACAAATAGCCCAGGCTTGCTGCTCTCTGCGATGAGGGGTTCCGGATATGCTCTCGCCGCCTTGGTCCTCTGTTTCGGGACCGTCATCATCACATCCTAACCCTCGAGACCCTTGATGGAATCGCTTATCCAGCTGTTCTCCGAACCCACCACCTGGGTGGCCCTGGCCACCTTGATCGCGATGGAGGTGGTTCTCGGTATTGATAACCTGATCTTCATTTCGATTTTAACCAACAAGCTTCCCGAGCATCAGCGGGAGCGAGCGCGGCGCATCGGTATCGGCCTCGCGCTGATCCTGCGCTTGGGCCTGCTTGGCACAGTGGCGTGGATCGTTCAGCTCACCGAGCCGGTAGTCGAGCTGTTTGGCAATGCCTTGTCGTGGAAAGACATGATCCTCATTGCAGGCGGTCTGTTTCTACTTTGGAAGGCCACCAAAGAAATTCACCACAGCATGGACCCTACGCCGGGCGGGGACATGTTTGAAGGCAAGCCTTTGGAGAACGCTGCGGTGATGGGCTTTAGCGCCGCGATCGCACAGATCCTGCTGCTCGATCTGGTGTTCTCGGTCGACAGCATCATCACGGCGGTAGGCATGACTGACCATGTGGCGATCATGGTCATCGCGGTCGTTGTCGCAGTAACCGTGATGCTGGTCGCGGCCAACCCGCTGGCTAAGTTCATCAACGACAATCCGACCGTAGTGATGCTTGCCCTAGGCTTCCTGCTCATGATCGGAATGACGCTGATCGCAGAGGGTTTCGGTGCCCACGTCCCCAAGGGCTATGTGTATGCCGCCATGGCGTTCTCCGCTGGCGTTGAGGTGCTGAACATGTTGGCGCGGCGCGCCAATCAAAAAAAGGCAGCACTGCCTCGAGAGTAATCGGCGGCCGTACTGTTCAATAAACGCCGGTGCCTGCAATCGGGCACCGGTCCAGCCGAGACTATTACGAATCGGCGAAAGTCTTCTGCTTCACACCTCTGCTCCCTACCATCGGCTCGTCCCAGCCGCGCAACGCTGCTGGTAGATAAGTGGCACTCGGTGTGGGCCCACCGCCTGCTTTCGTATCGCCATGCTCCACCGGCAACGTTCATCCTGCTTCTCGCTTCTCTCACCTGAACTTACGCCGACCAGCACCGGCGGGTCTTGTCCGTTGCGCTTGGTCTGCGCCGCGACAATTCTGGCGGAACTCCGCCCTCACACCCTGAGTAAAGGCGGAAATCCGCCCTGTCTTTAGGTGTTATCCCCGCGGGTTGCCGTGCTTCTTCTCCACATGGCTGATTGGCTCCGCGGCTGGGAGCGAGCGCTTTCATGCCGAGC